>CADBIU010000022.1 GCA_902794825.1 uncultured Lachnospiraceae bacterium
TTACTATGATATTTTTTTCTCTTCTTTTCCCCAGTTATCTCCGATCCAGACGCTCAGCGGGAGTGTCATTTTGAGGATCAACGGGAGTGGGAAGGGACAAATCTGCAATTATTCATACTCTACAGTTGCCGGCGGCTTAGGCGTGAAATCGTAAAGAACACGATTTATGCCGGGGACCTCTGTGATGATACGCTGAACGAGGTGGTCGATCAGCTCGTCAGGCAGGTGCTCGACGGTGACTTCCATGACATCGGTGGTGTTGATGGCACGGATGATGCAAGGCCAGTCGAAGGTGCGCTTGCCGTTCTTGACGCCGGTGGACTTGAAGTCCGGAACGACGGTGAAGTACTGCCATACTTTGCCCTCGAGACCGTTCTTGGCGAACTCTTCGCGAAGGATCGCGTCGGATTCGCGGACTGCTTCGAGTCTGTCGCGGGTGATCGCGCCGGGGCAGCGTACGCCGAGGCCGGGGCCCGGGAAGGGCTGGCGGTCAACCATGCTGGCGGGAAGGCCGAGCTCTCTGCCAACCATACGGACTTCGTCCTTGAAGAGGATCTTGACGGGCTCAACGAGCTCGAAACGGGAAGCGATGTCTTCCGGAAGGCCGCCTGCGTTGTGGTGCGCCTTGATGCCGGCTTCGCTCTCGAGAATGTCGGGCCAGATGGTTCCCTGTGCCAGGAACTTCACGCCGTCGAGCTTTCTGGCTTCGTCAGCGAATACGTCGATGAACTCCTCGCCGATGATGTGTCTCTTCTCTTCGGGATCGGAGACGCCTGCGAGTTTGTCAAGGAAGCGGTCTACCGCGTCGACATAGATGAGGTTCGCGTTCATCTCGTCGCGGAAAACTCTGATGACCTGCTCGGGCTCGCCTTTGCGAAGAAGGCCGTGGTTTACGTGAACGGAAATCAGCTGCTTGCCGACTGCCTTGATCAGAAGCGCTGCTACTACAGAGGAATCAACACCTCCGGACAGTGCCAGCAGTACCTTGTTATCGCCGATCTGCGCGCGGAGCTCTTTAACCTGCTCCTCAATGAATGCCTGCGCGAGAGCGGGAGTCGTGATTCTTTCCATATTTTCGGGTCTTCTCTCTGTCATTGATTCCTCCTGTATCAGAATTAATCTTCTTATCAACTATATTGCAACATTTTAACCGCTCCGGGGGCTTCGCACAATTCAAAATATTGACAATATTACCCCTCTGAAACAGCCATTAACTGACAGATTTTGCAGTACCGGTAAGATTGTGCGCCCGGTTCCGGGATCACAGCTCCCCTATCACTGGCAGTTTATGTTCCCGGCCTCGGGATCACAGCCCGTAGAGTTCGGAATATTTTGCCTCCAGATAGTCCAGGAAGTCTACAGGAGTGAACTTGCGCCCGGTGATGTCTTTGATCCATTCCTTGGGTGAGAGTCTGTCTGCTCTGTCAAAAACATGCCCGATCATCCAGTTATTGAGCGGCGCAAAGTTTCCTTCGCGGATCGCGGCGTTTACGTCCACCTCTTCCTTGAGCCGGTTGTAGTACATGGCGTTGTAGAAGTTGCCGATGGCGTAGGTCGGGAAATATCCGAAGCCGGAAGTCCAGTGCACATCCTGCAGGGCTCCCTCTCTGTCGGAAGAAGGGCACACGCCCAGGTATTCCTGATATTTCCTGTTCCAGAGTGCAGGAATATCTTCCACCTTGATCTCGCTCGCGAAGAGCGCTTTCTCGATCTCATAGCGGATGATGATGTGGAAGGTGTAGGTGAACTCGTCCGCCTCAGTGCGGATCAGCGAAGGGCTGACCGCGTTCGGGAACACCTCGCAGACCTTGGGATATACAAAGTGCACGAAAGCTTCCGACCGGCCGATCCTGTTCTCATAGAAGCGGGAGACCGACTCGTGCATGCCCAATGTTTTGCCGCCTATGATGAAGTGGTCGTGGTTCTCCTGGGGCTGGTTCTGGTCGAACAGCGCGTGCCCGCCCTCGTGAATGGTCGAATACATCGAGGACAGGAACCTTGTCGGATAATAATGCGTCGTAATGCGGGTGTCGAATCGTCCCATTCCCGCCGTGAAGGGATGCTCTGAGGTCGTAAAGGCGCCGCGGTTGAAATTGAAGCCCATCTGTGTGAGGAGCCATTTTACCATCTTCGCCTGCTGCTCGTCCTCCACGCGCCGGCTCAGGAAGTCCGTGCGGATCTTCTTGGGGCTCTTGCGGATTTTCTCCAGCAGCGGGATCAGGCGCTCTTTGCAGGCCCCGAAGGTCTCGTCCAGCACATCCGAAGTCATGCCCCTCTCATAATCGTCCAGCAGTGTATCATAAGCAGTCTTGCCCGCAGCGTCCGCGCCGCGCAGCTCGATCATGCGCCGGTTTGTGTCCGCCACTTCTTTCAGGGAAGGCGCAAAAAGACTGTAGTCGCCGGCTTCCCTCGCCTTGCTCCAGTTCACGAAAGCGCGGTTGAAAGTCAGCATGAACTCGTGCTGAAGTTCAGGCGTCACGTTTTTGCTCTGCAGGTAGTTTCTGTGCAGCTGCTCCGCCATCACGCGGTCAAGCTCCTCCAGCTCACTTCTGCGCTCGTACAGGTACTCCGCCGCCTCGATAAAAGCGGGATCTTTGATCAGCTTATAGGACTGATTGTTGAGAAAAGCCCAGACTTCGCCCTGCTCCTCCATCGCGTCGATGGGGCAGATCGTCTCCTGGTCGTAGCTCAGGACGTTGACCGCGTGGTCGTATTTCTCGGCGAGCGCCAGGGTCTGTTTTACATGCTGCAGTTTCTGTTCCAGTGTTGTGTTTTGTGTCATTATGTCGTCTCCTTATCTGTTCAGCCCTCCAGCGGCTTAACCATCTCATGCCAGCTCCCACCGCCCCACGTGGAATCCGAGATTCCCAAATCCGTAAAGCCGAGCTTCTCGTACAGCCCGACTTTCTCCTCGTGCGCCGTCAGGACCATGCGGTGCTTTCCCTTCACCTGGCTCCAAATACCATAGAGCTTCATAAGCTCCCTCGCAAGTCCCTGACCTCGATACTCGGGCAAAATATCGAGTCCCAGAAGGTACACAGTCTGCGCCGCAGGATCATTGAGCGACAGATCTGTAAAGAATTCGTCCTTAAAGCGCGCCTCATCTGAGGAAATCCCGCACAGGAACCCGGCGACTTTCCCGGTCCCGCGGTCCACCGCCACGAGAAACTGCTCCGGGATCTTCTCAACGAATCTGCACATGATCTCCATCGGCTTAGCCTCTTCCGGCGGAAAGCAGATTCTGTCCATCTCTCCGGCCTGCGTGCCCTCCTCGGGGAGGATCTGTCTGAAGCGATAGCGCTTGAGGAGTGCCTCATCCGCATATACATTAAACAGGATCTCCGGATCCTCATAGGCCAGAATCCCCGTGAACTGCGGCACCTTGAAGCGGTCCATGAACAGCATGCACTTGCACATGAAGATGAAGAAAATGTTATACCCGCAGCCGTAAAGCGTCTCGTAGTTGGCCTGCCCCTTGGCAATGACCACATCGGCATGGGCGATCGTCTCCCGCGCCTCCCGTGACAAAATACGGAGCACCGTCCCGTCAGTCGCCGTACCGTTACCTATGCAGCGCCCCAGTTTAGTGAGGCCGACCTGCTCCGCGTCCTCCAGTGTCGCGTCGTTGGCGACCGGCCCTCCTCTTACGATCACGGTGATCGACAGATCCGGGTTCATGCGGAGAAACTGGCGGAGCAATATTTTGTCCATTACAATTTCGCCGCAGTTGTCGGTGATAAGGGCCAAGGTGCGCGCTGTCCCCGCTTGCTCTCGCAGCTGCTCCAATGTGTCCGCGTCAACTGTGATATCCGGCGCGCGGTCGATCAGCTCCATGAGCTTGCTCTCCTCGACCTTGTCCAGCGCGGCAAAATCGATGAAATTTCCCATCATCGCGTACTGCACAGCGCTCTTAAATCGATGAAATTTCCCATCATCGCGTACTGCACAGCGCTCTTAAGCGGATCCGCCGAGGCTTCGACCCGCTTTTCCAGCTCCGGCTCGATCTCCAGCATCAGCGCGTTAAAATGACGTTTGATCTGCGCGTAATCCATCTCTCCCTCGCCAAACAGGCGCTTTCTGAGCGCCTTGACCTCGTAGAAAACCTCCGGTCCGGTGGGCACCGCTCCTGTTTGGTCCGTGATCCTGACCAGAGTCTCCCGGTACTCCCTGACCAGTTCCTCCGGAGCATCCTCCGGATAGTTATTAATGTGCTTGTTCAGCATACAATCTTTACATGTGCTGTTCATTATTTCCTCTTATATCCGGTAATCATCGTCATAACAAAGCATGCCACCGTACCCCATGCAAAAAATCTATGCCATTTCATGTAGTCTCTCCTCTTCTTTTGTGCCGATTTGGCGGTTTCTGAACTCTTTATTGATTGTGCTGTTGCGGGTGATGAATTCTTAGAAGCTTCTGTGTTTTTTGCCGGCTCTGAATCCTGTGACTGATCCACTTTCTCACGAACACTCCACACGATCCTATCAATTCCAGTGCGGATCCTGATCTCATCTCCGCTGTGTACATAGTGCAGCTGATTTCCCATCAGCTTCTTCATGGCGTTGTAAGGCTCGACGCCTGTGCAGTGGCCGGTATAGAACACTGTTTTATACTGCCTCAAAGCCAGCGCCGTGTCGATGATCATGTTGATGTCCTCGTCCGAGTAGTTGTGCTTCTTCATCATGTGGAAGCCGCTGATCACAAAGTCCGGTTCTTCACCAAAGAGCTCACAATACCTGTCCATGATATTGAAAATTCCGTGATGGGCGCAGCCTGAGAGCAGCACTTTTTTGACACCCTCGCTGATCACGAGGCACTGCTCGTGGGCGAAGTCATCCTGAACAAATCCTTCTTCCGTTTTCTTCTTCAGGCGCTGATTGGTGGATGGTATGACGTGTTCACTTCCGATTCCGGAGAAAAGGGACAGTTCTTCGTCAATATGGTAGATTCCGTCTGCTGCCTTGGTTTTCTCACCGGCTTCCGGTTTGGCTTCCAGGCTGGCTTCCGCGCTCACCTTAACCACCTGCGGCAGCTCCTGTATCTCTTTCGCGAGCCCGATATAATGCGGCTCACCGGCCTTATCCATAGAGTAATACTCTCCAAAGGCCGCTTCCGGAACATAAATCTTCGCAGTCGGATTGATCTTTGCAAACGGAAGGATCCCGCCGCCATGATCGTAATGTCCGTGGCTGAGCACGACTGTATCCACCTGAGTCAGGTCGATACCAAGTTTCTCTGCATTCTCGAGCAGCAGATCCGTCTGTCCGGTGTCCATAAGAAGCTTGTGTTTCTCCGTCTCAATATAAAAGCACAGTCCGTGCTCGACTCCGCAGCCCGAGGTGCCTTCTGTGTTTTCGACAAGGTTAATTATGCGCATTGGTACCTCCTTCTGATCTTCTTCCATGTAGCAACTGTGAGGCTCTTTTCGCCTGTAATTACCTACTAATCAAGTGCAAATCAATAGTATCAAAACGGCGGAAGGGGTGCAAGGGGAGGGTGTCGGGGTACCTAAGTGGCAGAAATGTCTCAATTCGAGTTTTTTGCCATTTGAGTGCCCCTGGAGCATCTCCAGCGCCACTCAAATGGCAGAAAGCCCAGAATTCAAGCAAATTGCCGCCGAAGTGCCCCTGGAGTTCCTCCAGCGCCACTCAAACGGCAGAAAGCCTTGAAATCAAGCAAATTGCCGCCGAAGTGCCCCTGGAGTTCCTCCAGCGCCACTCAAACGGCAGAAAGCCTTGAAATCAAGCAAATTGCCGCTGAAGTGCCCCTGGACAACCTCCAGCGGCACTCAAACGGCAGAAGACAAGCAAATCAAGCAAATTGCCGCTGAAGTGCCCCTGGACAACCTCCAGCGGCACTCAAACGGCAGCAAATCCCTAAATCATTCCAAAACCTCCAAACCGGTTGAACAACTATAAGAAAAGATATTTGGCGTCATTATGTGATGCCTGTTCTTTTCCTGTATGCCGCCAGTGAAGCGCCTTGACTTTTGCCTGTTACGAGACTATGTTATTTCTATCGGAGCAGTTTCTATGCTCCACAGCAGAAAATTCACTTCTTACATCCTATCTGATATTTCCTGCTGACAACAACCATTCACATCAGGCAGGGAATACCGGATTTGCATGTATTTGACATGTCGACTCCCTGTCTGCCACACATCCAAGTCAGGAGGTACGGCATGAGTTTCAACAATCAGTATTTTGACACCGTCGATGGTTCTTCTAACAGGAGTTCTTCCCTTTCCAAGTGGGAAAACCTGACGATAAAGGACCGCTTTCTATTTGCCAAGGTAATGGGACAGAAGGAAAACTGTCTTCCCCTTCTGCAAAGGCTTTTCCCCGAACTCCAGATTACAGATATCCGATACGTCGAAGCAGAAAAGACTGTAGAAGGATCCATTGACTCTAAGGCAGTCCGTCTCGATGTTTACGTGAGGGATTCTGACCAGCGCGCTTTTACGCTGGAAATGCAGGTATATGACAAAGGGAACCTTCCCATGCGAAGCCGTTACTATGGCTCAATGATGGATGAAAACCTGCTCAGCACCGGGCAGGATTACGACGAAATCATGCCGGCTTACGTCATCTTCATCTGTCCCTTTGACCTGTTCGGGAAAGGACTTCATCGCTATACTTTCATGAACTTCTGTAAAGAGGATTTCTCCATTCCGTTAGGAGATGGTTCTGCCAAAATATTCCTCAACACGAAGGGGACTGCAGACGATGTGTCAAAAGAAGTTCTGGCATTCTTAAATTATGTTAATGGAATTGCTGCACCTGATGACGAATACGTTTCGCTGCTCGATCAGGCTGTAAAAAGGGCCAGAAAGAATGCTGTATGGAGGCGTGAATTCATGAATTACGAGATGGAAATGAGATACGAGAGGAAAATGGCAAGAAAGGAAGGCCTCGCAGAAGGTCGTGCGGAAGGTCGTGCGGAAGGTCGTGCAGAAGGTCGTGCAGAAGGTCGTGCAGAAGGTCGTGCAGAAGGTGAACAGCTTAAACTGATTCAAATTGTTGCAAAAAAAGTCCTGAAAGGAAAGAGTCTTTCAGTGATTGCATCTGAACTGGAAGAAACAGAGGACTCAATCAAGCCGATTTACGATTCACTGGTTTCAACCCCCGGAGCAGGTCCGGAAGAGATACTTGATCACTTACAGAAAGAGTTATGTTAATGGCCCGTTGTACAGGCCGCTGCCAATTGGATCAAGGGAGATGTCCAAATGAGTACCTACGATCTCAAGCGACTTGAAGTCGCCATCCAATACATCCGGCGCATGTCAGACGGCAAGAACCCCGTCACCAACAGACCTGCCCCGGAAAACGAAGTCCTGAACAACATGAACGTCCATCGCTGCCTGAAGTTCATCGACGAAGTGCTGACCGACGTCCACAAAAGCGGCGGAACCGTCGGCATGATCTCGCAGCGCGCCCTCAAACAATCTGTCTCCGAGATCTTCCCTTACGATGCACTGGCGCAGTACCGGTATCTGCAGGACCAGCAGATTTCCTACTTCCTGAAACAGCTCGAAGAATACCTGCCGGAAGGTCAAAAAATACCCGTCCCCGCCACAACGATCACCTTATGGATGCGAGAAAACGGGTACCTGGAGAAAAAAGTGCTCAACGATACCGGCAAAGAAAACTCAGTTCCCACCAGGAAAGGCGAGAACCTTGGGCTCTATATGGAGAAAGCCGGCGCCTATCCCAACGAGTACTACCGCGTATTTTATAATGAGTCAGCGCAACGCTTTATCATCGATAACTTCCGCCGTATTCTGACCGAATCCGAGGAGATCCGTGAGCGAAACCGCAGAGAGAAGAAAAAAGATGCTCCGCCGCGCAGCGCGCGGCAGAGTGCAGGCAATACTAAGCAGAGCAGTGCTCCAAGCAGACAAGGAACCAGCAATGTTACCGATTCTGGAAATCCTGACAACATATCTCAGGCACTCATGCAACACAACTTCAAGCCTTCGGAGTCTGCTCCTGTGGAAGACCTCCCTCAGGAATACTACGACATGCTCAGCGAAGGGTGGGCTCCCTCGGATGACGGGGTACCGTGGTAAAGAAAATGGCATATGAAAAGCCGCCGCACCTCCAAGGTACGGCGGCTTTAATCATTCCGCTAAACAATCTTTCTCAGTCTCTCATCCCACAAACGGCACCACGTGCGTCACCGCATCTGCGGGCTGGATTCTGCACTCGCCGTTGTCCAGGTCGATCAGGACATATTTGTTGTTGCCCATGCCGAGTTCCTTCATGTAGCTGAGCTGGCGATGGCCGTGCCTGGTCTCGATTCTCTCCACCAGATCGTGGTGATCTTCTTCCTTGAGAGCATAGACGAGGTCTACGCTGGCTGTGTCCACCGCGCAGATATCCAGGGATGCAACGATTCCGATGTTGGGCGTCACGACAGGTGCTGCCGCCACGCCTTCACAGTCGCAGGAAACGGACATGTTGCGCAGCACATTGATGTACGCGATACTTCCGGCAAAATAGTCAATGGTCGCCTTTGTCGACTCCGAAATACGCTCCATCAGCTCTTCCGTGCGGATGCCCCACTGATTTCCGGAATCAGCTGTATGGATCCATTTTTTGCCCTCTTTGCCGTCCGCGCAGCCGATGCCGATGTTCTTGTTGGAGCCACCAAAGCCGCCCTGAACATGGCCCTTGAAGTGGGTCAGCGCAAGGAAAGAATCATAAGTCGGAAGAGATTTGCCGACAGACATCTCGGTGAACCACTTGCCGCCTTTGACGGGAAGAGTCGTCGTTCCAAACTCATCCGTGATATCCACATCGGCAAAAGTCCAGCCGTTCACTTCCAGCGTCTTGCGGTGCTTCTCGGTTGTGTCGCGGTCGCCCTCGTAGTAAGTATTTGTCTCGATGATCGTCGCATCGTCAAAAATGCCCAGTTCTTTCTCGAACAAATTCTTCACCCAGGGTCTGGGAATGATGTTCGGTCCGTGCTGCTCGCCGGTGTGGAGCTTGATCGCTACTTTGCCATGCAGTACGCCGCACACCTTCTTGTAGATCTTCTGAAGCCCTGCCGCGGAAAGATCTCTTGTAAAGTAGACGATGGACTCGCATCCGGTCCTGTTCTCATAAGGGACATAGTATTCGCCGCCCTTACCGGCTGTCATTCTCACTGCCATAGTTCCCTCCTGTTTTGGTCAAAAGATCGATCGGCCCGACTCCCTCTGTCAGGAGCAGGAAGTATCTGGCTCCGCTTGTTGGGAGCAGGTGGTTACTGGCTCCGCTCGGCGGGAGCAGGTGGTTACTGGCTCCGCTCGGCGGGAGCAGGAAGTTCTCAAGCGTAGACGATAACTGCCACCAACTCTACGACTTCGTCAGTCTTGTTAGCAATGCCGTGGCCCTGTCCTGTAGGGCAGATTGTCACGTCGCCCGCTTTCACAATGCGGATCACATTGTTGTCGTTGTACTCTGCGGTACCCTTCATAATGTAGAATAATTCCGCATCCTTCTCATGAATATGATAACCGATGCTGCAGCCGGGGTTCAACGTTATTTTGGCAAACAGTCTGCCCTTTTCGTTGAGTTCTGCCGGTCCTGTAATAAAGTTTGTGATCTGTACAGTTCCCTCACCATCGCGCATATGTTCGCGGTATTCCACCTGACATTCGTGTTCTGTTCTGATCATGATAGTTCTCCTTTTTTCTGCTTTCTTAGTTTAAGCAGGTCTGTACATTGTTAACTTGTTTCGAATACGGGTATTATACTACATTGACGCAAGTGATGAAATATGAAAGCCTTTCTGGTCAGGTGGGTGAGTTTGTAGGCTGTTCTGCCGCTGTAGTGCCCTTGGAACTATTCCAAGGGCACTTTGGCGGCAATTTATTTGATTTATGGGCTTTCTGACGGTTGAGTGCCCCTGGAGTTCCTCCAGCGGCACTTCCGCGGCAATTTGCTTGATTTCTGGCCTTTCTGCCAGTTAAGTGCCGCTGGAACCCCTCCAGCGGCACTTCCGCGGCAATTTGCTTGATTCCTGGCCTTTCTGCCAGTTAAGTGCCGCTGGAACCCCTCCAGCGGCACTTCCGTGGCAATTTGTTTGATTTCTGGCCTTTCTGACAGTTGAGTGCCGCTGGAGCTCCTCCAAGGGCACTCAACCAGCAATAAACTGGCACTCAACTGGCAATAAACTGACACTCAGCCGACACACAACCTTCACCCAACCGGCAGAAGGCAAACAACCCCAACAAACCTCTTGTTTTTATTATCAGAGAGTGCTATCTTTGTCTCATGTTTCATGCCCCATCGGGCACGAACCACTTCTTTAAGAATCTGAAATTCATTGCGATTTCCGCAAAGTCCCAAAACGGTTGAGCAACTATAAGAAAAGTCTTTTGGCATCAATTTTGTGATGCCTGATTTATCATTTCAAAAGGGGGGAAGGCCTATTACTATTAATGAATTATTGAATGAGCAGGAAACACTGCGGCAGATCCGGAAGTATCATATACAGAAGCTATTCGCCTGGAATAATCCGCCGGGAATTCTTTTGTGCCACAAACATGGAAATTGGATCCGGTGGCAAAAAAGAGAACTGAAGAACGGTCATCCCATCACGACAGATCTTCGCAAAACTGAAACCGAACTCGCCGAAAAGCTGGCCGTCAATCTGTATCGAATTATCTGCATCCAAACCATTCAGAAGCAGATAAATGATATTGAAAAGCTGATCAGAAACCGATACTCCAATCGGCAGAGCAAGCTGGATGATATTGCACAAGAAGAACCGTCTCAGTCGGAACCTGAAGACTTGGCAAAAAATAGTCCGGGCGCCACTATTTTGGCAGAAGGTGCGATTCGCAAGCTTTTTTACAGAGTTCGGAATTGCCCCGGCGAACCGGCAGATTTCTTCCATGTAGATTCGCCTTACAGGCCTCTCATTATTCATTTTCTCCGAAATGAATATGCCGATATTATTGATTGGTATAATGGAGATTTTCCACAGAACCAGGAACATCCGGAGAACTTACTGTATGAAGTGAAACTCGGATATAAAGTGCGTTCCAAATCCGAAGTGTTGATCGCTGACCGCTTGTATGATGAAGGGATTCTGTTTCATTACGAGGAGCTGCTTTACCTGACCGAAAGTGATCCTTATCCTGACTTTTACATTCCATTTTCGCTTGTGAAGAAATATATCTGGGAGCATTTCGGAGCAATGGATAAAAACAACTACTTCCATCGCACCAAAGGAAGAATTCTTAATTACATGGATGATAAGTGGTTTCCGGGGATCAATATGGTTGCAACCTATGAGACAAAAGCTAATCCATTAGAAGCAACGCAGGTTGATCAAAAGGTGAGCATGTTAAAAACCAAGTATCGACTTGCATTCCCTGATCTGCCACCGGATGAGTCTTTTAATATGTATGATCTTGCGGATTATGCTAAGCTCTGCGGGGTGGAAGATTAAAGGTTATTTAGTTTCTTGTCCTGTATGGTGCCGGATGAGTGCCCTGGATTCTTGTGACGGTTGAGTGCCCCTGGAGATGCTCCAGTGGCACTCAAATGGCAGAATCGTCTCAATTCTTGTTTATTGCCGTTGATGTGCCCTTGGAGTTCCTCCAGCGGCACTCTAATGGCGGAATTGTCTCTTTTCTTGTTTATTGCCGTTGATGTGCCGCTGGAGATGCTCCAGCGGCACTCTAATGGCGGAATTGTCTCTTTTCTTGTTTATTGCCGTTGATGTGCCGCTGGAGATGCTCCAGTGGCACTCAAATGGCAGAATCGTCTCAATTCTTGTTTATTGACGTTGATGTGCCCCTGGAGGTACTCCAGCGGCACTCAACCGGCGGTTAATCACTCGCCAGGTTTTGCCGGCGGCTCACTATTATCTCCGTCAGGCTTAGCGGGCGGCTCACTGCCGTCGCCGCCAGGGCCAGCGCTGCCGCTTCCGCTTCCGGGTTTTTCAGGAGGTGTTCCGCCGCCATGTCCGCTGCCGCTATGGTCGCCATGGCCGCCGGAAGAAGCAGTCTCCACCACGATCGCTTCTCCTTCAGAAGCAGTACCTTCCGCATACTCCTCGCCATTCACATACAGCTTGTGACCATTTAGGTTAATGCTGCCTGCGCTGCAGGTAAGGCTTGTGATATAGCTGTCGCCGGTCAGCGTCCAGGTGGATCCGTCCTCGATCTCCACATAGATATCGCCGCCTGCGCCGTCAGAATTGATCGCTCCGCTGAAGCTGCTGTTGTCCTTCAGATACAGGTTCAGTGAGGAAATCTCATCTACGATCATGTCGCCGTCAATGTTTTGGCCCGAAGCATTCATCGTCACATGGCCGCCGTTGCTGCCTTCGCTCCCCCAGCCTGCTGCCGCCGCGCGCAGGAAAACGCCTTCCGAATCTTCGTTGACAATAGTCGCTCCGGTCAGATCGATCGTTGCCGTCGTATTGTTGACGAAGAAAATATCCCCGTTGAGGTTCGTGAGCGTCCCTCCGTTCATGGCAAAAGAAGCAAGCCCCTCGTCCGCGTCGCCCGACATGGACTGGTAGATCATGACTGCCTGATACCACTCGGACTTGTCACTGTTCTTCTTGACGTTGCTGGCTGTCAGGTTCACGTTGTTGAGGGTAACTGAATTTTGGCCTTCTACTACGACGCCCTGTGACGCCGTGGATTCCATCTCCGCATCACTCACAGTGATGTCCGCTGTGGAGTAAATGACCGGCGAACCTGTTCCTTCTGTCGTATAGCTGCCGCCGGTCACATTGACGGTTCCGCCGCCCCTATCGGAGCGGATCGCCGCGGAGCTGTTGCCCGTAGTATGTATCAGCAGGTTGCTGGCGTTCATCGTGCCGCCTCCGGTGGTCATCAGTCCGCCTGAGCAGTTGCCTGTGGTCTCAATCACGGAGTCGGAAATATTGACCGTCGTGCCCTCGCCGTAGCTGAACACACCGTTGGCGTGCTTGCCATCGGTATTAACAGTGATCTCGCTGAGCGTCAGCGTCGCCCCGTTGGTGGCAAAAACAGCCGCATTCGCGCCATAAAAATCTGCCTCGTCGCCTTCCGCGTCGCCGGTCTTGACCACTGCGATATTGGAATAGGATGCTTCTTCGCCGTCCGCTGTGATCGCGTGCTCCTCGTCAGTATTGTTCTCAATTGTCTCAGTAATCTCGATTTCCTCTGCTGAGGGAATCTTTGTGGTTGTTGAACCGGCTGTTGTGTCGGCCTGCGCTTCGCTGTCCTGTGCCGCGTCAGTCTGCACTGCTTCGGTTTCCGCTGTATCAGTCTGTGCTGCACTGTCCTGAGCAGCGTCAGTCTGCGCCTGAGTCTCTGCTTCTGTCTCTACTGCAGCGGTTGTTGCTGATGTCGCCGCGCCTGTCGTCCCGCATCCGCCGAGCACCAGGCTCATGATCATCAGACTTGCTGCCATCATTGCTGTTGTCTTCTTCATGTTGTCTTTCCTTTCTATACTTGTGCCATTTCATTGGAACTGTTGTTTCCTTGGTATGTAAGAATCATATCCCCACTAACTTAGGCGAACCTTAGAAATGGCAAAATATAGAAAAATTATAAAAGAAAACCGGCTGCAAGCAGCAGCATCAGTGCCCAGAGGGCTCCGTTCGCGCTGTCGCCGGTGTTGTTGGAACGGGAATGCTTGGAAAGTTTAGAGGGCTTGGAAGGCTCAGAAGGTTTGGTAGGTTCTTTGTATTCATTCGTGAACACAATCTCTTCCACTTCTTTTCCATCCTTCAGATACTTTCTGCTCGCCTGCAGAGAATTCTCTCCTTCTGTGACATCATAGATGATCTGGTATGTCGAGCCGTCATAGGTGTAATTACTGTTGCTTCCCGCAGTTTCAACGACCCTGTAGATATACTGTCCGGGTGCGTTGAATGTAATTATTCCAATCTCTGTCTCGCCTTCACCAGTGACTGTGACCGTCTTGCTGCTGCCAGACGATCCTTCGGGCATCGGCATCTCATCCAGTCCCGCGGTGTTGGATACAGGAGTGAGCGTGAAGTAGAAAGTCTCAGTTTCGACGGGCTTGTCACCTGTGATCACCTTCTTGACCGGCGGATCATGTTTGGCCGGAGCATAGGTATTCTTGATCGTGTATGTGATACCTTTCTCTTCTTCGGTCTTTGTGATCTCTCCGTAGTAGGCGTTGACCTTTTCCTCCTCTACCGTGTAGACGATCGCATTTCCGCCTTTACCGTCAACAATCTTGTTGACGTCAAGGTTCTCAAATGTATGTTTCCAGCTGTTCTTTTCGTTCAGGGCTGTCTCTTCGACTGCCTCTCCATCCGCATAAAGCGTGACGAGGAGTTCTGCCGGCCGGGCGCCCGTCGTGTTATCGTTGTCTTCCCAGACCTTGGAAACTGTCACCTCGGTCTTATGGACCTCATGCTTGTTGTTGATGATGATCTTGTTCGTGTCATCGATCTCTTTGATCTCCGCTTCATATTCCGGAACCGGCTCTACCTCTTTGACACTGTACTTGATCTCTTTTCCGTGCGGGCTGTACTTGTCAAGTTCTGTCCATGTGTAGGTCCAGCCTTCCTCTGCCGTGAGGGTGACAGGTTCACGGACCGCGGTGTCTCCGTTATAGAGCTGTACCTGGATGCTCTCCGGTCTCAGCGCATCCTGGTCATTCGCGTCGTCCCACACTTTGTCCACTGTGACGCTTGTCTGCTCAGGTGTGTAGCTGTTCGTGATCTGGATCTCGATCTCCTTTTCCTCAGCTTTTATAGTATCATAGGCCGCGCTGTAATCACCTGTTGTGATCTTCTCTTCCGCAACGCTGTATACTGCCTTGTGCTGGACGCCTTCCTCATCGGTCACATAGATCGGGAGGCTGGTGAAGGTGTGTTCATACCTGTCGGTATCCCTGTCGATCTCGATATCCTGGGACGTTATTTCGTCTTTGCCGTCAAGGAGCTTGACCGTGATCGTCTCAGGTCTCTTCCCGTCCTGGTCGCCGGCGTCTTCCCACACCTTGATGACCTTCAGGCTTGTCACATCCTGGGTATTGGTGATGGTAAAGCCGGCAGTCATGCTTCCTCCGATGGTATCTGCCTTTCTGTAGCCGGGAATTGCGCCAGCTTCATCAACAGTGTAGTTAATCTCACTTCCGTCTTTAAACTTGTAGACTCCCGTCCAGGTATGGGTCCAGCTTCCACTCCCGCTGATTGAAACAGGATCTCCGGATGCAGTGCCGCCGGCATAGAGCTGCACTGAGATCGAATCGGGACGTGTGCTGTTCATGTTATCGAAATCTTCCCAGGCTTTTGTAACCGTAATATCCCGGACTTCAGGCGTGTGAGTGTTCGTGATCTCGAAGCCGTCTTCAACACTGCCCTGCACATCAAGTTTGTATGTGCCGGGTCCATCTGTTCCTGTAATGACAGCTGTCTTCGTTTCCTCGACAGAATAGCTGATTTCCTTACCCTTTTCGTAAGCTGTCAGTCCTTTAAATGTGTAGATCCAGGTATTACCTGTTTCATCTTCTTCATCTGCATTTTCTGCCGTAAGTGTCTGTGTTTTTTCGACTACAGTTTTTTCCTCAGAATCAGTGTCCTCCGGATCTGCCTCAACAGTACCTTTCAGTTTCACCTGAATGCTTTCCGGTCTGACTCCGTCCTGGTTAGTACCGTCAGCCCAGATCTTGGTAACGGGAACTTTCAGCTCCTGGAGCAGGCCGCATTAAAATATCAATTTTTTCATGATTTAATTTATTCTATATACCGTCTATTGTCATTCAATATTTCGTCAGAATTTAAGTTGATTGTAAGTTTTGTGTGCTAACCTGTCTATAATGCTTCTTATTACTTACATCATTGAAAGGAGTAGCACCAACAGACATGGGAAGCATTTATTGTTACATTCGCGTCAGTTCCAGGGATCAGCATGAGGACCGCCAGCTGATCATCATGAACGAGTATGGAATCCCCAAACGGAACTTTTATGTCGACAAACAGAGCGGCAAAGATTTCGACCGGCCAAAATATAAAAAGCTTGTCCGTAAACTCAAAAAGGACGATCTTCTCTATATCAAGAGTATCGACCGACTTGGCCGGAACTACACCGAGATCCTTGAACAGTGGCGATATCTGACCAAAGAAAAGGGCGTAGATATCTGTGTCATTGACATGCCGCTGCTTGACACGCGTCGCGGCAAAGATCTTGTCGGGACTTTCTTAAGTGACGTTGTTCTTCAGGTTCTGTCTTTTGTCGCGGAGAACGAAAGGCAGAACATACGGCAGCGCCAGGCGGAAGGGATTGCCGCCGCCAAGGCCAAAGGCGTCAGGTTCGGAAGGCCGGAGAATCCTCTTCCCGAAAACTTCGACGAAATCTTTATGCAATGGAAAAATGGTACAATCAGCGGCAAGAAAGCCGCGAGCCTTCTGGGAATGTCCCCTTCCACTTTCCTGTACAAGGCCAAAAGAATGAGCCAGAATGGCAAATCTCCGCACCTCCCATCTGAGTCAAACCTCTAAATAACAAAGAAAATCGGCTGCAGCATACGCTGCAGCCGATTTTCTTATTGGGAGAGTTTACGTAAGATGAACTCAGTAAACCTTAGTCATGGATCCGATCAGTGTCGATCAGACCTTTTTTCTGCGTTTGTACCATACGGTTCCGCCGAGCGCGCCGCCTGCCATCAGCAGAAGCAGTGCCCAGAGAGCTCCGTTGGTGCTGTCGCCTGTCTTGCTCGATCTTCCGGACTTGGAAGATTTGTGAGATTCCTCGTAGTTGTTGACAAATGTCGCCTTTTCGGTCTCTTTGCCATCTACACTCCAAGTGATCTTCGCGCTGATCGTTCCATCGCCCTCATCATGAAGAGCTACAGTCGCGGTGAATGTCCTGCTGTCATAAGTCACTCCCTTCTTAGGGAATAAAGGCTTCTCTTCATTCACGGTGTAAGTCTTGACTGCATCTGTTTCTCCGTTTGCAAATACAGTCTCGTCTACCGCGATCGCAGCAAATGTTACATCACCCGTTGCATCGTTCTTAACCTTTTCAATCAGTTTTCCGTCCTGATCATACAGGCAGAAGGTAAACATACCATCCTCAAGTTTTCCGCCATTATAGAGCTTCTGTGCCTTGATCTGAATATCTCCCTTAGCCTTGTATTCATTCCGGAATACAAATTCCATTTCCTGTGCGCTTGTATCAACGCTGATCTTGCCGGCCTGATCATCGGTCAGTACAACATGGATCGGGAACTCGGTCTTGTCATAAATATAACCGGGCTTTCCTTCGTCAACTTCACGCACCGTGTAGTTGCGCTCTACGCTCTCGGCATAGCCTTCCTCAGTCTTAAACTCATCCTGAGTGTAGGTCAGAGGCTCGAATGTGAACACACCGTTCTCATCGTTCTGAACAGTCTGCAATACTTTGCCTTCTTCATCTACAAGTTCTGCAGAGAACTGTCCTGCAGCAAGCTTCCTGCCTGTCAGCTCTTTTTTGGCTGTGATCGGCAGCTCGCCCGCAGACGCGTAGTCGTTAACAAATGTCTGGTTCTCCAGCTCGCTGTATACAGTAACAACGTCAAGAGTTCCATCACCATTATCCGTGAAGAAGACATTGATCTTCATTACGCTTTCTGAATAGGTAACGCCTCCCAGTTTCTCCTCCGGGATCTCCTCTTCGATCGTGTACTGAATCGGAAGTTTGTCCTTGTCCTCAGAGAGCTTGTAACCGATAGCCGTGAAGACCGCTTTGCCTTCAGCGTCGTTCGGGACCTTCTCAATGACTTCACCCTTGGAATCCTTGAGAATGAAATTGAACTCACCCTCTTTGAGCTTGCGTCCATTCAGCTGCTTGAAAGCCTCAAACGTAGCCGTACCTTCAGCATCATAGACATTTGTGATTATGAGGCCCTTATCTGTCTCATATTCCACAGCAGCACTGAGCTTGTTATCCTCATCCTTCGTAACATGGACGATCACCGTGTGCTCCGTCACATCATAAGTGACACCGCCAAGGCCTTCATCGACCTCAGTGATCGTGTATTCATAATCACCGGCTTTCTTGAACGTCATGGGGCTGAATTTACCGGTCGGGCTGTCTTTCGTAACAGTAACGGTATTATCTTCCGGAACCGGCGCGCCCTCAGTCTCTGCTGTCAGAGTAAACTTGAAGCTGTCATCTGTTGTCCATTCGCGGCCTTTCAGTACCTTTGTAACTTCGAGCTGCTGAGTAATAGGCGTGAATACGTTGGTCACGGTCAGAGAAGATGCATTTGAATACTTGCACTCAGCCTTCAGTTTGCCTGTTGCCGCATCCTCTGTCACGATAACTTCAACAGGTTTCTCTGTGGTATCATATCTGACGCCATCCAGATCTTTCTTGGTTTCCTTGATCGTGTAATGGTAATTTCCTTTCTTAAGGAATTCTATCGTGCCGAATTTGCCCGTAGGTTCATTCTTGGTTACAGTTACTGTCTCTCCTCCGGCTTCCGGCATGGGATCATCATCTGTATTGGCAAGAACAAACTCGAAGGAATCATCAGTCTCCCAGTCACGTCCTTTCAGTTCCTTAGTGACTTCGAGGGTGACTTCTACAGGTTCATAAGGAGTATTTGTTACTGTAAATCCATCCTCTACAGATCCCGTGATCACTCCGGCTGTATAACCATCAGCCTTTACTTCCTGAATTGTGTATACAATTTTCTTTCCGACTTCACCGTGTTTATACTCGGGAAGATCGGTGAATGTATGCTTCCACTCATTTTCTTCGCTAAGTTCGACTGTGTCTGCCACGTCACCGTACGCCATCAGCTTCACCGTAATGCTTTCCGGCATCAGCAGCGTGTTCTGTTCTTCCGTGCCATTCCATTTCTTTTCGACGGGAATATCAATTGTCGAAGGAGTATGCGTGTTGGTAACTACAAAACCGCTTGTCTTATCGCCGCTGTAAGAAATTGCATATGTGCCGGGGCCATCTGTTCCGGTAATTGCATCAGATGTAGCCTCTTCCACAGTATAGGCAATCTCTGTACCGTGGTCTTTATTCTTGGGCAGATCCGTGAAGCTGTCACTCCACTGGTTTTGGCTGCTAAGTACAGTGCTGTCTATTACCTCAGTGTCAACCTTCAGATTAATCGTGACGCTGGCAGGTTGTACTCCATCCCGGTTATCATCATCAGCCCAAACCTTAGTTACAGGAATCTCGATCTTCTCAGGCGTATGCGTATTTGTCACGGTAAAGCCATTTTCAGCGTCTCCTGTGACAGATATTGCATACGTGCCGGGGCCGTCAGTTCCGGTGATTACATCAGTTGTGGCCTCTTCCACAGTATAGGCAATTGCAGTACCGTGGTTCTTATACTTGGGTAGGTTCGTGAAGCTGTCACTCCACTGATTTTTGCTGCTAAGTACAGTACTGTCTATTACCTCAGTGTCAGCCTTCAGATTGATCGTGACGCTCTCAGGCTGGATTCCATCCCGGTCGTTATCGTCATTCCAAATCTTTCTGACAGGAATCTCAACTACTTCAGGTACATGTTTGTTGACGAGGGTTCCGCCATCCTCTACCCTGGTTTCCTCACAGGTATAATGATCAGGAACTGTTTCCTCTACTTCATAGACAATTTCAGCACGCTCGCCATTATCATTTGCCTGATACCACGGCAGATCCTTGTAGCTGATGAGATACTTGCTGTCATCCTCTTCATCGACTGTGACTTCCGGAGTGTGCCCGGAGATTTCGCTGTTGTTGCCATAGAGTTTGATCTTACCCTTGAATGCATCGGCAGTCAGGCGGTAACCGTCCTGATCATCCGCATCATCCCATTCCTTTGTTACTTCGACGTCTTTCATAATAACGCCGACATCATGGTGAGGAGATGTGAAGTCCTGAACCACGATCTCTTCTGTCGGAGGCAGTGTAATGCCGTCGATCATAAAGCTGTTTTCAGGATCTTCTACTGCGTCAGAGTCATAGGTGTCACGGCTATTCTCCATGGCGTCTTTCAGTGTAAGCTCATACTTGTACAGACCGTCTTCATCTGCGCCGATTCTGTCATCGCTGAACACAACTTTGAAAGTGCCTTCCGGCAGTACATGGAAGCTGTATTCACCGTTTTCGTCAGTGATGTCGGTTTCCGGTCCCCTGTTGATGGTATAGAGCTGATACTCACCGGAATCGTCCATCTTATAGAGTGTAACTGTTACACCTTCGAACAGTCTCTCACCCTTCTGATACAGACCGTCCTTATTGGCATCCAGCCATGCGCGTCCGGAAAGGCTGCGGCTCACGACAAAGCTTCTCGCGAACACTTCCATTTCCTTCATGCTCAGGCTGTCATAGATCATGTCATTAGGCGTAGCGTTAATGAGGTCATAGGTCGCTCCCATTCTGGCTGTTGTCATGCCGGGGACGGTTCCGACAATTGCAAGTGCAGTGATATCTACTCCCTCCGGAAGGTTAACACTGCCGTCTTCATTGACTGTGATCTCTGTCCATCTTGTGCTGTCATTGATGTCACTGATCTTATGGTCCTTCTTGGTCCTGTCTTCCTCGTTGGTTGAATAGTACACTTTGGGCATCCCTTCGAAAGTGGAAAGGTCCAGTGTATAGGATGTCATCTCGACTCTGGCATCCTCATTTGCAAAGGTACTGTTGTTTGAGGCTGAAGGAACGTGCGAGACGATAACCGCATCTACACAGGGAGTCTCTGCATCGTTTCTGGTAGTCTTCGTAAAGCCAAAGGTTGCCATATCCCCTTCCGAACTCTGCTGGATGTCTACACAGTTCTGTTTAGCCTGATCCAGGATCGACAACGCAGACTGACGGCTGACTGCGATCGTGCAGCTGTCAATATTATTATTTTCCGTCTTAATATCACGATGATCCTGAGTTGTATGGATCGTCGCCGGTGTCATAAACTGCTGATTGTTCTTGACGTCGTGATCCGTTCCAGGAGCCCCGATCGAGCATGCGTAATGAATGGGCGGAAGGGATGCCACACCCTGAAGGTACTCTTCTTTCGACCAGTCGATCTCTACATCATGAACGGTCAGTTCAAGTATTGTATTCCCGACACTGTCAGTGGAAACCGCAATATCATACTGTCCGCCTTCTGTAAATGCGTCCCCCCCCACAACAGTGCCTGATGATTTTCCGTGGGTAGCCGGAGGCGTATAGGTTCCATCATAGACACAGGTGCCATCAATATAGTTCAGTCCCTTGGGAATCGTTACATTGATCAAAACATCTGTTTTTAGGACAGTTTCCTGTCCGGCTTCCAGCTGTAGGTTCGGAATCTCAATTGTAGGGAAGATCACAAAATCGGCATAGCGCTGGTCAAGATCCATGCTATAAGCAGCATCATTTACGGGTCCCGGCTCCAGACTTCCGTTCGGCCCCTGTTCAACTTGGATAATGATGGACGAAGTATGAGGGACAACCAAGCAAGAGTCACCATATTTTCTGTCTGCCGGAATTCCTCCTCCCGCAAATCCAGATTCATCATAATAGGATTTTTCGTAATCGAGAGAAGCCGTATTTACAGATCCATCATGTAATTTCCACTGTTTATACAAGTAAGCTTTTTCCGGATATGCAGTTGTTCGCACCCCACTTTCATCTTCATAGCAAGCTCCGAGTTCACCCGGTCCTGCATAGTGACTGGGGAACTTGCCAGCTTTAAAATATGCATTAATCTGGTCGTCAGTAACACTGCCAACATCAATTCCGAGATCATCTGCGACCATGTTCTTGACCTCAGAAACTCTCCATGCATAGGAGCAGTGAGTGACCATATAGACGCCATTCGATTCAGCCGTCGTCTTACATTGGCCGTCAACATATATTCCTGCCACTATTCTGTTTTTGTAACTCGGGTTGGTTACTGCTCTGTATTCAAGCAAAACACCGATACAGGCTACACCATCAGGTATTGCCTCAAGCGATGCGTAATACACCAGGTCATCCGGAGTTGTGATTTTCATCTCTTCGTCATCTGTCCATCCAGAGCCGTCTGGCTTAGCAGCAAAATAAATATTTACCAAGCCTTTATCAGCTGCTTCGCTCATCTCATTGACTGAATAATATACTACGCTTTCAGGGTTGAAAAATTCATCGTCAAATTTTAACAGCTCATCTCCGACTGCCATTCGGGCATCCAGTTCCGGATTATCGACATGTTCAATTAAGGATGCAATGCGCAATCCGCTTCCCTTGACTGTCCAGTCTTTACCATTCAGCGCACAGCCGGGTGTCAGAGATTCATCTTTAGCACTTTTATACGGACGATAGCTAATAAAGCTTTCTATCCTTCCGGGGCTATTTACATGCAATGTCTCTTTTATTCTGTCATTTGTTGTTACAGTCTGTGCACTATTGTCATTTACTCCGTCCCCAACTGTCTGCCCGCTGAAACCGGTGCACTGAATATTGACATCCTTAACTGTCCAGGTAAAATCACCTTCTGCTAGTCCCAGATCTTCCAGAATATACTCGCCTGTTTTATTATTGTTAAATGGCTGTACTACCCAAAGCTGTGCGCATGTAAAGCTGAACTGGGGCTGCTCCCAAAAGTTTGAATATGCAGCAGGATCATAAAGATTGTTGTTTATTTGCTCTATAGTACGCCAGGGATTATGGTCCGTATCAATGACAAAATCATTCACCTCAAGGCTGATGCGGTTCCCGTTCTGCGTGCTGGTCCATTCACCTGCCGGCCCTGTCATTGCGTAGTCATATGTTGGATTACTGTTAGCCGGGTGAGTACCCCCATTCATCCAATACCACGCTACTTCTCTTCCTGAATACGCCTCAACTTTGCCTGCATTAAACTTATTCACGCCCACTGCCCAAGCAAGAGGCTGATAGTCTTCTGTCAGATCTGCATACGTCTTTACATCTTGATCTGAGGTTACGCCTTTAAAACTAACATCCAGTGTTACATCAATTGTGATTGGTTTTGTGGGATCAGGGAACTCGATACCCTTCAGCCCTTTGCCCGAATCAGGTCGGCGCATACGAAGTGTCACTCCGAAACACGCATCACGTCCATCAACCTGCCCTGCATCCCTGTTCAAGGCATTCTCCGTGCCTGTCGAAAAATCATACACTTTATGTACTTTATCGTATGCGCCCGCCCTAAGATCCGCGTCAATCCACGGAAATGCTGAGACGAGAATCGGATCCGGAACGACTGATGCTGCCTCCTTACCTTCATTCGAAGCATTCTGGTGATGCTCATTGGTGCATTTTTCGGCGCCATACACCATTTCATAATTGTCTGCAGCCATGTCACTCAGCTCTGCGTCTTTTCCGGGGACTTCATTTCCTACCAGCCACAAAGTGAAACGGGGCTGCACTGTGCCTTCGTTCTTCATCTGCAGAACGCGGTAAGAAGCTGTGACGCTGTTCATGCCGGCACCGATGGGAGTGTCATCTTCACCACCGCTCTTCCACATGAAATCTCCACGCATAACCTGCCATTTCTGGCCATCTGCATCTACATTCTCGATGATTTTATAGTTTGCATCGGTTGACATAAGCCATGCCATGCTGCCTTCATTGAACATGATCTCTTGATCTGTTCCGGGGATCATTAACTCAAACCCGACACGCCCCTGTTTGTAAACGCGGTAAGCGCCGTCAGGGTAGGTTTCGGACTGGAAAGTCAGATCATAGGTTACCGTATCAAATGTACGGACAACCCCATTATGGGGGCCGGTATCATATCCAGGGCCATCTTCCGAATCCCACCCACCAGCAGAAGCTCCGGCTGTCACGATGTCGGGAGAACCGTCAACAACTTCCGTGATTTCGAGGTTCTTGATAAACGCAACATCTTTACCTGTGGAATCATCTCCGACCAGGGAGTCATCAAAGGTCTCAAACTCGACCGTCTCCCCGCTGGTGGGAGTAAGTACAGTAACGGTTCCGCCTTCATCTTCTACATACGCTTCATATATCACAGTATACGTTGCCTGAGCTCTCGTATGTCCCTGGCTGTCCTTGCTATAAGCGCGCAGTATATTGGGCTGCGTAAAGTCTCTGCTTGAGTCGAAATAATCAGGTGTATCGTTTTCACATTCTACACTCTTGATCCTGACCTTGACGGGCAGTCTGGTCACGGCATCGTACTCCGGGGACACTGTCACATCGTCCAGGATATTGTACTCAGTATCCATTCGGATAACCGTAGTCTCTCCACTGGAATCAATCACATACTCATCGCTATGCTTCGGCGTAATTGTAACTGTATCAGAAGCCTTCTCCACTTCTTCATAGGTCGCCACAGCGCGGTATACCTGATCCCAGTTTGTTTCATCATAAGCAAAGCTGTAAGATGATTCATTCGCGCCGTCAATATCTGTCCAGGCGCTCTCATCGTCAGCGTTCTCATTGCGTTTCTGCCACTGCCAGGTCACGTTCTCGGGATTGAAGTCTGCATTTTCGCTTTCGGCTGTTGCAGAAAGAGTCACTTCATCCTTATACGCATATTCCGTTGCTGCCGGATCTGTGTCTGCTGTGACAGTGATATCCTCTGCAGCGACAGCCCTGTTTCCGCCCTTTTCTACAGGATCGCTACCTTTGGCGTTAGCATCTGTGGTGTTAGGATCTGTAGCATTAGGATCCGTGGTGTTCTGGCCATCAGCCGGAATATTCTCATCCCTATTATTCACAGGATCCTGGCCAACAGTCTGAGAATCTGTGCCCTCGTTTCCTGAAGGTGTCTGATCGCCGGCGTCAGTTCTGTTCTGTGTATTGTCGCCCGATGCATCAGTCCCTTTTCCTTCATCAGACCCTGTTCCCTGGTCCTCTGTGCCCTGCCCGGTCTGATCCTCCTGGCCTTTCTGACCCTCCTGGCCCTCGTTCTGCGGTTCCGTAACGGTAGTAATTGTTTCATCAGTACCGTTCGTCGGAATATCTGCAGCCAGAGCCTGGAAAGGCGTAAGCGTAGCCAGCATGACCACAAGCATGATCAGGCTGATCATTTTCCTACATCTTTTCACGATTCTCTCCCTTCCTCTTAATTACAAGATTTGTTTAATGAGGTTATCTATAACGGCGCTCCGCGCCAAAACTGCCTTGTGCAGTATTGTTTTTGACAACAAGTGAGATTACTGTTACATAGTCCTGCTCCAATCCCTATTCGGCTATCTGAACCATGGGATTGTGGACGACGAGTCTGCCTTCTTTCTGGCTTCGATCGCCTCGTCGCGGCTTTCATAGGTCCCCAGATAGATGATTTTTTTCTTAAATCCTATGGACACGGTGTATTTCCCGCTCTTCCGCTTGTAGACGCCTTTACAGCCGCTCTTGTTGTCAACTCTCCTCTTTCTTCCTTCCAGCCACTCGACGCAGGTCCCGTCGACAAGTTCAAGGCGTTCCAGCAGATTTTGCTGACTTTCTTCCTTCAGGCAGCCGCAACTCTTTTTGTTTCCGCTGATCAGACTTGGATACAAAACATTGATCTCGCTCCCGCAATCACAGCGGCACCTCCACACTTCTGCCCCGCCATTTTCGTCTGACTCAGAAACAGCATATAAAGCAACAAGTTTTCCATACCTGTTGCCTTTGATGTCTTCTTTCTTTTTCCGCATGGCTCACGTTCCCTGGCTGCTCTGTCAAGCGCAAAAACGTATACTTTATTATTGTTTTTTATATATTCTGATTTTTGAGGAATTTTACTGAAATGAGTTAGAATTCGCGAAAGTCTGGGCGAAAAACTTATCAGAAATGCGAAAATACGATTAAGTTAATTAAAGATTCTTGACATATCGCATTTAAATGTTACGATTATTAAGTAACATTTAATATTTAGAAATGTATACTATTTTGTTTTCCTATATAATTTCATAGCGCAGCTAACAAAGAGGACTTCCAAGCCATGGCCGGGAAGTCCTCTTTTATCTGCTGTGACCTGTTTTGATGATCAATAACTGTTCTGACCTCATTCCATCACTGACAATGAATGTATAGGAATCAACATTGTCAAGCAGATTTCCGCCGGCAGCTTTCTCTTCCTGCGCGACTGTCTCTTCTTCGGGTTCGACCTCAGCCGCGACCGTCTCCGTGTCGGCTGCATCCGGCTCTTCAACCGGAGCAGCGTCCGTGTTGCTTTCCGCTGCGACTTCAGCAGCAGCATCTTCGGCAGTTGCTTCTGCTTTCTCCTCAGCAGCGCCCGAGGCAGAAGCCTCTTCTGTGGCAGTCTCTGCGACAGCCTCTGAAGGTGCCGATGCGTCTGTTACCGCTGCTTCCGGTTCCTCCTCCTGAGCTGCTTCGACAACTGTCGCCTGTGCAGGCGCAGCTTCTGTCGAGGTGTCAGCAGCAAGAGCCTGGAACGGAGTCAGGGTAGCCAGCATGGCCATCAGCACTAATACGCTGATCATTTTCCTGCATTTACGCATAACTCTCTCCTTTTCCTCTTTTTTGTGCATTGTGTATTGTTTATCTATGGGGCGTATTACGCCAAAACTGCTTAAAGCAGCAGTGTTTTTATGATATTTTATGTTATGACCGTTACATTGACGCTCAAGGATTTCTGCCCGCTCCCCTCAGGAGAAAACGGCGTTCCATTCCGGCCTATTATTCAAAAAAGAGCTTTCCTTAACAGCACTCACGGATTCCTTCGTTCCCTTCATCCGGCCTTTCTATGGTACAGATAATGTGCTCTGCCAGATCCGGACGCACTTTGGCTCATGATATTTTATAATTTTACCGTTACATTAACAATACCAAAATAGTCTTTTTTATATACTATTTAGCCATACTATCTTCCACTTTCGAAGAAAATAAGTATGACTTGTTTAAATCATTAAATATTACTAACCTGTCGTAACATTTGCTCGTAAAAAGTCAATATTTCTTTAAGAATTTTAGTACATTTTCGTTGCTTACCGCTGTTTTTCGGCCAATGTTTCGCGGCGCTCTGCCGCCATCTTTTCTGAAGTAAAAAAAGAGTCAAAGGGGACTCCCCTTTGACTACTATTCCACTTCTCTCAATACCCGAACATCACTTCTCCCTCTCCATCCACATAGAATGTGACCGGATCCGTCATGTAGTAGTCGCCGTAAATATCGTCGATACAGAACGAATACAGGTACTCGCCCTCGTACATCGGTGCATAATCGACCCTGAGTTTTCCTTCCACATCGAATTCGTCGCCGACGTACACGCCCTCCTCGTCATTCCAGTCATAGCTGTAATATAAGGGGATAATCGTGTCGCCGGTGCCTATTTTGATAATATTCCTTGCCGCTGCGCCGCCGTCACCGATGCCGCTCCAGGCGCCTTCCACTGTTACTGCGCCGTCGAAGGTCTGCCGGATCCGCAGATTTGTCTCCTCGTCATTGAGCAGGATCGGCGAACTGTAAATAATGTAATCATCCGTCACGTCGACAATGTAGGTCGACAGGTTCTGCCCGTCGGGCAGTGACAGCCAGTATCCGTCAAAGGCGTCGGCAAAATATCCCTCGTCCCAGTCCGCCACTATGTCGTAGGTCTCTCCCAGCTCTATGTACTCGTCACCGTCAGCTGTCAGCGTGTATACATACGCCATCACATCCGCCGTGTTCTCGTATCCCCGGTCATCCAGGACAAAATAGTACACGCCGTCGTCATCCACCTGGGGCTCCTCGTAGAAGGTGATATACGGACTCTCGCCCGTCGACTCGTGCTCATCCACATAGGACCAGTATTCGTCCGATTCGTCCTCCTCGTACTCGTAGTCGCCCTCCTCGTCCTCCGAATAGTCCGTAAGCCAGGACCAGAAGCCGTCCAGGAACCAGGTATCGTCGTCATATTCGTACTCTTCTCCCGCGCTGACATAGCCCTGCGTCTTCTTATCTACATAGGAAAGATAGTAAGGGCTCAGGCATACATTCTGGAAGGTCTTCAGCTCCTCCTCGCTCTGCACCTCCAGCGGATAGTAGATGGACAACCCTGAGGCGTTCGGGTGGTCCGAGCCGTGCACAGAATATACCACCGCATTCTTCAGAGCGGCCTGCGCCTCCGCGCTTCCGGACGCATGATTGAAACCTTATCAAACCCCCAGCAGAGCTGGGGGTTTGATAAGGTTTCAATCAAGCATTTTCAATCAGCATCTGAGGTCAACAAATGAGCGAAAACAGAGAGATCAGTAAAAATATGAACAAGTCCGCGGCAGATCAGGATCTTGCCTGGGAAGAAGTGAGCGTTGAGCACATCGTGCAGGACAAGTGGATCGACTTCCGGAGGGCAGCTTACCGCTTCCCTGACGGCACTACTTTCTCCCCCTACTACAATTACAGCCGTCGGAGTTATGTCGTGATCGTGGCGTCCGACGAAGAGGACAACTATCTCTGTGTCCGGCAGTATCGGCACGGGATCAAACAGGTGACAACGGAGTTCGTGGCGGGCGGCATTGAGAGTTCAACAGGCCGCGAGTATATTACTGCAGAAGATGCGAAGACAACCCATGAGGACGCGCTGACCGCTGCAAAGCGGGAGCTGGAGGAGGAAACCGGGTACACCAGCGATGAATGGGAGCACCTGATCACGATTCCCTCCGCCGCTACGGTTGCTGACAATTACGCCTATATTTTCAGGGCAAAAAATTGCCGCCGCACAGGTGAACAGCATACAGACAGCACGGAGTTCCTGCGCATGGTGAAGCACAGCGCGGAGGAAATTGAGGAATTGATCGCGTCAGGAGGATTCCAGCAGGCGATGCATGTCATGGCGTGGCTTCTGGCGCAGAGGTGACGCGGAAGTGGCGCAGAGATAACTGAGAGACAGCGCAGAGGTGACGAAGAAGCGTCGCAGCAATGATACAGGAATTGCTGCCAAAACAGAAATTGTATAGCACCGGAACAAAAAACCGGACCCGCAGTATGTCCAATGGGGGATCAGAACATACTGCGGGTCCGGTTTACTTAGGGAAAACTGATAGCAAGAGGCCTACTCCCGCCGTTAGTTCAGTTTCATGCGAGTTTCTTGTACTCCTCGAGGATGACATTGTACATGCGGCTGCCTTCCGCAACGCCGGTGTACTTGACGATCGCTGCTTCTACGCCGTTCTCTGCGATGAACTTCTGGAGCGCGTCCTGCACGATCTCATAGCCCTTGATAGCCTGGCCATAATATCCTGCGATGGCGTGTCCGCAGTTGATGATGTAGATCTTTCTCTGGAGATGCCATAATATCCTGCGATGGCGTGTCCGCAGTTGATGATGTAGATCTTTCTCTGGAGATACATCCTAAATAACAAAGAAAATCGGCTGCAGCATGAGCTGCAGCCGATTTTCTTATTGGGAGAGTTTACGTAAGATGAACTCAGTAAACCTTAGTTATGGATCTGATCAGTGCCGATCAGATTTTTTCCTGCGCCTGAACCAGATGGTTCCCGCGAGCGCTCCGCCTGCCAGCAGCAGGATCAGTGCCCACAGGGCTCCGTTCGCGCTGTCGCCGGTGTTGTTGGATTTCTTATGCTTGGGCTTGTCCTCCTTAGGAGTCTCCGGCGGCGTATACTTGTTGGTGAACTTGATCTCCTCACGGCTCTTGTCTGCTTTCGCAGTCAGGGTTCCATCGCCGTTGTCGGTGACAGTTACCTTTACAGTGTAAGCTGTCTTGTCATAGGTAATGTTGCTCTGGCCGTCGTTGATCTCTGTCACGCCGTAGCTGAATACTTTCTCCGTCTCTCCGTCAAGGTCAGCAAGTTCATACTTGATTGCATCAAATTCGAAGTTTCCGTTCGCGTCGTTGGTCGCTTCAAGGACTTTATTGCCGCTCTCGTCTGACAGCACGAATTTGAACTGGCCAGCCTTCAGATCCTGGCCCTCGAGCACCTTCACGCCTCCGATGAATACTTCACCGTCTGCTTCAAGTATCACTTTCTGCCATTGGGCTGTCAGGACAGTATCTTTAACTCCCATTGTGAAGACCCTGTTTTGCAGAACGGATTCGCTGTCCGCCGGTGTAAGCGTCCAGCCGACAAAGGTATGTCCTTCCCATGTGGGGTCTTCAATATCCTTTGTCTCCTGGTAGTCCATAATGTACTCTGTAGTTTCCTCAGTTCCTCCCCAAGTACCGCCATTGGGATCCACGGTAAGCTTATATCTGTTGACCGCCCAAATGGCATAAAGATCATTCTCCGAGCGGTTATCAATTCCTGCTTCCTTACCAGGCTGATACTTCACCGTGCCGTCACTTAGCTCGCTCCAGCCCTGGAATGTGTAGCCTTTCAGGGAAAAGGCAACGTCTTCCGCTGCGGCAATATTCAGTCCGCTGTTGTTGGCTTTAATGACCGTGGTTTCGCTGTTCTCCTTACCCGTACTCTCCGGATAATTGGAGTGATACGTTAACCTTGCATCTATGGGAGTTTTGTCATATACCGCAGTAAAAATACATTTACCATTACTGTCTGCAACGATAGAAACTGCACTGCCAGCTTTGTATATTGCGGGGCTGTCTGTCATCTGCCAGCCGATAAAGTAATATCCCTCATCAACTTTTTCCGGCGCACCGCGTAGAATCACCCCCGTTCCATCCCAACGCTTTGCGGAATCGTCATAAATTTTACTGCCATCCCGGAAGGTCCCGTGATCCTTTGCGTCATACTCCACCTGAACACTCGCCATGCTGATCCATCTCGCTTTAAGACTTACATCCTTGATGAGCTGCGTATGTTCAAAATCAAAGGGTTTTCCTGCCTCAGCGCCGTCTGAATAGATCCATGTATCAAACACATAACCAACACGATCGTTTAATTTCGGAATATCCTGGGTCGGGAACAGTGTATCCTTTGTCTTTTCAAAGTCCTTGACTGCTGTGGTGCCATCTTCAAATGATCCGCCGTTAGGATCAAAAGTGACGGTTACCGTACCGCTCTTTCTCCAATAAGCCTCTCGGACCGTATTCAGAGCCGGCATGCTTTCGTTTTCATACGCCGGAAGCAGATTTCCGTTTTCATCTGTAACCTGGTTTCCTTCTACATCATACCATCCGAGGAAATCATATCCTTCCTTCTCGGGCACATGGTAGTAATCGGTAATGGGCGCACCATACTTGACCGGCGCCTGAGAAGAAAGCTCCACGTAGTTGGCAACATAGTTTGCGCTGCCCTCATGATCCTTGAATATTAAATCAAACCTTCTCCGCAGATAGTACCAGTTATAGACAAGTGCATAGTCTTTTCCGTCGATCGTCACATTCTGCTGGACAACGTCGGGGTAATTTGCTCCCGGTTTCGTGGGATTACGGACGTCCCCGCGAGGGTCAGCGTGAACCATATATTTCGTGGAGTTGGATGGGAGATAGCTGGTGTTTTTGGCACGAACTCTATCCTCGGTGCTCATAATTTCATAGAGATCATCATCTTCTATACTTTCCACCCAGGAGTTAAACTGCATATTGACCATACTCCTGGAATAGATCGCAGTGAAACTCCCTCCCAGATCCATCTCATCAATCCAGTAATAGGGAATTGATTTTCTTACCTGATTGGTATAGAATCCATAAATCAGCCTGCGAGGGCATGCCCATCCGTAGCAGAGCGCCTCCGGGTTCAGATTGTCACCGCGGACCTCCAGCACCGGTGTCTTATTGGCTACACTTTCTCCCAGCACAGCGTTAATTTTATAAGAACCGTGTCCTTGCGCATCGGCATAAATATCTCCTATGTCTGTCTTGATATAAAACTCGACTGTCCCATCAGAGTCGGAATAGTTATCCCATTCCCACCGGAACTCATAGGTTTTCAGCCTGAAATACACATTGATCTCTGTAGAGCCGTTACCGGCAACTTCCTTTTCCGCAGACTTATAGAACTCATAATACTGAGGGACAGAAATATTGCCCGGCATGGAGTCTGCCTTCAGCACCTTGGCAGTGGAACCTGTAAGAGCCTGATCGGTACCCGCACCATACCTTGACCAGATCGCCTTGCTCTCATCAAAGCTTCCGTTCTCGTCTACCGCATCGTGCGTTCCTGTGGGTCCATTGCTCAGGATCTCTGTCCAATAGATAATGTTGTAGGTAACTACCTGTGCCTCCCACTGGGCATAGATGGTTGTGTTTTTCGTCAGTTCATTTCCAAATTCAAACTCGCTGCCGGATCCGTCCTTTGCGGTATTCCAGCCAAGGAATTTATAACCGATTCTTACAGGATTTTCCGGAGCTACTGTCACATCACCGGGGTACAGGTACTGGGGAGTCACAATACTGGCTCTGTTTACACTGCTGTCATTGACATCAAAAAGAAGGCTGTGCCCGTCCTCAATCACAGGATACAAATCAATCGACCCGGCTGAGAGAATCTCCAGGTTCTTTGTAAGCTTTTTAAGATTTTGAGCATCCTCTTTCGTCAATGCCCATCCGGTGCACATCGAATCTGCGCCTACATCCACCGTTCTCTTATTGATTTCCGTAAGAGATACTTCCGTATTTCCCTCTACATATTCTCCTGAAATGGTGTCCACAATCACATCGTCCTGTGTCACATCGTGAAAGCACACAGTATAGAGCTCACCATACCGCGGAAACACGTTTACTACCGTGTCGCTATTTGTATCTTCTACTCTTATAACTACACCGAATCCGTTGAAACGCTCATACGCACCATCGCTCTTGATATACCAGCCAAGAAAAGTCTGCCCTTTCTCCGGATCGGGCAGCTGTGGTTCTGCCAGAGTATCCCCTGTTTTTACAATTTGTGTAGAGAGTAGGTTGCCATCTTCTTTATCATATATTTTGTAGGTAATCCGTTCCAGCGCTTCGCCGTCATCTGAAGGATCTGTGCCGATAATGGCGTATATACTGAATTCATTCGCATAGAACGTAGCTTCGCCGCCTGTAAGACCGACAATATCTGTCACTTGCTCCGCAGCCATATTGTCATTGACATGGACCACCAGAAAATCACGTCCATCCACACTGCCGTCAGTTGCTTGCAATGTTACATGGACTTTCGAATGATCTGCCGGTTCGATTTCTTTGCCCTGCTCATTGTAGAAGGAAATATTGACCGCAGCAGCATCCACAACCTTCCGCAATGTGATCGCCTGAGCAGCCTCAATGACTACCTCCTTGGACGCAGCAGTGACCACCATAGTTGTTCCATCCGGGAAAACGCCCTCCTCTGCCGATACAGAGACCGTAACACCGTTTCCAGCGGTATTTCTCGCTGAAAATGCAGGCATGGAGCCCGCTTCCGCTTCTATCGAGCCTTCTTTCAGTTCGGCTTTTTTCTCCTCCTGAACGGGATCAGCCGGCGTCTCAGTACCGGGTTCTTCCGGAGCAGCAGTCTCCTGTGTGGACTGCGCGCTCTTTCCGGCGTCACTGTTTTCAGGATCTGCATCCTCAGCGACAGCCTCTGTAGA
>CADBIU010000023.1 GCA_902794825.1 uncultured Lachnospiraceae bacterium
GAGATTCAGGAGCGCATGATCAGCTATCTGATCGAGCGCGGCCTTGATGTGGAGGAGGTGACCGGATATGCTCAGTCCTGAGACATGGGCGATGATCGGTAAGGAGACGATCAATACTCTTTATATGGCCGGTTTTTCGACGCTGTTCGGATATGTGCTGGGGCTTCCCTGGGGCATTGTGCTGGCAGTGACCGGCGCTGAGGGCATAAGGCCCAACAGAGTGATCTACCGGGTGCTCGACATCATCACGAATATCATGAGAAGTATTCCCTTCCTGATCCTCCTGATCCTGATCATACCGCTGACCAGACTGATCGTAGGAAAGAGTTACGGTTCCACCGCGACTATTGTGCCGCTGGTAGTATCAGCCGCGCCTTTTATCGCGAGAATGGTGGAATCCTCGCTCAAGGAGGTGGATCACGGCGTGATCGAGGCTGCCCAGGCGATGGGAGCCGACACGATGACGATCATCACCAAAGTGCTCCTCGTGGAGGCGAGGATCTCCCTGATCGTCGGCGTGACGATCTCCTTCGCGACGATCCTCGGCTATTCGGCCATGGCCGGAACTGTCGGCGGTGGCGGACTCGGAGATGTTGCCATTCAGTATGGATATTACCGCTATCAGTTTGATATAATGATCGTAACGGTCGTTTTGCTGGTCGCGATCGTTCAGGTTTTCCAATTTGCGGGCATGAGACTCGCATCCCGACTGGACAGAAGGAAGGCTTGAGGGCTATTATAGTAGTAATGAGAACCGGCAGAGCAATAATTTGCTCGGGAGAGGAGAACAAGATGAAGAAGAGATTTGTATCAGTACTCACGGCAGCCGTTCTGTCAGCAGCGCTTCTTGCGGGCTGCGGCGGATCCGGCGCTTCCACATCCGCATCCGGCGAACAGGCGGCTTCTGCGGAGAGCAGCGAAGAGAGCAAGACGATCACCGTCGCAGCGAGCCCCACTCCGCATTCGGAGATCCTTGAGGCTGCAAAGCCGCTCCTTGCTGAGAAAGGATATGAGCTGGATATAAAGGTATTTGAAGATTACGTACAGCCCAATGAGGTGGTCAACAGCGGCGAGATCGACTGCAACTATTTCCAGCACATCCCTTACCTTGAGAGTTTCAATGAAGAGAAGGGCACAGACCTCGTGGTAGCGGGCAAGATCCACTACGAACCGCTGGGAATCTATCCCGGAACCAAGAAGACTCTTGAGGAGATCGGGGAAGGCGATGTGATCGCGATACCGAATGATACAACAAATGAAGCAAGAGCTCTTCTCTTACTGCAGTTCAATGGTATAATTAAACTGAAGGACGGCGCCGGTATCACTGCGACCAAGCAGGATATCGCAGAGAATCCCCACAATGTGGAGATCAAGGAGCTCGAAGCGGCTCAGATCCCTCACGTCAAGGATGAAGTGGCATATTCCGTTATGAACGGCAACTACGCGCTTCAGGCCGGCCTTATTGCTGCTAAGGATGCGCTTTCCTATGAGCTTCCTGATTCCGAAGCGGCAGCGACATATGTAAATGTCATCGCAGTAAAGGCTGGAAATGAGGAGAACGAGGGGATCAAGGCTCTCGTAGAGGTTCTGAAATCTGAAGAGATCAAGAAGTTTATAGCTGATAATTATGATGGAGCTGTGGTCGTCTTTGAGGAATGATCTGCGGATCGCAGCAGGGTTAGCACCGAGGAGGTAATAATGACAATTGAGAAGAAAAAAGAAGGCAATCGATTGATTCTGGCAGTCTCAGGCCGCCTGGACACAATGACGGCACCGGAACTTGAAAACGTCATTAAGGAAAACTTGGACGGCGTGGAGGAACTGGTCCTGGATTTTGAAAACCTGGAATATATCTCCTCAGCAGGCCTGCGTGTAGTTCTCGGAACAAGAAAGGCTATGGGGGACAGCGGAAAGTTCTCTGTCCGCAATCTTTGCAGCGATGTCAGGGAGATCTTTGATATTACGGGCTTTTCGGATATTATCACGATCGAATAAGGATCAGACGGAAATTGAAGGGGACCGCCGCATCAGTTATGATGCGGCGGTCTTTTTTGACTAAAGGGCGGTCAGGAAACAATATTTGCGGATATCGGAAACTACAGTATAATAATGATGTGAAATTATGCCCGGACGGCGGGATCGGAACCAAATAGAATCGACAGGGATGGTGCAAAATATGGAAAACAATGATCTTTTCAGAAAAAAGGCGGTAGAGAGAATAACTTCACCCGAGAAACTTAACGATTATATTCATGTGACGAGCCCTTCGATCTGGATGGCGCTCGGGGCGATCATAGTGATCCTTGTCGGGGCGCTCGTTTGGGCGACTTTCGGCAATATCTACACGACCGTAAACGGCGCAGGCGTCGTAAAAGATAATAATCTGGTGATCTACATCAAGGTATCCGACCGCCCCTCCGTTAAGGAAGGAATGGAGATCACGGTCAACGGCCACAAGACTGTGGTGAGGGAGATCTCTCAGGAACCCGCGCAGATCAGCGAGGAAGTAGGAGAGTACGTCCTTGAAGCTACCGGACTGAAGTCAGGTGACTGGACCTATATGGTAGAAGCGGACATCGACCTTGCGGACGGCGTATACGAAGCAAGTATTACGGTGGAGTCCGTTCATCCGATCAAGTTTGTGACTAACTGAGGGGAATAAGCAGAGGCTTTATATATGAATGCTACGAAGAAAAAAGTAAAAGAGCCGGTGAAAAGGGGAGTGGCGAAGGTCCCTGTCATAATGCAGATGGAGGCGCTGGAATGCGGAGCCGCATGCCTGACCATGGTTCTTGCCTATTATGAAAAATGGGTGCCGTTGGAGAAGGTCAGGGTGGACTGCGGCGTTTCCAGAGACGGCTCCAACGCGGGAAATGTGCTCAAGGCGGCGCGTTACTACGGCCTTGTGGCGGACGGATACAAGCTGGAGCCGCAGATGCTGATCGACAACGCTGTTTTTCCCTGTATAATCCACTGGAATTTCAACCACTTTGTGGTCCTGGACGGCTTTGCGAGGAATAAGGCGATCCTGAACGATCCGGCGAGAGGACGGGTGGAAGTATCTATGAAGGAGTTCGACGAGTCCTTTACCGGGATCTGTCTGATGTTCGCTCCCGGAGAAGACTTCGTGCCGTCAGGTAAACCCAAGAGTGTGCTCTCTTTTGCCGCCAAACGTCTCAAAGGCGCCGGACCGGCGATCGCTTTCGTCGTGCTGACTACGATCATTTCGTCCCTTTGCGGAGTCATTTCACCCGGCTTCACCCAGGTATTTATGGACAGGCTTCTGACGGGAAAGAATCCGGACTGGGCTTTTCCTTTCCTTGTGCTCCTGTCGGCGTTTACTGCGCTGCAGATCGCGGTCTCCTGGATCAATATAGTCTACTCTCTGAGGATCAACGGAAAACTTGCCATTGTCAGCAATTCCTCTTTTATGTGGAAGATCCTGAGGCTTCCGATGGAGTTCTTCTCCCAGAGAATGGCCGGCGACATTCAGTCCAGGCAGAATTCCAACACAGAGGTCGCGTCGAACCTTGTCAATACTTTCGCGCCTCTGGCTCTCAATACGGCCATGATGTTCTTTTATCTGGTGATCATGATCAGAATGAGTCTTCCGATGACGATCCTCGGCGTATTCTCTGTTCTGCTCAACGGCCTGTTCTCAAGATACATTTCGGAGAAGAGGATCAATATCGCGAGAGTACAGGTCAGAGACAGCGGAAAGCTGGCGGGCACCACGATCGCCGGGATCGAGATGATCGAATCCATCAAAGCGAGCGGCTCAGAGACCGGATTCTTCGAGAGATGGGCGGGCTTCCAGGCCAGCGTCAATCACCAGGACGTAAAGTTCTCAAGGACAGATGAGTACCTGGGACTTCTCCCTCTGATCGTGTCTGAGGTCACGGACTGCCTCGTCCTGTTCATGGGAATCAGCCTGGCCATGAGGGGAGAGTTTACACCCGGTATGATCACCCAGTTCGCTGTCTATATGAAGCAGTTTCTCGCTCCGGCCAATCAGCTGGTCACGACAGGGCAGACTGTCCAGGAGATCAGAACGGAGATGGAGAGGATCGAGGATGTCATGGAATACCGGACGGATGAGCTCGCGGACAATGAAGTGAGCGCGGATACGCTGGAAGTTTCCTTCGCCAAGCTCTCCGGAACCGTTGAGATGAAGGACGTGACCTTCGGTTATGCCCCTCTGGGCAAGCCGCTGATCCAGGACTTTAATATGAGACTGGAGCCGGGTAAGAGCATTGCTTTCGTCGGCGCTTCAGGCAGCGGCAAATCCACTTTGGCCAAACTCCTCTCGGGACTGTATAAACCTTGGCAGGGAGAGATCCTCTACGACGGGAAACCGATCTCTGAGATCGATAAGGCCGTTTTCAGGGGATCACTGGCAGTTGTGGATCAGGAAATCACACTGTTTGAGGATACGATTGCGAACAACATTAAGATGTGGGATACCACGATCGAGAACTATGAAATGATACTTGCGGCCCGTGACGCCCAGATCCACGATAAGATCATGCAGCGCGAGGGAGGCTACGAATACAGGATCAGGGAGAACGGCTCCGACTTTTCGGGAGGAGAGCGGCAAAGACTTGAGATCGCCAGGGTGCTGGCACAGGATCCCACTATTGTGATCATGGACGAGGCTACTTCGGCGCTTGACGCGAGAACGGAATACAATGTCGTGAAGTCGATCAGGGACAGAGGAGTAACCTGCATCGTGATCGCGCACAGGCTCTCTACGATCAGAGACTGCGATGAGATCATCGTAATGGATCACGGCGTTGTGGCTGAGCGCGGAACTCACGAAGAGCTCTACGCGCTCGGAGGATTGTATACGGAGCTGGTAAGCAGCAATTAAAGCGGCGAGGAGAGAAACAGTATGGGTTGGTTTGACGAACAGATCCGTCTGAGAAAACTGAATGATGAAGTGCTGCTGGAGGAATCCTTTCTGGATATGGCGGGCTCTGTTATGGGGCGGCAGCTGCAGGCCTCTTTGGAGAGCAACCGGATCAGGACGAAGAACGCTATTGACGCGGTCCTTCAGAGTATGAATATCCGCAGCAGGGATATTCCTGACGATATCAAGGAACTTAATGATCAGCTTGATTATCTGCTGGAGCCCCACGGCATTATGCGAAGGGCTGTCAGTCTTCCGCCGGGATGGTACAAGGACGCGGCCGGTCCTATGCTTATGATCTATAAAGAGGGAAGCATTCCTGTGGCAGTGGTGCCCGGAAAGATAAACGGCTATGAATACACCGATCCCGTAACGCTCAAAACGTGCAGGATCAATGACAAAACACAAAATCTGTTTGAGGAAACGGGACTCTGCTTCTACAAACCTTTTCCCCAGAAAAAGCTCGGCATCAAGGACCTTTTGATCTATATGGCGCTGTCAAGATCTGTCTCGGACCACGCGATGATCTTTATAAGCGGCGCGATCCTGACAGCTATAGGCGCTATTATGCCCATGCTGACCAAACTGGCGTACGGGAGAGTCCTTAAGAGCGGTCAGATGAACATGCTCATTGCCCTGACAGTCTATATGATCTGTGTTTCGATCGGACATCTAATGTTCGGGACAGTTTCCAACATGATCACACAGGCAGTTCAGACTAAGCAGTCCGTGGCGATCGAAGCGGCGGTAATGATGAGGATCCTTTCGCTCCCCGCTTCGTTTTTCAGAAAATTCAGCGCAGGCGAACTGTTTTCGAGAACACAGTCGATCTCGGAGCTGTGCAAACAGCTTGCGTCGGCGATCCTCTCGACGGGGGTGACATCGCTGTTCTCGCTGGTCTACATAGTACAGATTTTCCATTATACGCCGGCTCTTGTGGTGCCTGCTCTGGCCATCACACTGGTCACGCTGGTATTCTCAGTGGTGTCAACGCTTCTCAACACAGCGATCTCCAGAGAATCCATGAAGCTTGCGGCTCAGGAAAACGGCATGAACTACGCCATGATCACGGGAATTCAGAAGATCAAGCTTGCCGGCGCGGAGAAACGCGCATTTGCGCGCTGGGCAAGGCTGTACTCAAAGGAATCGGAGTACATGTATAATCCGCCTATGATCATCAAGATGAACTCGGTGATCAGCGCGGCGATCACCCTGATCGGAACAGTGGTCATGTACAGCGCGGCTATCAGCAGCGGAGTGACGTATGACAACTATGTCGCTTTTACCGCGTCCTATGGCTATATTTCCGCAGCGTTTATGGAAATCTCTTCTATTGCTCTCATTATCGCGGGGATACGTCCCACTATCGAGATGGTGGCCCCTATTCTGGACCAGGAGCCTGAAGCGACGGGCGGAAGACAGATCGTGACCAGGCTTGGCGGCAATATTGAACTGAACCATGTGAGTTTCCGCTATTCCGACGCAATGCCGGACGTCCTGGATGATCTGAGCATCAGGATCAAATCCGGCGAGTATGTTGCGATCGTCGGTGAGACGGGATGCGGCAAGTCAACTCTTGTGAGGATCCTCCTCGGATTCGAGAAGCCAAGAGTGGGCGCCGTATTCTATGACGGCAAGGACATCAACAGCCTTGACCTGAGATCGCTTCGCAGACATATCGGCGTGGTGATGCAGAACGGGAAGCTGCTGATGGGCAGTATTTTTGAGAATATCACTATTTCGGCTCCCTGGCTCGGAATGGACGATGCCTGGGAAGCGGCAGAAGCCGCAGGAATCGCCCAGGACATCAGAGAGATGCCTATGGGCATGCAGACTATGATCTCCGAGGGCCAGGGCGGGATCTCGGGCGGACAGAAGCAGAGGCTTTTGATCGCCAGAGCCATTGCGCCAAAGCCCAATATCCTTATATTCGACGAGGCGACCTCCGCTCTCGACAATTTGACCCAGAAGAAAGTCACGGAAGCGCTCGACTCCTATAAATGTACAAGACTTGTCATCGCGCACAGACTCTCGACGATCCAGGCCTGCGACAGGATCCTGGTCCTTCGAAACGGCAAAATAGCGGAAGACGGCACCTATGACGAACTGATCGCAGAAAACGGTTTCTTCGCGGAACTGGTTGAAAGGCAGAGACTGGACACAGGTGACGACAAGCCGGAAACTGAGGACGGTGAAATGTCTGAGTACGGTGAAATGTCTGAGTACGGCGAGATGCCCGAGGACGGCGAGATGCCCGAGGACGGTGAGATGCCCGAGAGCGGTGAGCCTGCGCCGGAGGTCACTTATGATATACCAGCAGATCAGTAAGAGCGGTATAAATGCGGGAACGATGAAGAGGATCGCGATCATTGCGATGTTCATCGACCACATGACCCTCAGTTTCCTGGAGGTGGCGAGAGATCCTCAGGGACACAGGATCATGAACACCTTTGAGGCGGGCAGGACTCTGGATTCCATCGGCAGAGGCATAGGAAGGCTGGCCTTCCCGATATTCTGTTTTCTCATTGTGGAAGGGTTTCTTTATACTCGGAACAGGTGGAAGTATCTGATCCGCCTGCTGGTTTTCGCGGCGGTCTCCCAGGTGCCGTTCTGTCTTTTGGTATTTCCAAATTCACAAAAGCGTCACGCCGACACTATTTTTACATTGGCAGCGGGATATATCCTGATATGGATCGTGGAGACGCTGGCAGGTTATTTCAAAGTAAACGATTTTCTGCCCGCTCGAAGGAGCAGTTACATAGAAGCGGAAGAGGGAGACAGGGGAGAAAAGAAAGCAGTGCTCACTCTGCCTTCCCGATTGGACAGAAAATGGATCAGGGTCATTCTGTTTATGATCCCTTCTCTCGCGGCAGGCTTTGGGATCTGCTGGCTGGCTAAGTGGTTCGGCTGTGACTACTCCTACGGGGGCGTCATATGCATACTGCTCCTGTATCTTCTCTACAGGTACAGGGAATATTCGATCGCTGCAGCCTGGGCGTGGCTTACGAGTTACAACCAGAACGAACTTTTGGCTATAACGGGATTTTGGCTCATCTGGTGTTATAATGGAAAGAGAGGAAAACAAAATAAATATTTCTTCTATCTGTTTTATCCGGGTCATCTGATATTTCTGTACCTGATCCGCAGAGCGATCTTCGGAGCCTGATTATCAGTTCGCTTGTAATAAATGACCTCAAATGTAAGCGCAGTAAAGAAAGGGAGGACCGGTTATGGAATTAATGTTTTTGGGTGCTGATCACGAGGTGACGGGAAGTTGTCACTATTTACAGGTCGGCAAGAAGAAATTCCTGGTTGACTGCGGCATGGAACAGGGAATCGACCGGTTTGAGAACGCGGATATGCCGGTCCCCGCTTCGGAGATTGACTTTGTATTCCTGACACATGCGCATATTGATCACTCCGGAATGCTTCCCAAACTGTATCGCGACGGATTCCGGGGACAGATCATCTCGACGAGAGCGACCGCCAGTCTTTGCAATATCATGCTTAAGGATTCGGCGCACATCCAGGAAATGGAGGCGCAGTGGCGCAACAAGAAAGCTAAGAGAAAAATTGACGGAGAGGGATATGAGCCTATCTATACGATGGAGGACGCCGTAGAAACGATCAAACTCTTCGTGGAGTATCCCTATGGCAAGATCTTCACGGTTTGTGACGGAATCCGCTTCCGCTTTACTGACGTAGGTCATCTTCTCGGATCGGCGAGCATCGAGCTGTGGCTTACAGAGGGAAATACGGAGAAGAAGATCGTGTTTTCCGGGGATATCGGGAACAAGATGCAGCCGCTTCTCAAAGACCCTGAATACACGGCGGAAGCCGACTATGTGGTTATGGAATCCACCTATGGTGACAGGATCCATGAGAAAGACGACGAAGATGTGGTACAGGATCTTGCGGATATCATTTCCGAGACCTTCCACAGGGGCGGAAACGTCGTGATCCCCGCCTTTGCGATCGGCAGGACCCAGGTCATGCTTTACTATATCCGCCATATCAAAGAGAAAAACATGGTGCCGGATTTCCCGAATTTCCCGGTCTATGTGGACAGTCCGCTCGCAGTGGAGGCGACGCAGATCTTCTACGAGTGCGGACAGGAGTGCTATGACGACGAAGCGCTGGATCTTCTTGCAAAAGATATCAATCCGATCGGCTTCCCGAATCTGAATCTGTCGATCACTACCGACGATTCCAAGGCGATCAACTTTATTGAAGAGCCCAAGGTGATCATCAGCGCCTCGGGCATGTGCGACGCGGGACGTATCAAGCACCACCTCAAATACAATCTGTGGAGGGAAGACTCCACGATCCTTATGGTGGGATATCAGTCGGAGGGATCGCCCGGAAGAAAGATCCAGGACGGAGCCAAGGAGATCAAGATCTTCGGAGAAGATGTAGCGGTGAGGGCTAAGATCCAGACCCTTCCGGGACTTTCCGGACACGCCGACAGACTTGGGCTTTTGGAGTGGATCGAAGCCTTTAAGTACAAACCCCGCCAGGTCTTTGTCGTTCACGGTGAGGACCAGGTGGCTGAATTGTTCTCAAAGACATTGTCTGAGGAGTGCGGGATCAGATCGGCGGCGCCGTACAGCGGAACGAGATACGACCTTGCTGCCGGCAAATTCATACTGATCACTTCGGGAATCCCGATCAGCAAGGCGACGGCAGGCAGAATGGTGAGCAGTTCCTTCACAAAACTCAAATTCACAGGCAGAAGGATCCTCGATTTTATCAACGGCTGCCAGGGTCTTCCCAACAAAGACCTGGAGCGCTTCTCACAGGATCTTGAAGCGCTGATAGAGAAGTACAGAGTAGATCAAAAGAAATAACAGGAGATACAAATCTATGAATTTAATCGCGGCAGTGGACCGAAACTGGGCTATAGGAAACAAAGGACAGCTTTTGGTCCGGATACCCGGTGACCACAGGATGTTCAGGCAGGAGACGCTTGACAAGGTCATTGTTTACGGAAGAAAGACACTGGAGACTTTCCCCATGGCGCAGCCTCTGGACCGCAGGATAAACATTGTGTTGTCCACAAACCCCTCCTACAAGGTCAAAAACGCGACGGTCGTGCACAGCATCGAGGAACTGATGGGAGAACTGCGCTCCTATCCTTCTGAGGACGTCTATATCATAGGCGGAGAGAGTATCTACAGGCAGATGCTTCCTTACTGCGACACAGCTCATATCACAAAGATCGATTACGCCTATGAGGCGGACGCCTATTTCCCCAACCTGGACGAAGATCCGGATTGGGAGGTGACAGCGGACAGTGACGAGCAGACATATTTTGACATCGCTTACACTTTCGTGCGATACGAGAGGAAAAAGTAAGAGAAACATATTGAAATAGCAGCGGCGTTCGCTGCTTACTCATTACGGAAAGGACGGAGTGAGTTTATGTGGAAAATCTCAAAGAGAGCAGTACGCGCTGTTCTTCCGGTCATATTCGTGATCTGTTCTCTGCTTCTGTCCGGCTGTGGGCGGAGACTGGTCATGACCAGGGGATTCGAGAAGGACGAACTGTTCAGAGTCGGAAATACCCGGTGCCTGATCTCGGAATACAATGTCTTTCTCCTCAACCTTCAGAAACACTGCGAGAGGACCTTCGGCCACGGAGTCTGGGAGGGGTCCGAAGGAGGCGAACTGAGGGAGTCTATCGAGCAGAGAGCCCTCTCGGAGGCTTCCAGGCTTAAGGTGATGCTGCTTCTGGCAGTACAGGACAACATTATGCTGACGGATTCCGAAGAAAGCCTCGCCGATGAAGCGGAAACCGAGTATTACGAAGGGCTGTCCGCGGAGGAGAGGGAGTATCTCGGGATCGAAGAAGATACGCTGCGCAAGCTCTTTGAGCAGTATGCGCTGGCTCAAAAGGTGTACAAGAGCGTAGGTACATCCTTCGAGGAGAGATATGACAGTTTCTGCACGACATTGGATTACGACCTCAACGAAAAGCTCTGGGATACAGTAAAACTTGCTGACATCCCCGAACTGTCCGAGACACCGGGCTTTTCTGAAGTCTACGCCAAGTATTTCGGGAATTCTTATCTAGGACAGGAGACCAGAGAGGAAGAAGAGATCGGGCAGTGAACAACTGTAAAAGAAGTAATTGTTAGCACTCATGCTCAATGAGTGCTAATTTTTTGTTGACATTTACCTGTGGGAATACTAAACTCTCTGTTAGGCAGGCATAAAAGCCTATTACACAGTTAATCATTGTAAGATCATATAGACAGTAAAGGAGAAAAAACATGGCAGAAAAAGGATCTTTGTCCATTAACAGCGAGAATATGTTCCCCATTATCAAGAAGTGGCTGTACAGCGACCACGATATTTTCTACAGAGAGCTGATCTCCAACGGATGCGACGCCATCACCAAACTCAAGAAGCTTGACGTTGTCGGCGATTTCACACTTCCGGAGGACTACAAAGCGAGGATCGATATCGTAGTCAGCCCCGCGGACAGGACCATCACTGTATCCGACAACGGCATCGGCATGACAGCGGACGAGGTCAGAGAGTACATCAACAACATCGCTTTTTCCGGAGCGGAAGCTTTCCTGGCAAAATATAAAGACAAGACCAGCGACGACCAGATCATCGGTCACTTCGGACTGGGCTTCTACAGTGCATTTATGGTGGCGGATCTGGTGACCATCGATACCCTTTCCTATCAGGAAGGCACAGAGCCGGTACACTGGGAGTGCGACGGCGGCAGCACCTACTCCATGGACAAGGGCAGCAGGCAGTCTTTTGGCACGACCGTAACACTGCACCTTACCGAGGACTGCGTTGAGTTTGCCAACTACTACAAGGCTCAGGAAGTGATCGAGAAGTACTGCTCCTTCATGCCCACAGAGATTTATCTCTCCGAAAAGGGTACCAGCGCAACGGAGACGATCAAAGAATCTGAAAGAAGACCCGACGACGTAGTGATCGAGGTCATCGAGCCCGAGAAGAAGGAGGATGGCAAGGAGCCGGAGGAAAAGAAGCTTAAGATCCGCAGGCGCCCGATCCTTCTCAACGACACGCATCCGCTCTGGGGCAAGAATCCCAGCGAGTGTACCGAAGGGGAATACAAAGAGTTCTACAGAAACGTCTTCAGAGACTACAAGGAGCCCCTGTTCTGGATCCATCTGAACATGGACTATCCTTATAATCTTAAGGGCATTCTGTACTTCCCGAAGCTCAATCTCGAGTACGAGTCCGCCGAGGGCGTGATCAAACTCTACAACAACCAGGTGTTCATCGCCGACAACATCAAGGAAGTCATCCCGGAGTACCTGATGCTCCTCAAAGGCGTGATCGACTGCCCTGACCTTCCTCTGAACGTCTCAAGAAGCGCGCTCCAGAACGACGGCTTCGCGAAGAAGATCAGCGACTACATCACCAAGAAGGTCGCGGACAAGCTCGCCGGCATGTGCAAGACTGACAAGGAAAACTACGATAAGTACTGGGATGACATCAGCCCCTTCATCAAGTACGGCTGCCTCAAGGACGACAAGTTCTGCACAAGAATGACGGATTACATCCTGTTCAAGGATCTGGACGGCAAGTACCTGACCACCCCCGAGGCCCTCAACGTCAACAGGATCGATCCCGAGGCCGAAGAGGAGGAGAAAGCAGCAGAGACTGCAACGGATGAGAACGGTGAGAAAGTAGAAGCGGAAGTTGTAGACGAGAACGGCGAAAAGGTCGAAACTGATGAGAAGAAGGAAGAAGAGGTCGTGGACCACACGATCTACTATGTGACAGATCCCCAGCAGCAGAGCCAGTACATCCGCATGTTCCGCGACAACAAGATGCAGGCCTTTATCCTCGAGCACACGATCGACCAGCCCTTCATCCAGCAGCTGGAAGCTAAGAATGAGGGACTGCACTTCGCAAGGATCGACGCGGATATCCAGGAGGCACTCAAGTCCCGCACAGGCAAGAAAGCTGCCGAGACACTTAAAGAAGAGTCTGAGAAACTCGGGAAGATGATCCGCAAGGCCGTAAAGAACGACAAGCTCAGCGTCAAACTCGAGAATCTCCGCGACAAGAAGACCGCATCCATGCTTACCGTGGACGAGCAGAGCCGCAGAATGGCAGACATGATGAAGATGTACGCCGCATCCGGCATGCCCATGGGACTGGACAGCTTTGCCAAGGAAGGCCAGACCCTCATCCTCAATGCTAAGCACCCTCTGGTCAAGTATGTCATGGAGCACGAAGAGGACAAGAACACAAAGATGATCTGCCAGCAGCTCTACGACCTGGCGCAGATCCAGAACGCGCCTTTGTCCGCTGAAGATATGGCTGGGTTCATCGTAAGGTCCAACGAGATCATGCTGATGCTGACCAAGCAGGGCGAAGAAGAATAATCACGGGTGCGTATACACTTTCATGCACTTCGGTTTCACGGATGGGAAAGAGTCATTTGATGAGCCGGAGCATATACCCCGTCATGCACTCCGATTTCACGGATGGGGAAGACTAATGTAATTATAAGAGATGGCACGAGGGTGCCATCTCTTTTTTTGTCTGCGGTTCTTCCCCATCCGTGAAAAGTCGTTTATGACGGGGTATATGCTTCGGCTCGCCAGTGTATTGCCCGTCCGTGAAAAGTCGTTGCTGAAAGTGTATACGTTCCCTTGCTTATGGTTTTTCTTCTTCCGACGTTTGTCTGACCTTATGATACCCTCTAAGGGCTCTATTACAGCAGTATGACCAAACAGAGCCCTTAGAGGTGACTCTAAGGGCTCTATCAGAGCAACTGAAAGATAGGCTTTGCTTCCGCTACTACTGCCCCGGCATTTGTTGAAGGCTAGGCTGCAACGAAACCCTTTGGTTTTCACAAAAGGATATCCCTAGATTACCTGAGCCGGCATCTTTCCACCGGGAACAAAACCAGCCACCGCGAAGCGGCTTGGCCTTGACAGACGGCAGATGCGCGATACAATCGCTTGTTCCGACGGGAAGGTATGCCTGGGTCTGATATCCCTGAGTTCCCGTCGCCGGGGACGGCACATCGCGCAGATGCCGTCTGTCAGGGCTGGCGGACGGAAGTATTGATTTCTTAGCTTTTCGATACAGAAACAAAATTAAGAGACTTCAACGTCACTAAATAAAGAATATTTACTGGAATATGTGAGAAAAGCCAAATCTTATATAAATGCATGGACGCACTTTAGCGAGATTGATACTTCTGTACCGAAATATACAGCTAAGAACTGGAAAATCCTCGACATCCTTGGGAATTAGAATAAACGCGATAGTGTATACCAGTTCAGTAACGAATTTTCAATAACGGGGCAATACACTTGCGGGCGGGAGCATATACCCTGTCATAAACGACTTTTCACGGATGGGGAAACACAATAGACAACTAGAGATGGCACCTTCGTGCCAGCTCTTTCAACTAAACCAATTTCCCCATCCGTGAAACCGGAGTGCATGACGGGGTATATGCTCCGGCTCATCAAATGAATATTCCCCGTCCTGGAAATAGTAGTGAATGAAAGGGCATACGCACCCGCAATTATACTGTTCAAAGGAATTCCGTGCTATAATGCTTGTATATTGGGAATCTATGTGGTTCGGAGCACAATGACTATGGGTTATCGAGAGTTATACACAGCCGCGAATATGGCTGACGAGGAATATAATATTTCGGACAAGGGGCTGAGCATCACGCCGGATAAGATAAACTTTACAGTGGCGCCCGGCGCGGTCACAGAGGGGCAGTTTGTGGTGACCGGTGCGCAGGGGACCGCGGTTGCGGGATTTCTGACATCGGATAACTTCCGCATGCAGCTCAGGAGAGACAGTTTCGCGGAGAATCCGGACAGGATCAGCTGGCGGTTTGACGCCGGGACTCTTACGGATGGAGATGTCTGTGAGGGGACGATAGGGATCGTGTCCAACTGCGGCGAGTACAGGATTCCTTTCAGAGCCGAGGCTGTGACGCCGCAGGTGGCGGGAAGAGAGCTGCAGGAGATACCAAATCGGAACTCTGCGGCTGAGAGGTTTTTGACGCTTGCTGACGAGGACTGGGGGAGCGCTGTGAAACTCTTTTACAGAAAGGATTTCGCGCAGTCGCTGGTCACGGAAGAAGAGAGAATGCTGTACAGAGGGCTCTCGCAGTATCCCGGCAATGAGCAGAATGTGGAGGAGTTCCTGATCGCTACTTGCGGGAAGGACCCCGTTGAGTTTCTTACCGATATAAAAGAGATCAGGACGGAGATCCTGGAGATCGGAAGTTCCGGCAGGGAGCCGGGGACCGCGGAATACCGGATCGCTGTAAGAAGACGAGGATGGGGCTACACGAAGCTTAGAGTGACTATGTCCGGCTCTTTTCTGACGCCTGCGACGGCAGTTCTGGAGGGAGGCGACTTCATAGGAGATACATGTGTTTTCACTTATAAAGTGGAGAAACACAGACTTCACGCGGGACGCAATTTCGGGAGGATCATCTTCCGGTCGCCCTATCAGGAGATCCAGATCCCGGTGGAGATCATTTACAGGAGAAGGAGCGACGCCAGAGCGAGGCAGGAGAGGGAGAGCAGAAGAGCCCTTATTGAAATGATGCGCCACTATGAGCGGCTGCACACGGGGTGGGCAAGACAGGCTCAAGGGCTTGAGAGCGGGATCGACGACGGCGAGTGGCTCAGACAGGCGGACGAACTGGTCAAAAGATTGTCGTTCCTGCGAAGAGACAGTATTTTGCCGAGGCTTTACGCCGCGCAGATCTTTCTTATGGAAAACCGGATCCATCAGGCTGTAACGGAACTGGAAAACGTTCGGAGAAAGCTAGCGGGCGTCGCGCCGGGAGAAGTGCTGGAAATGGGGTACAGCCAGTACAAAGGCGAGTCAGATATTGAGTACTGCTACAGGCAGTTTCTGACCGCGCTGGCCTACAATGACGCCGACGTCATCACGCCGAGAGTGGGCAGGATCCTCAGGGAGCGCTACAGAAGGAATCCTTCGGACTGGAGGATCTCCTGGATGATAATGCAGCTCCTTCCCGAGTACGCGCCCGGGCTTCCGGCGCGCTGGAATTTCCTGAAAAAGCAGTATACGAACGGCAGCAGGAGCCCCATCCTGTATCTGGAGGCCTGGGATATGATCCACGCAGATCCCTCTTACCTGAGCCTTCAGGAGGACCGAAGGACAGGAAGATACGGGGGAGACGCCTTTGAGAGGCAGGTGCTTCTGTACGCGATCAGGAAGGAACTTCTCGATCCGCAGACCATGGAGAGCGTGCTGGAGAGAGCAGACCGCAGAAGGGAGTTTTCGCGGTCTCTTTATCGTATCCTGACGACGGCTTACGGCCAGGAGAGAATGCGCGGGATGCAGCCCGCGATCCTCAAGAGCATCTGCACGCTGCTGATCAGGGGAAATAAGACGGGACCGGGATATTTTGTCTGGTATTCAAGAGCAGTGGACAAGGAACTGTCCCTGATGAGGCTTTCCGAGTGCTTTCTGCAGTCTATGCCGGAGGATTACGAGGGAATCATTCCGGACAGTGTGATGAGAAATACTTTCAGAGGAAGTATGCTCTCGAACGGAAGCAGGGCGTATTTTTACAGATACCTTTACCAGAACAGAGAGCGCTATCCGGATGTTTTCAGGCAGTGCGCGGAGGATATCAGGAGTTTTTTGGAGGTCCAGATATCGGAACACCGCATGTCCGACAATCTCGCGGCGCTTTATACGGCTGCGCTCATGGACGAGGAGATCAGACCTCAGAATGCCGGAGATCTGACCAAACTCTCTTATCTGTCGCATCTGCGGACGACGCACCTGTATATGAAAAGGGCTGTGACGATCTACGCGCAGAGCAGCAAAGAGCGGACTTATCCGATCGAGAACGGAAACTGCGTGCTCCCGATCTACGGGGAGGACAACCGGATCTTCCTGGAGGACGCGCAGCACAACCGTTATACGGCCAGCGTGCCCTATACCTGTGACAGGATGATGGACCCTGTGCAGGCGCCGGATCAGGTGTCGGTGCAGGAGATGACGGACCTGCCTTTCGCCCTGGAAATCTCGGGCGCGGCAGGAGAATCCTTTGAAGTCACAGATGAGACGCTCCAGTACTGTGAGATCCTGGTCAGATCCGCGGGGATCGCGCCCTCTTACAGGATCAGGCTCAAGCTAAGACTCATGGATTATTACGAGCGAACCGGCGATCAGGAGAAACTCCGGGGAATGGCAGGAACTCTTGAGCCCGGTGACCTGGGCGCTGACGACCGTGTAAGGACGATCGGGATCATGGCGCGGTGCGGAATGTACGCCGAAGCGGCAGAATGGCTCGCGGCCGGAGGCGCGGACCAATGTCCCGCGGAACTGCTGGCGGCAGTGGCGCTGGGAACGGCTGCGGACGCGGATGAAGATGAACGGAAAACGGAACAGGCGGGAAAGATCGCCTGGGCGGCTTTCGAGCGCGGGGAGCACAGAAGAGATGTCCTGGCGCTGATCCTTCACAGCTTCGACGGACTGACAGAAGATCTTCTGCGGGTGAGAGATACGATCCTGGAATTTGCTGAGAATGATGAAGACCCGCTCTTAACTGCGGCGGAGGACAGACTGCTGTCCCAGATACTCTTCAGCGGTGAGATGGCCGCCAATCAGGAAGACCTGCTTTTGAGACAGTACAGAAGAGGGGACAGCCACAGGGTGCTGGCGGCTGCAGGTATATCCCAGTATTGTCACTATGTTTTTGCTGAGTGGCGTTCTATGGACTCCGATATTATGAAGCTGATCACAATGGCGGACCGGGAGGGCCATGCGCTTCCCGTGATCTGCAGACTGGCTTATCTTAAGACTCTTGCGGACAGAACGGACAGTTTCACAGAGGGCGAGGCGGACACGGCCAAGAGATTTATGACTTCTCTTCTCAGAGAGGAGATCGTTTTTCCTTTCTACCGGCAGTTCGCAGGAGCAGGGCCTGCGCTCAGGCTCTACGACCGGGAGACAATGATCGAGTATCATAATCCGGCGGGAGTCAGGGGCGCAAGGGGCCATGTGGTCATTCACTGCGCGCTGGAAAGAGGCGGCAGGCAGGAACCCTTTATGGCAAGGGAAATGAAGGAGATGGTGCGGGGATTCTATGTGAGTTCCTTCTTCCTGTTCTATGGGGAGCAGGTGCACTATTTTATCACCGACGATCCCGAGGAGAAGAATATTGTGGAGAGCGGCACCATCGGACAGGACGCGAGGATCGACCTGGCGCAGACGGACCGGTTCGCTCAGATTGACGCGATCTCCAGAGCCGCTGCGCTCAGAGAGCGCGAAAAGACAGTGCAGCTGCTCAGCGAGTACACGAAAAAGGAGTATCTGACAGCCGCGCTCTTCGGCGCGGAGGAGGAAAACGATGTTATTTACCAGACTACCTGAGAAAAAATACCTTCTGGGGATAGATATCGGGGAGACTTTCTGCCAGATTTCCTATCTGAACACGCGAAGACTCACGGCGGGGATGGATCCCCATACATTTTCTTATATCACGGGGGGCGAGGAGTTCGATATCCCGGCAGCGGCTTTTCAGGATCCCGAGAGCGGCAAATGGTTCTTTGGAAATGATGCTCTGAATCTGTCCGCCGAGCGCGGAAAGGAGCCTTTGACACATCTTCTCGCCAATGCGAGGGAAGACGGGAACAATGATCATCTGCAGATCCTGATCTCTTTCCTGGGCTACTGTATGAGCCTTCTGTCAAAAGAGGTGACCGCTGAGGAGATTGAGGCCCTCACCTTTACGATCGAGGATATGGATACAACAAATGCAGAGATTCTGAGAAAGGCTGCAGAGGCGCTCTTCCCGGGTTTTGACAAAGTGGCCTATGAGGAGCATATCAGGTCCTTCTATCACTATGTGCTCATGCAGGACGAGGAGCAGCGCAGACAGGCGGTCCTTCTTGTGGACGGCTGGTCCGACTCGGAACTGGTGCTCTACACGCTTTCCTTTAACAAAAAAACGAGGCCCATCGTGTGCTTTCCTAAGGAGCGCCATCTTGAGATCCCGATGGACACGGACGCCGCGCAGAAGGACAGGCTGCTCTTTACGGCAGTGAGAGAACTGATGCAGGAACAGGAATTCTCGGCAGCTTATCTCACGGGGAGAGCGCTGGGAGGCGGATGGATGAAGGATTCCCTGAACCTGATCTGCCGGGGACGGCGGGCGTTTCAGGGAGACACACTTTACAGCAAGGGCGCGGCCGACAGCACAATGGCAGCTTGCGGACTTGCCTCCAAAGCTGACAAGTATTTCTATCTGAGCAGGGACGCACTCCGCTGCAACATCGGCATGGAGTGCCTCAAAAAGGGCAGAACGGTCTATCAGGCGCTTCTGGACGCGGGCGCCGCATGGTACGATGCAGCCGCGCAGATAGACGTCCTTTTGGAGGACGGCGATGAGATCGTCTTTTTAGAGACTTCCGTAGACCGGGGAAATGAGCGGGAGATCGCTGTAAAACTGGAAAATATGCCGCAGAGGCCGAGGGCAGCCACGAGACTCAGGATCAGGCTCAGCATGGTATCCGCGGACAGGATGAAACTGGAAGCGGAGGACCTGGGATTCGGAGAGATCTTCCCCTCCACGGGAATGAAATGGGAACAGGAGATTGCCATCTATGGGTAGGTGTATTTTGACAACAGGGCGTATCGCGGAGAAGCCCTACCGGATCAGGGTCATAGACCGGAATGTCTATACTGTAGAGGAATTGTGCTATTCCATAGCCCAGTGCGCCTCTTTTCTGGACGAAGACTTTATGGACCACGAGCTTTTAGTGTGGCTCGAGGAGTCCTGCGGGCTCGCCGAACTGGCTTCCCAGCTGAGATCGCTGCTGCGGGGAAGGTGTGCGGTCGAAGATTTCGCCTCTGTGCTCCTTCTGTATGTGGGGTATCAGAGCACGGCCGAAATAGAGAGGATCCGCGCGTCGATCTCATCCGGGAAAGGAATGGAGCCCTTCCACAGGAGACTGAGCGAGGCGAAGTTCGTGGCTTCCAGAGGACATATCACCCAGGCGATCGAGCTTATGGACGGGATAGAGGCCGAGCTTCCTGAACTGGAAAGGGAAATGAGGGGAAGGATCTGGGCTGAGAAGGGACTTCTCTACGCGCAGGGATTCAGGTACGCGGAGGCGGCGGACTGTTACGGGAAAGCCTGGAGGCTCTCCGGAAGCAGGCAGAACTGTGTCAGATATCTTGCGGCGCTTCGCTTTTCAATCCCTGAAGAGGAGTATAAAGCCTTCATAGACGAGCACCCGGAATTGGAGGATCCCGCAAGGGAACTGAACAACACCGCCGCGGCAGCGGTGAAGGAATGGAAGAACGGAACTGCCGGCCGTCAGAGCAAGCGGATGCAGGTCTATCTCCGGAACGGACAGGCGAGATCTTTCGATAATTACGCCCTGCAGAGGGTCCGTGAACTGCGGGACCGCTTCAGGGAGGACAACGCGCCCTCTTTCTAGGAAATTAAGGGCCTGAGCAGGATCTTGAACAATCCTTTTATTGAAATCGGGAAAAATATTGTTATACTGTATTACGTTGTTGAATAAGGTGTAAAAAGCCTTACGGATTTTTGATCAGTTCTAGAAAGGAAACCAGGAATGACCAATGACAGATATGTGAGCCCGCTCTCCGAGAGATACGCGAGCAAAGAGATGCAGTACATCTTTTCTCCGGATATGAAATTCAGGACCTGGAGAAAACTGTGGATCGCGCTGGCTGAGACGGAGCAGGAACTGGGACTGCCCATCACCGACGAGCAGATCGCCGAACTCAAAGCCCATGCGGATGATATTAACTATGAAGAAGCCAAAGCCAGAGAGAAAGTGGTCCGCCATGATGTAATGAGCCATGTCTACGCATACGGACTGCAGTGCCCCAAGGCGAAGGGGATCATCCACCTCGGCGCGACAAGCTGCTATGTCGGAGACAACACGGATGTCATCATCATGAGAGAAGCGCTCAGGCTTGTTCGCCGCAAACTGATCAATGTTTTGGCGGAGCTGGCCAAGTTCGCTGACGAATACAAGAGTCTTCCCACTTTGGGATTTACACATTTCCAGCCTGCTCAGCCTACAACTGTGGGCAAAAGAGCGTCTCTCTGGATGCAGGAATTCTATCTGGCCCTGGGCGAGGTGGAACATGTGATGGGAAGCCTGAAACTTCTCGGAAGCAAGGGAACGACAGGCACTCAGGCCTCTTTCCTGGAACTGTTTGACGGAGACCTCGGCAAAGTGGACCGCCTTGATCCCATGATTGCTGAGAAGATGGGATTTGACGGCTGTGTCTCCGTATCGGGCCAGACCTATCCCAGACTTGTGGATACGATCGTTCTAAACGCGCTTGGAATCGTCGCTTCAGCGGCAATGAAGCTCGGAACGGACATCAGACTGCTTCAGCACCTCAAGGAAGTGGAGGAGCCCTTCGAGAAGAGCCAGATCGGATCAAGCGCCATGGCGTACAAGAGAAATCCCATGCGCAGTGAGAGGATCTGCTCGCTCTCCAGATATGTGATGATCGATGTTCTCAACCCCGCGGTTACAGCGGGAACTCAGTGGTTTGAGAGGACGCTCGATGATTCTGCCAATAAGAGACTTTCCATTCCGGAAGGATTCCTTGCCATCGACGGCGTGCTCGATCTGTGCCTGAACGTCACGGACGGCCTCAAGGTCTATCCCAAGGTCATCGAGAAGCGCCTCATGTCGGAACTTCCCTTCATGGCGACAGAGAACATCATGATGGACGCCGTGAAGGCGGGCGGAGACAGACAGGAGCTCCATGAGAGGATCCGCGAACTGTCCATGGAAGCCGGAAGACGCGTGAAGGAAGAGGGAAAGGACAACAATCTTCTGGAACTGATCGCGGCAGATCCGGCTTTCCACATGAGTATCGAAGAGCTCAGGAAATCGATGGATCCCTCAAGATATATCGGATGTGCGCCTCACCAGGTTGAGAGATTCCTCAGGGATGTGATCCGCCCTGTGCTGGATGCAAACAGAGATATTCTCGGAGAAAAGGCCGAGATCAACGTCTGATCACAATAAACTGCTCCCGATAATTCATTATAAACGGCAGAAGGTTATTGATCTGCCGGTCAAAGGAGGAAAATATGGTTAAAGCTGTCGTAGGCGCGAACTGGGGCGATGAAGGAAAAGGCAAGATCACAGACATGCTGGCCGATTCCGCGGATGTCGTGATCCGCTTTCAGGGAGGTGCCAACGCGGGGCACACGATCGTAAATCAGTATGGTAAATTCGCGCTCCACACACTGCCTTCAGGCGTTTTTCATCAGGACGTGATGAACATTATCGGAAACGGAGTCGCGCTGAATGTCCCGCTTCTCTTTAAAGAGGTTCAGGAGATCACCCAAAAGGGAGTTCCGGCGCCGCAGCTGATGATCTCGGACCGCTGCCAGATCGTGATGCCTTATCACATTCTCTTCGACCAGCTTGAGGAGGAGAGACTGGCAGGAAAATCCTTCGGTTCCACCAAGTCGGGCATCGCGCCTTTCTATTCCGACAAGTATGCAAAGATCGGATTCCAGGTCAATGAGCTGTTTCAGGACGAGGCGGTCCTTGCGGAGAAGATCGCGGATGTCTGTGTCAAAAAAGACATCCTTCTGGTGAATCTCTATCACAAAGATCCTATCGATCAGAAGGAGCTTCTGAACACGCTGATGGAGTACCGCGACATGATCGCCCCTTACGTGGGCAATGTCGCCGAGTACCTGGAGAGGGCCATCAAAGAGGGAAAGACGATCCTTCTTGAGGGCCAGCTCGGAACAATGAAGGACCCTGACCACGGTATCTATCCCATGGTCACTTCTTCCAGCACTCTTGCCGCATATGGCGCGATCGGAGCCGGAATTCCTCCTTATGCCATTGAGAAGATCGTGGTCGTCAACAAAGCTTATTCTTCCGCGGTAGGAGCCGGGGAATTCACATCCGAGATCTTCGGAAGCGAAGCAGAAGAACTGCGCAGAAGAGGCGGAGACGGCGGCGAGTACGGCGCGACCACAGGAAGACCCAGAAGAGTGGGCTGGTACGACTGTGTAGCGTCCAAATACGGGTGCCGGCTGCAGGGAGCCACAGATGTGGCGTTCACTGTGCTCGACGTTCTGGGATATCTCGATGAGATCCCTGTATGCGTCGCTTATGAGATCGACGGGGAAGAGACTACTGAGTTTCCCGTCACGCATGTCCTTAAAAAAGCTAAACCGGTTTGGAAGAAACTCCCCGGCTGGAAATGCGATATCAGGGGGATCAGAAAGTACGAAGATCTTCCCGAAAACTGCAGAGATTATATCGAGTTTATAGAGCAGCAGATCGGCTATCCGATCACGATGGTATCCAACGGACCCGGAAGAGACGACATTATTTACCGCGAATCCGCGCTCAGCAAAAAGTGATATTATGAAGATCGATACAGTAATTTTTGATATTGGCGGCGTCCTGGTAGGGCTTGGCAGAATACACTTTTTTGAACAGTTCGGCTATTCTCATGAGATGTGCCAAAGGCTCCTCGACAGTACGCTCAGAAATCCCAACTGGAAAGAGCTCGACATAGGGCTCCTCAGTGACGAGGAAGTGATCGACCGCTTTGTGCAGGACACTCCTGAACTGGAACAGGAGATCCGGGCCTGCATGAAGAATATCCACGGCGTCGTATACAGACTGGAGACATCGATCCCGTGGATAAAGGAGATAAAGGAGAGCGGAAGAAGAGTCCTGTACCTGTCTAACTATTCCATGAAAGTGGCGAGGGACAATGAGGACGCAATGGATTTCCTTCCGTATATGGACGGGGGACTTCTGTCCTGCGACTACAATGTGATCAAGCCAGATCCGGCTTTCTATCAGATCCTTATCGACAAGTACGATCTGGACCCGTCAAAATGCGTGTTCCTGGACGACCTGGAGGACAACCTTGCCGCTGCGAGGAAATTCGGGATTCAGACAATTCAGGTAAGGGACCATGAGCAGGCGGCGTCAGATCTGCGGGCGCTATTGGAGGAATCTTAATGAGCAACATTTCTGAAAACGGAAACGCACCGGAAAAAGCGCCCTGGACCGCGAAGAGAGTGGCTGCCGTGATCGGCATCGTTCTTTTGGTGGGACTCTATATTCTTACTTTTGTGAGCGCCCTGATCGGAACGGGAGGCTCGGGCAGACTATTCCGCTTCAGCCTGGGAATGACTATTGCGGTGCCGATCTTTCTGTGGATCTTCAGCTGGTGCATAGGAAAGTTCACTAACCGGTAAAACAGGCACTGTTTTGGCAAAAAAGTCAAAGTTACCGCTTGACAGTTAGAGGACTGAGTGATATTGTAATTTGGTACGTGAAAAACACGTAATTGGTACAAGAAAGAAGAGTTACCGCTCTCACCCAACGGCGAAAGCTTTTGAGGTTAATACCAATCTTTGATCCGGCAGCTGTTTCCGGGAGAAATGAGCTGTGAGGAAACGGGATTTGTTGACAGCGGTACGGATTGTGCCGCTGTTTTCTTTTGTCTTAAGTTGTGGAGGGTACAACAATCAGAAACAATAACGACAATTTATTCATTAATGAACAGATTCGCGACAGAGAAGTTCGAGTGATCGGCCCCGAAGGCGAGATGCTCGGCATCATGTCCGCTCTCGAAGCGAGAAAACTGGCTGAAGAGGCAGATCTTGATCTGGTTAAGATCTCTCCCGGTGCTAAGCCTCCGGTGTGCAAGATCATCGACTACGGCAAGTACAAATATGAGAAGACCAGAAAAGAGAAGGACGCCAAGAAGAAGCAGCACACGGTCGAGATCAAGGAGATCCGCATGTCTCCCAATATCGACACCAACGATCTTCAGACCAAGATCAACGCGGCGAGAAAGTTCCTCACAAAGGGCGACCGCGTGAAGGTGACGCTCCGCTTCCGCGGACGTGAAATGGCCCACATGCAGCAGAGCGCGCACATCCTGACAGATTTCGCGGATGCGCTTAAGGACTGCGCTTCAGTGGACAAGACCCCTAAGGTAGAGGGACGAAGCCTTACCATGTTTCTTGCCGGCAAGAAGCAGTGATCTAAGGACCGGTTCCGGGACTTAAAGATAACTGCGTGATATTCGCAGCCGGTTTGAATAGGGGTTTTATGACAGAAACAGAACCGCAATCAACAGTGAAAGACTTTGGACTTTCACTCAGAAGTCTGTGTCCGTAACGCCGCAGACATTTTCCGGACACGCCAAAAGCGTGATCCGGAGGTGGACGATGATCCACGTTTGGCAAAGGAGGTAAATAGAATGCCCAAGATGAAAACTAAGAGAGCTGCTGCAAAGCGCTTCAAACTGACAGGCTCCGGCAAACTTATGAGATTTAAAGCCAATAAGCGCCACATCCTGACCAAGAAGTCCACAAAGAGGAAGAGAAACCTCAGAAAGCCTACTCTGGCGGACGCTACCAACATCAAGACAATGAAGAAGATCATGCCTTATCTGTAATTGAGACAGGTGCATGAAGAACGGATTCGAATTAAGAAGAAACGCACAATTGTAATTGTGCCTTACATATAATGGAGGATAGATAAAATGGCCAGAATTAAAGGCGCTCTTAATGCGAGAAAGAAACACAACAGAGTATTAAAGCTTGCCAAGGGCTACAGAGGAGCCAGGTCCAAGCAGTATCTGCGTTCGCAGGCAGAAAGCAGAAGAAGAGAGAGATGAGATCCCTCTGGATCGTTCGTATCAACGCAGCAGCAAGAATGAACGGCATCAGCTACAGCCAGATGATGCACGGCCTCAAGGTCGCAGGAGTTGACATCAACCGCAAGATGCTCGCTGACCTTGCAGTCAACGACGCAGCAGGCTTCGCAGCACTCACCGAGGTTGCTAAGAAGGCGATCGCATAATTGAAATAATGTTAGAAATAATGGAAACTGTCGCTTATTATAGTATAAGCGGCAGTTTTTTTGCTGCCGCATTGTATCGGTGATTCATGCACTGCAAAGTCGGAACATAGACGCGGTGCGCTTATAATATGACAGGAACAGTTTATGAAGAAAGAATTGATCGTGATGATTCTGGCAGCGGCAGTGGTTGTGTTCAGTTCCTGCAGAGCAGGCACAGAGATGCCTCCGGATCAGGGATACGAATCCGGAGAGGTTCCGTATGACAGTTCCAGCGAGATCGGATACACAAACGAATACTCGTACCAGTACACGACAGAGCACCCTGCCTATCTTGAGGAGAACGATATGAATACAGAGGAGATAAACTGCTGGGGAGATTCCATTACTGAGGGCTATGGGAGCGACGGACTGACCTATCCGGATGTGCTGGAGGAACTGACGGGTATCCCTGTCAGAAATCTGGGCGTCGGAGGGGAGGACAGCGTGGATATCCTGAAACGGAGCGCCGCCTATGGCAGCCAGGAGGAGGATATCCTCGTGATCCAGATGGGAGACAACGGCGGCTGGATAAATCTGGGACAGCTGATCCGCCAGTATCGCAAACTGATCTCGAAAGCCGGTACGGACCGCTATATCATCATAAGTTCCACGGACGACCCAAATGACTTCGAACAGATCTGGGGGTATACGACGGAACCGGTGGGACTGGAGAATACCTGGTACGAGGAGGAGTTTGAGAAGGAGTTCGGAGAGCACCTCTTTAATGGAAGGAAATACCTGATCGAGCACGGTCTTGAGATCAATGGGCTAAAGGAGACAGAAACTGATTACATGAGGGCCAAAAACGGTTATATTTCTCTGCAGCTGCGGAATCCGTGGATCGATAACACGCACCTCAACGAGGCGGGCTATACCGCCCTTGCGCATGGGGTATATGAAAAAGGAAAAGAATTGGGGTATTGGTAAATTGCAAAGAAAAGAAAAAAGCTCGTAAACATGACGTTTACGAGCTTTTCTAATCGGAGTGACGGGATTCGAACCCACGACCCCTTCGTCCCTAACGAAGTGCGCTAGCCAGCTGCGCTACACCCCGATCTTCATTTGAAGTTCCTGCTTTTTAACAGGCAAATGCTATTATATATGCTCATGAGTAGAAATGCAAGCCCTTTTTCAAAAAATAATCAGGAAGATTTCATTTACAATAACAGCAAACAATGGTACAATTCAATTGCATAAAATATAATTACGAGAGGAGCCAATATGAACAACATATACGAATTGGAAAAAACTAACAGCAGTGAGTCATCCCGAGAGAAGACGATCATTAGGACCAGCATCATCGGAATCATTGCTAACGTTTTTCTGGCCGCCTTTAAGGCTGTGATCGGGATCATGACCCATTCCATCGCCATCGTGCTCGACGCGGTCAACAACATCTCTGACGCAGGGAGTTCTCTGATCACGATCGTCGGCACAAAGCTTGCCGGCAAGGAACCGGACAAGAAGCATCCTTTCGGTTACGGCCGAATTGAGTATCTCAGTGCCATGATCATCTCAGTGATCGTCCTGTACGCCGGCATCACTTCCTTTGTGGAATCTGTCAAGCAGATCCTTCACCCGGAGACACCGGAGTATAATACTATTTCTCTGATCATTGTTGCAGTCGCTGTGGCAGTCAAAGTGCTTCTCGGCCGCTATGTCAAGAGTATAGGCGAAAAAGTAAACTCGGATTCTCTTATCAATTCCGGAGAAGATGCTACGCTTGACTCGGTTATTTCCGCGTCCACGCTGGTCGCTGCCGGTATTTTCATGATCTTCCACATATCACTGGAAGCCTGGCTCGGCGCGATCATCTCTGTAGTGATCATCAAGTCCGGTATCGAGATGCTGCAGGATACGATCTCGAAGATCCTGGGAGAGCAGAATGACCCCGAACTGGCCAGGGAAATCAAGAACACCGTCACAAGCTTTCCTGATGTGCAGGGCGCTTACGACCTGGTGCTCAACAACTACGGCCCGGATGCCTGGAACGGATCCATTCATATCGAAGTTCCGGACACATACACAGCCGATCAGCTGGACCTGCTGATCCGAAAGATCCAGATGGCGGTTTACAAAAAACACCGTGTCGCGCTGACGGCTATAGGCGTCTATTCGGTCAATACAAAGGACGCGGAAGTGATTGAGATGAAGCGCCGGGTACGGGAGATCGTCTTTGCCCATCCGGATGTGAAGCAGATCCACGGCTTCTACCTGGTCAAGGAAGAAAAAACCATGCGCTTTGATATCGTGGTCAGCCTTGCAGCAAAGGACCGCAGGGCAGTATATAAAGAAGCAGTCGCTGATGTGCAGAAGGAATTTCCTGATTATACGCTCCATGTAGCCATGGATACCGATTTCGCGGAAGAGTGAGCCTTATCCCTCGCTTTTGCCCATTGCAGAATGAAAGTGAAGACTTTATAATTTAATGGGATTTTTGGGAGTAGTGATCCTGCAAATTGGTTTAGATAAAGGAGAATCGAGCACATGAGCAAATCAGAACGCAGAGTAGGCACAGTATCCAGAGGCATTCGCTGCCCCATCATCAGGACCGGGGACGACCTGGGCGCGATCGTGACAGAGAGCGTGCTGCTGGCAGCGGAGAGTGAAGGATTTGAACTCAGGGACCGCGATGTCATCGCAGTCACAGAGTCTATCGTCGCGAGGGCACAGGGCAATTACTGCACGGTTGAGGATATTGCGGAGGATGTTAAGAATAAACTCGGCGGCGGCACGATCGGCGTTATCTTCCCGATCCTTTCCCGCAACAGATTCGCGATCTGTCTTCGCGGAATCGCGAAGGGTGCCAGGAAAGTCGTCCTGATGCTCAGTTATCCTTCAGACGAAGTGGGGAATGAACTGGTGAGCCTTGATAAGATCGACGAGGCGGGCGTAAATCCCTACAGCGATGTCCTGACTTTGGCAAAATACAGAGAGCTTTTCGGCGTCAACAAACACGAGTTTACCGGCGTCGATTACGTCGAGTACTACGGAAACCTCATCCGTGAGTGCGGAGCGGAGTGCGAGATCATTTTTGCAAACCAGCCCAAGGCGATCCTGGAATATGCGGACCATATTCTCAACTGCGATATCCACACCAGAAAGCGCACAAAGAGAATCCTTGTGGCCAATGGCGCCAAGGTGGTCTGCAGCCTCGACGAGATCATGAACGCACCTGTTAACGGAAGCGGGTGCAACGAACTCTACGGCCTTCTGGGCTCCAACAAGTCCACTGAGAACAAAGTGAAGCTCTTCCCCAGACAGGCAGGCGGACTGGTGCTTGATATTCAGGAGAGAATCCTCAAAGCAACCGGAAAGCATGTCGAAGTCATGGTTTACGGTGACGGCGCCTTTAAGGATCCCCAGGGCAAGATCTGGGAATTGGCTGATCCGGTAGTTTCTCCTTTCTTCACAGACGGACTGATCGGAACGCCCAACGAGCTCAAACTCAAATATCTGGCGGACAATGATTACAAGCACCTGTCCGGAGAAGAACTGCGCAGCGCGATCTCCGACAGCATCCGCAAGAAGGACGCGGATCTTAAGGGCAGTATGGCTTCCCAGGGAACGACTCCCCGCCAGCTGACAGATCTGATCGGTTCTCTGTGCGATCTGACAAGCGGTTCCGGCGACAAGGGAACCCCGGTTGTCCTGGTGCAGGGATATTTTGACAACTACACGAATGACTGATGAAGAAAGACAAGTTCAAGAACAGAAAATGGTATAACAATGCTGTCGCGATCGTGATCGGCGTTGTGAGTTATGTGGCGCTGACAAACCTGGGCATCATAAACGATTTCCTGAGGAATGTCGGCGGGTACTTTATGCCCATTTTTTACGGCGGCGTGATCGCATATCTGGTCAATCCGCTGGCTTCCGCGCTTCAGAAGAGGGTCTTTAAGAATCTCAGGAACGAGACTCTCAAGTGGACACTCTCCGTATTTGTGGGAATGTTCCTGGTACTTCTGTTCCTGTCCGCTCTTCTGTTTATGCTGGTCCCCCAGCTGTTTGAGAGCATCATGCTGCTGGTCAGCAATATGGACAGCTATATCGTCAGGCTGAACGGTCTGATCGAGGGCATGAACATAGGAACGCTCGATATCGGATCTCACGTGGAAGAGATGATGGGATCGCCGGAGGATCTGCTTAAGACAGCTTCCCAGTTCCTGAGCACTTCCTTAAGGAGGATCCTGAGTACTTCCGCGAACATCGGCAGGACGATCTTCAACCTGCTGATCGCTTCGATCCTGTCCATCTACCTGCTTTTGGCCAAGGATTCGATCAAAACCGGGAGCAGGCGCCTGATGAGATCGCTCATGTCGCAGAAGTGGTACGATATTGTGCTGAACTTTATGGCGCGCTGCAACAATATACTGGTGCGCTATATCGTGTTCTCACTGTTTGACGGAGTCATAGTGGGCGGCGCAAACGCGATCTTTATGGCAATCTGCGGAATGCAGTATGTGGGGCTGGTCTCGGTCGTGTGCGGCGTCACAAACCTGATCCCGAGTTTCGGCCCAGTCATCGGGGCTGTGATCGGCGGATTTATTTTGCTGCTGGTCAATCCGTGGCATGCGCTTTTATTCCTGGGATTTACAGCGGTTCTGCAGACTCTTGACGGCTATGTGATCAAGCCCAAACTGTTTGGAGATTCACTTGGTGTCTCAGGCCTCCTGATCCTGATCTCTATCGTACTCTTCGGCAATATTTTCGGCGTCGTGGGAATCCTGCTCGCAATACCTCTGGCCGCGATCATCGACTTCACATATGAAGAGGGGATCCTTCCGCTTCTGGAGATGAGGAGGGCGGAAATGGACGCTGAACTGGCGGCAGAAGATCTGGACCAGGCAGAGTTGAAGGAAAAGCGGGCGGCAATGGAAGTGCTCAGCGAGATGTCGGAGGGCGGAAAACGCAAATGAAGATCTCTATCCTTACGATGTTTCCGCAGATGTTCGACAGTTATCTGCAGGGACCTGTTTTGCAGCGGGCGATCCGTAAGGAGAGCCTCAAGATCGAGATCATCGATATCAAAGATTTTGCGCCGGGAAGCTACCGGCACATTGACGATTCGCCTTTTGGCGGCGGGGCCGGCATGGTGATGCGCTGCCAGCCGGTGCTTGACGCGCTCAGATACGCACAGGGCACGGGAGATGGCAGTACGCAGAGCGGAACTGCAGTTTCGGCGGCCATGACGCCGGCCGGCCGGAGGTTTGACCAGAAGACGGCGCGCAGGTATGCGAAGCTTGATCATCTGATCCTGATCTGCGG
>CADBIU010000024.1 GCA_902794825.1 uncultured Lachnospiraceae bacterium
TGGAAAGACAGAACTTACGGAAAAGGAACTGAAAAACGACAGGAAAACATGTATCAAGGCAGGCCCCTGCGGCCTGGGCAGAAGGGCATTGTATCTCAATACCTTCTTCCTGGACCGCAGGCTCTACGCATGCTATGAGGACATAGAGCGCATCTACAAGCGGATCGCCATGAGCGCGGGAGGATTTTCGGGCCGGGGCGTCTTTGCGGCGGTCCCTTATCTGGTGGTGGAGCTGAAGGACAAAAGATCCCGCCAGTGCAGTTTCAGGTCCGAGGAGGACGTGGATACCCTGATGCGGTGGATCGGGGAAAATCATCCGGAGATCCATCTGTATACAAAAGAGGGGCAGGAAAGGATGGAGGCACGGGCCAGGGAAGAGGAAGAAAGGGAGAAAAAGGTCCTTTCTGCCACTGCAGATGCAGCGGTAAGGTCCCTGGAGGCGGATCTGGCCTTTCTGGAAGAGCACCCGGAGATATGGGAGAGACTCAGAAGGACCGTCCGGGAGAAACGAAGGATCGATCATATCCCGGCATCTTTCCGGGCGGTCATGGGAACCATCGCTCTGACGGGGGCCGCAGGGGCTTTCTGGGGGCTTTACAGCCTCTTTTCCGGAAGAGACTACGGACTCTGGGGCATCCTGTTCGGAGCCGCATTTCTTTTCTATGCGGCATCGTCCCGGATTCTGCCCCTGGGGGCAGACCGGCCCTCTGCCGCAGGAGCTGCCTGGACTGAGGCGGTCCGCTCTGCCCGGGAGGCTCTTTCGCCAAAGGAGGATTTCTTCCTCCCGGCCCAGTATGCAGATCCCGTGGTGGTCCGGCGGATGCTGAGAGTCCTCAAGTCGGGCAGGGCCGGGAGCAGGGAAGAAGCCCTGGAGGCGGTCAAGGAGGACCTCAGGGCCCTTAACTCTTCCGTCACCGTCTCAAAAGAGGAGCATGACGAAGTGGCGGCGGTCAAGCCTCTTTTTATGGAGTGCGGATATATGGATGAACTTTCCTGGTAAGAGTAGGAGAAAGAGTATGGCAGAGGCAGAACTGACTGAGTTACTGGAAAAAGAAGGTGTTGACAAAGAACTGCTGGCAGGAGCCGAAAGATTCCGGAAAGCCTATCCGGCAGACCCTGCCTTTGCGGACAGGATCCCGAAGGTATCCGCCCTCTACTACGGAAAGACCGTCTGGGAGGAAGCGGTCGCTGTTCTTCTATCGGGTAGGAATCTGCTTCTTGCAGGACCAAAGGCTACAGGCAAAAACCTTCTGTGCGAGAACCTGGCCGCCCTTTTCGGACGTCCCGTATGGAATGTATCCTTCCACATAGGGACGGACGCCGCGGGCCTGATCGGCACCGACACCTTCGACGGAGGAAAAGTGTCCTTCCGGAAGGGACCGGTATGCATGAGCGCGGAAAAAGGCGGATTCTGCATCCTGGACGAGATCAACATGGCCAGGAACGAGTCTCTGGCCGTCCTTCATGCGGCACTGGACCACCGGAGGATCATTGACGTGCCGGGCTATGATCTGATCCGGGTAGACAGGGCGGCCCGCTTCATCGCCACCATGAACTACGGCTACGCCGGGACCCGGGACCTGAATGAGGCTCTGAGCTCCCGCTTTGCCATTATTACCATGCCTCAGATTCCCGGATATCAGCGAAAGAATAGCAGGACAGTTCGTAAAGCTTTTCGGAGAGCTTGCCAGAAAGGCGGAAAAGTCGGAGATCTCGGACAGGGCAGTGGATATGAGAGGCATGCTGGACGCCCTGGACCTGATCCGCCAGGGACTCAGCTCCGGGCAGGCACTGGAACTGACCATTGTCAGCAAGACCTTTGACCGTTATGAGCAGACCCTGATCCGGGACTGCATAGGCAGCAGGATCCCGGCCGATCTGGACAGGAGCGTTGTTTTCGCGGGATGATCAAGAGGCAGACAGAGCATGATCAAAAGACAGTATTCGGGGAATGAGCGGAGAGCCAGAAATTACATATGGAACGCTGCGGGAAGGTACGATTTCGAACCTTCCTTTCTGGCCTTTTCACCGGACGGCAGTCCGGATATGTACTACAACCTGGTGATCGGACTGGCCTATAAGTGGCTGGATATGGAAGCGATCCAGGAATTCATAAAACGTTATTCCGCCAGCAGGAGCGCGGAAGAATTTGACGACCTTTTCTGGCTGGGCCTTGAGAACTGCGTATACGAGAAGGAGATCGGCGAGCGTCCGGTCCTGGAAAAGCTGCGCAGGGAGAAGGCAGAGGCCTGGTTTAAGTCCGCCGCAGATATGTCCCGCCAGCAGATGGAGATGCAGAGCATGACCGTGTATGAACAGCAGATGATCCGCTGGTCAGAGGTCCTGGGCCGCTTCTGTCACACTGGTAAGCGGAGCCTTGCCCTGGCCGGGAGACTCCTTTTTTCCGGCAGCCTGGACGCGGAAGGCGCAGTCGGGGAGATGACGGGGATTCTCCTGGACTTTTTCCGTACAGACATATCCCAGCTGAAGGAAGGGGGAGAAAGGAAAGGCATCTTATCCGGTCTTTCCCTGCCCGGGCTTCCCTGGAAGGCCCCCAGACAGAGGCTTTTTTTAAGGACCGGGGACCGGATATGGACTTTGTACGGGCAGCTTTCGGAGAGCCTTCCCTCCCGGAGCGGGAGATGACGGCCCTGGAGGCAGACTGCTGCCGGGATCTTCATGCTGCCTGCAGACTGCATGTCACCGACGGGGTAAGGAAGGAACAGGGCAGGGAAGCCTTCGGAGAGCTTTCCGGGATCCTGAAGCGGGCCGCAGACCAGGAAAAGGCGAACCGCCGCTTCGTGTCGGACAACGCCCTACTGATCCATGAGAGCATCCGGGAGCTTTCTGCCCGGCTGGATCTGCTTTTTGCGGAATATTTCCGCAGGATGCCGGAAAGGGGCCGGTCGGGCAGCCTGATTCCGGAAAAGGCCTACCGCCTTAAGGTATTCCGGGATCCGTCTGTTTTTTACCGGGAAGGGGCGCTGACAGAAAGAAACGCGGAGGTCACCCTGGTTCTGGACGCTTCCATGTCCAGAATGAATGTGCAGGAGATCATAGCCTCCGAGGCGTATATCATGGCAGAGAGCCTGGAAAAGATCCATATCCCGGTCCGGGTCCTGACCTTTCGGACGATCCGGGGCATTACCGTTCTGGAGAGGCTCAAGAACACTCAGGAGAAGAACTGCGGCAGGATCTTCCGGTTTTTCTCCGGCGGCTGGAACCGGGACGGACTTGCCTTTCGGGCGCTCCTGTCTCTGCTTGACGCAGAAAGAGGAGAGAAGGAGCAGCTTCTGATCGTTTTAACGGATGCCTGCCCCAATGACGATATGCCGGCGCTTATGGATCCTTCCGGCAGGGCCCTGAAGGAATACGAGGGCGTCACTGCGGTCTCGGATACAGAAAAAGCAGTGCATGATCTCCGGAAAGCCGGGATCCGCACTGCCGCGGTCTTCTTCGGATCTGTCTCACATCTGGAAAACGTGCAGCAGATCTACGGGAAGGAATATGTACGCATAAGGAAGCTGAACCGCATCGCAGACGCGGCACAGGACCTGATACGGATGACTCTGCAGGAAATGACCCTTCAGATATAGGAATGGCGTTTTTTCAGGGCGGCGTCCGTCATCAGATCCTCGTCGATGCCGGCCGTGATCCCGTTCCTTCTCAGGATCTCCCTGACCCAATCTGCGTCGGCTGCCCTGACGCGGATATAGTAGATATCTCTGTCGATCTTTCCTTTTTTGCCGAAATCCCTGGGATCCAGCTTGGCTCCGCAGCCGCCTGCCATTACGGATTCCTGCAGATAGTGCCCTGCGCTTATGCCGGCAACCCCTTCCTTTTTCAGAAGATCCCGGATCTCTGTCCAGGCTTCTGATGCATCTACTGTATCCCCGAGGGAGGGTGCTGTCAACCCAGGCGCAGGGACGGCGGAGGCCGTTCTGATCATGTTTGCGGCCGGGAGCATAGGTTCATGAAAAAGATGATATTTGATTTTAGGCAGCTTCTGCGGAATGAATCTGCGGTAAATCGAAGTTTTTAGAGGTGAAGAATATGCGTATAGATTTCAATGAGATTGCATCCATGACGTTTCCAGGCATGTCAAAAAGAGCCCTGCAGGGAACTGCGGGGCTCTTTTTGCAAGTCATTGTATTTTATAAAGTCAGCAGGTATTTCTCAGTGCTGGTGACAGCGTTGGCGCCGTCGGCGACAGCGGTCACGACCTGGCGGAGCTGCTTGGTGCGCACATCGCCTGCTGCGAAAACGCCGGGCACATTAGTGGCGCCGGTCTCGTCCGCGATGATGTAGCCCTTCTCGTCCATGGCGACGTGGTTGCGGGCGAATTCGCTGCGGGGGGTGATGCCTACGGCGATGAATACGCCGGAGACGGGGATGGTGCGCTCGCTCTTGTCAAATTTGTTGACGACAGTGGCCTTTTCGACTTTCATGCCTCCGGTGATGGACTTCAGGTTGGAATTCCAGACCATTTCCACGTTGGGAAGGGAGAGGAGATTCTCCTGCAGGATCTTCGCGGCGCGCAGCTCATCTCTGCGGTGGCAGACATAAACTTTATTGCAGCCGCGCGCAAGGAAGATGGCGTCCTCGACAGCGACGTCTCCGCCGCCGACCACCAGCACATCTTTACCGCGGTAGAAGGCACCGTCGCATGTGGCGCAATAGGAGACTCCCATGCCGCCGTATTGGTTCTCTCCTTCAACGCCGAGCTTGCTGTGAGTGGCGCCGGAGGCGATGATAACTGCCTTAGCTTCATAGGTGTCCTCATCGGTGATCACTTTCTTGACCGGACCGGTGAGGTCGAGGCTCTGTACAAATCCGTTGACGGTCGTAACGCCGAGTTTCTCGGCGTGTTCGGCCATCTTCATGGCCAGGTCCATGCCGGAGAGACCCGGAAGGCCGGGATAGTTGTCGATCTCGTAGGTATCGATGATCTGGCCGCCGTTGACATAGTTCTGCTCGATGACAATGGCGTTCAGTCTCGCCCTTGAGGCGTAAATAGCGGCAGAAAGGCCCGCGGGGCCTGCGCCGATGATGATCAGGTCATACATAAGATTCTCCTTGCTTACAGCTTATCAGCGTAATGCGGATCAGATGTTTTTCTCAAACTTATCCTTCATAGCGGGCTTCGGGATCGCGCCTACGACGCGGTCGACGGGCTGGCCGTTCTTGAAGAAGATCATGTTCGGGATGCTCATGATGCCGTATTTCTGTGCGAGATCGCCGCACTCGTCGACATTGACTTTACCGACCTTGATCCGGCCCTCATATTCCTCTGCCAGCTTGTCGATGACAGGGCTCATCATCTTGCAGGGGCCGCACCAGTCTGCATAGAAGTCTACAAAAACGGGAAGATCGCTCTGAAGGACCTCAGCGTCGAAATTGCTCTCATCAAATCTGTTTACCATGGGTATCTCCTTTCTATATATGTTAATTTTGTCTCCTTTGGTTGCTTGCAAATAGATTTTACACAATCTAATCAGAACTGTCAACACTATTCTTTGATGAATTCAACCGGCAGTTGTTGTATAATACCACTATACGATATTTTGGCGCGGAAGTAGAGTAAAACCTGTGCCGAAATAATGCTGTCAAGGTTAAATCAAGATCGGAGGAAGAGATATGGGTTACGCGGAAGAATATAAGCAGAAACTGGTGACAGCCGCGCAGGCTGCGGCAGTGATCCAGGACGGCGACTGGGTCGATTACGGCTGGTGCGCCACGACAAACGTCGCGGTGGACAGAGAACTCGCCAAGAGAATGCCCGAGATGCACGATGTGAAGATCTACGGCGGTATCCTGATGCACGCGCCTGAGATTTTCAAAATAGAGAATCCCCAGGAGCACTTCATCTGGAACAGCTGGCACATGAACGGCGTGGAGAGAAAGGCGGCCTCCACAGGGCTCAGCTTCTACGGACCGCTCAAGTATTCGGAGCTTCCCCGCTATTATCTGGACAGAGAGGATTCTCTGGACGTGGCGATCATGCAGGTCGGCCCCATGGACAGACACGGCTATTTCAACCTCGGTCCCAGCGCCAGCCACACCTATGCAGTGGTACAGATGGCGAAGAAGGTGATCGTGGAAGTCAATACGAGCATGCCTATCTGCCTCGGTGACAGAAGCGCATATGTTCATATCAGCGATGTCGACATGATCGTCGAAGGCGACAACACTCCTATCGACGCGATGCCTCCGGCAAAGCCCGGCACGGAAGTGGACAAAACCGTCGCCCAGCTGGTCGTGGACCGGATCCCCAACGGTGCATGCCTGCAGCTCGGCATCGGAGGAATGCCCAACGCGATCGGCAAGATGATCGCAGAGTCTGACCTGAAGGACCTGGGCATCCACACAGAGATGTATGTAGACGCTTTCGTAGATATGGCGGAAGCCGGCAAGATCACCGGCGCGCACAAGAACATCAACAGAGGCCTGCAGACCTATGCTTTCGGCGCGGGCACGAAGAAGATGTACGACTATCTGGATGGAAACCCCGAGTGCATGAGCGCTTCCGTTGACTATGTCAACAACGTGAAGCAGATCGGCGCGCTGGATAACTTCATTTCCATTAACAACGCGGTTGACTGTGATCTGTTCGGACAGATCAACGCTGAGAGCGCGGGAACAAAGAACATCTCCGGCGCGGGCGGACAGCTTGATTTCGTCATCGGCGCATATGCTTCAAAGGGCGGCAAGTCCTTTATCTGCATGTCCTCCACTTTCACAGACAAGCAGGGCAATCTCGTAAGCAGAATCAGACCTACTCTGGCGAACGGCAGTATCGTCACAGATACCCGCGCGAACGCTATGTACATCGTGACAGAGTACGGCGTGGCGATGATGAAGGGCCGCACGACCTGGCAGAGAGCGGAAGACCTGATTAACATCGCGCATCCGCAGTTCAGAGACCAGCTTATCGCGGAGGCGGAGAAGATGCACATTTGGAGACGCAGCAACAAGAGATGAGAGATGACCCGAATATGGGAACTGCGGGAATAAGCAGGATTATTAACGCGGAGAGAGCGCCGCTCTCTTCGCGTTTTTTGTGTTATGAGGAACCGGGATCCTATACCGGTCGTGAATTGCCTGTAATTAACTGAAAAATCAGAAAATAATAATAAAATCTCGCTATTGATTGACAATTACCGAAAAGTGAGTATAATGAAAGTATCAAATAATCCAAAGGAGGTACGGTCCAAAGTACAACTGAATATTTCCTAATCAAGAAAGTTTTTTGAAAACGGAGGTACAATCCATTGGACAAGAATCATTGAAAAGGGGTGTTGGGCAGATCGTTCGGCACCCCTTTTCTCATGGGTGGAATTACATATGTATTTAAGGTATAATTGACGTTGACAAGATTTGCAAAGTTTAAGAATTCAAAGAGTCTTAAGGGGCATCAATGAAGGACACTGTTTTGATCGTAGAAGATGACCGCGATATTATGGAAGTGGTCACCATCATGCTTGGGAGAGAGGGATTTAAGGTACTCAAGGCGACGAACGGGAAAGAGGCGATCGAGGAGATCGCGAAGAGACCGGACCTGATCATATTGGATGTAATGCTGCCCGATATGGACGGGTTCACGGTATGCCGCAGGATCCGGCAGGAATCGCTGGCGCCGGTATTGTTCCTGACAGCGAAGACGGGGGTGCAGGACAAGACCGAAGGCCTGGAAGCGGGCGGGGACGACTATCTTGTGAAGCCCTTCTTTCAGGAGGAACTGCGGGCAAGGATCCGGGCGCTGCTCAGACGCTATGAGAATTATCGGGGAAAGGATCAGAATGAGCCCCGGGATCACTATATGGAAGTGGGACGGTTCCGCGTGAGCGAGGATTTTAACGAAGTGCTCAAGGATGGGAAGCAGATCAGTATGACTGATATCGAATACAGGATCCTCAAACTGCTGATGCAGTACCGGAATAAGATCTTTTCGATTCAGAATATATATGAAAGTGTTTGGGAAAAGCCGTATTTTTATGATGCCAATAATACGGTCATGGTCCATATCCGGAGGCTGCGGATGGCAATCGAGGACGATCCGAAGAAACCGGTCTATATCCGCACGGAGTGGGGGAGAGGCTACAGGTTCGTAAGTGAATAGAAAATCGAGCATGAGGAGTTTTGCAGGCCTGATCGCGATAGCTTTTATAGCGTCGGTCTGCTTTTTTTTCCTCAGTTTTAATATCGGTAATTTTATCATTGAAAAGATCAGCGACGCCAGGACCGATGAAAAGATCGTGAGCGAGCTGGAGACTTATATCAGGGAGAACCGGCTGGGGCCGGATAGCAGAAAAGCGCTGTGGAGATGGTGCAGAAAAGGAGAGGTGGATATTGAAGTGTTCGTAGACGGGCACCTCGTATTCAGCTCTATTTTTGATGTGGAAAACAGGCAGTATAAGATGGAAGAATCGGAACAGGAAAAGGAGAAAGCCCATCAGGTCCGATTTGAAGATGTGTACGCGGACGTTGTTTTTTATCCATATTATCATATGTATGGAAAGGCAAAGGGCGCAGAGAGATCGCCGCCACCACAATACTCTTTATAGGTATAGTCATCTTCGGGATCCGTAAAAAGATCGAGTATATCCATCTGATCAACGAGGAGATCCATGTTCTGGAGGGCGGAGACCTGACAAAGGAGATCACTGTAAGAGGGAACGATGAGATCACGATGCTGGCAGAGAGCGTCAATGAATTCAGAAAGAGCATGCTGGAGCAGATGGCGATGATAGAGCAGCTCGAAAGGAGCAGCCGCCTTACGCTCGCCGAGATCGCGCATGACCTGAGAACACCGCTCACTTCCCTGATCATGTATCTGGATTTCGCACAGAAGGAGATCGAGGGCAGGGAGACAACAGCAGAACTTTATCTGGCAAGAGCGAGAGAGAAGAGCGCGAGACTCAAAAATCTCCTGGACCAGAATTACAGTTACACAACGATGCAGGATTATTTCCAAATGGAAAAAACGGAGGAGCCGGCTTACGAGGTGCTGCGCGGATTTTTGGGAGATATCAATTCAGGCCTTGAGAGAGAGGGATTCTTTGTGCGGTCTGAGATCAGCTTCGGGCACAGCAGAATTCTGGTGCAGAGAGACGCGGTCGGCAGAGTATTTGGGAATCTCATGACCAATATCATCAAATACGCGAGCAAGGAGGACGAAGTCCTGGTCTGCTGCAGAGAGCGGGACAAATATGTGGAGGTCACGGCGGTCAACAGGGTCCGGATATTCGAGGGGGAAAAACCTGAGAGCACGGGATTCGGATCCCGAATAAGCAAAAGGCTGATGGAGGAGATGAACGGGGACTACAGCGCGGAGGAGTCCGACGGCACCTTCACAACAACGCTGAGATTTCTCAAGATCTGATGCCTTGCAGTCAAAATATGGACCAGCCATAGTCACCTTTTTTCTTCTGTCTTGGCAAAAAATGAGACTGGTGCTATAATTATGACGATTGTATAACATGGGGATGGTATACAACGAATATGTGCGTAATTATATGTAAAAAAAGAACTGCACAATTTGTAATTCTTTGAACAAGACTGGAGGCATTGTGAAGAAGAGAGAGTTGATCAGAAGATGGGGAATCCTGTTCCTGTCTTTCATGATAATGTCCGGTACAGCGTCTGTGCCCTCTTATACAGTGTACGCAGGTGAAATGGATGGCCTTAGCACCGACGGCGGGGAAGTTGCTCCGGAACCTGAACCCGAGCCGGATCCTGCCCCGGAACCTGATACGCCGTCTGTAGTCGACAACGGCGGCACGGGTGATGACGGCGGAGACAACGGCGGCGGGAATAACGGAAACGGCGAAGACAACTCGGGAACCGGCGGAGGCGGCAGTCCCGCGCAGTCGGATGACGGCGGAAGCGGCGATGACAACGGCGGCGGGGATGGAACCGGAACGACCGGTGATAACGACGGCGGAAGCACGACGGGAGGCTATACGGGAAACACTTCTGAAGGGTATACTTCGGAGGAGATCGCGGCCGGCGATGGAGAGACTTCGGAGCGAAGCAGTACAGGTAAGACTGCCGCAGCGATAGGCAGTACCGGAGCGACGTCGGAAATAGCCGCGGTGATCGAGCCCGTCAAGGTGGGCGAGATGGACCAGCCGGAGGGCTACAAACAGGCCGAAGAACACGAAGGTTCCAACGAGGAACTGATCGCCCAGCAGCACATTGTGACAGATCTTCCGGAGATCCGTAAGGATTTCCGCTTCACGACTGTTGACAAAGTCTATGCGTTCAGCTCGCATGAAATGGATATTTACGAGGAGCAGGACAAGGGGTCCAGGGTCGTCGGTACTATTGCCGGAAACGGCATTCTCTATGAGCTGGAGAATGAGGATAACGGCTGGATCTATGTGGAATCCGGAGAAGCGAGAGGATTTGTCCGCGAGGAGGATCTGATCCGCGGAGAGGAGGCGCAGGAACTCCTGGAACGTCTTGAGAAACAGGCGGCCCGCATTTCAGCGCTGCTTCCCAAAGGGATATCCAAAGAGACTTATTTCTTCACAGCCCAGGACACTGTCCCCTACTATGAGAATGAGGCGTACGCGTTCCGCAGGATCACAACGCGCGAAGTCGTGATCAAAGCCGAAGCGGCCCTGGCAAAGTCTGACGCGGGGATCATGGAGGAGAGAAGAGAAGACGCCCGCACAGTGGGAAGCCTGAAAGAAGGAAACCTCGTCTACGTGATCGAAGAGGCGGATGACGGATGGCTGTTCGTTGAGTCCGGAGACGTGCGCGGATTTATCCCTTCTGCGGAACTGGACCGCAGTAATTCCGTACAGGCGCAGATCGACGAAGAAGGTGAATCTTCGTTCAGTACGGCGAAAGAAGTGATCACGCCCAAGGAGAACAAGGCGATCTACTACAGCCTGAACTCTGTCAAGGAGGGGGCAAAATATAACGAGGTCAGGGAGAAGATCCTGGAGAAAGCGCTCTCGTGCGTCGGAAATCCGTACGTATGGGGCGGGACCAGCCTGACGCATGGAGCTGACTGTTCCGGATTTGTACAGACGCTGTACGGTCTGTTCGGATACAAACTTCCCAGAGTGGCTGAGGCGCAGTCCCGCGTGGGGACACAGATTCCGGTGAGCGACGCGGCGCCGGGAGACCTGATCTTCTTTGCGAGAAACGGATATGTATTCCACGTCGCCATGTACGCGGGAGACGGCAAGACGGTCGAGGCGTACAGCAGCCAGTACGGCATCATCACGAAAGAACTGGGTGATAACGCCGTGTGGGCGACAAGGATCATAGAAGACTGAATTCAATAAATGAGCACAAAAAAGGGGCTGCCGTAACACGGCAGCCCTTATTTTTTATCATACCAAAGGCTTTTTGTCAGGATTCTCCGCTGTTTCTTCCCCGGCGGGGATATCTGCTGAAGGAACTTCAGCAGGTTCTTCGGCGGGGATCTCATCCACCGGCGCTGCAGACTCAAAGGATTCTTCGGATTCAAGAGATTCTTCGAATTCAGCCTGCGGTTCGCGCTTTTTTGAGCGGCGGGTCATGATCACCCAGAACAGGAACAGAAGCAGGCCTGCGGCGGAGAGGCACAGGCCGTAGAGAAGACCGGGAGTCTCGTAGCGCAGCTCGATGGTGTGCCGGCCCGGGGTGAGCCACAGACCGCTGAACATGAGATTCACGTTTTCGATCACTGCCGGGGTTCCGTCAACATATGCTTTCCAGCCGGTGGAATAAGGAACCGTAAGGCACAGGAGCTTGTTGTCAGAGACAGTGATCTCTCCTGTGACGCCCGAAGAGACGTAACTGCTCTTATTCTGAGAGATATTTACATTCTCGAGAGACTCGGCGCCGAGCTTCGCTATTTTGTCCTGGTAGCCGGTCAGAGGCTCCGAGATCACAGAGAACTCGTCGAAGTGGTAAACGCCGGCTCTGGGGAATGTGACCACAATGGAATCGATCCCCTTCCTGACCGTGTAGGAGTTGAGGAGGAAATCCTGGCGTCCCGAGTAGAACTGCTCGTCTCCCGGAAGGATATAATTGACTTCGTTGCTCGTGAGCACATTTTCTCCGCTCATAAAGTCCGCGCTGATCTTTACGTTTGAGGCAGGGCGTGAATTGTACACCATAACCCGGATCTTATACCGTTCGTAAGGAGTCAGGGCACTGAACATCTCCGGAGTGAACTGATCCGCCGGGTCGCAGGATTTATCGTCGGAGTAGAGATCGAGAAGATTGGTCTCCCGGTACCCGATGTTCTTCATCAAGAGATAGCACTCGCCGGAAGTTATCGGATCAAAAGTCAGCTTCACCTGGGAACCTTCCTCGGTCACGACGAAGGTGCGATCATCTGTCTGCACAACGCTGCTGTGAAGGCACTCGCTCTTAAATGGAACGCTGCTGCAGTCAAGACCGGCGGCGATCTCTTCGATAGACCGGCTGTCCTGCAGGCCTCCGGGCTGATCAGTTACAGCGTGAGTGAGGAGGACTTCCTGTCTCTGGGCCGGAGTGAGGGTATCGAACTGCTCCCGGCTGATCGTGCGGTCGTAGGTATATCCCAGGGGGAGAGGGCTCAGATTCTGATAAACGGAGTTGGCTGTGTTTTGATCCAGAGACTCGTCTGAGTATCCTGTCGGGAGTTTCTCCGGGTGCATGCAGTAGAGGTAACTCACGGAAGCCAGCTCATTGAGGATCGCCCGGTTGTCGAGGTTCGTGAACTGCCAGGCGTTATTGTTTACATCGGAGACAGCAAGAGAATCCAGGTATTCCAGGACATAGGGGCTGTTGACGCTCCAGAAAGACTGCGTTGAGGAAAGCCCGCTCAGCATAGAGGTATTCTGGTACCAGAAACCGGGCTCTGTGTTGGATACTCTGATGAAAGATAGCCCGTCAAATCCGATAGTCGAGGAGATCTGGGAAGTGTCGTTGAGCCACATGTTCCTGTCATTTCCCGTCCGGAAAGGAGCCAGGCAGTCCAGTTCCTTATAGCTCTCGATCCTGTCGCTGAAGCGGGGGTCGTTCTCGCAGATGCCGTTGAGGCAGATGCTCACGACGGTGAGAAGGAGGATACAGCGTTCCGCGCGGATGATCCGCTTAGACCGCTTGCGCTCTGCTTTGGGATCTTCAGTGCTGTCGGACCCATCGGCCGCAAATTCCGTCCGCTGGGCGAGGAACAGGTGAAAGAGCGTAAAGCCGGTTAAGATGACCGGCACCAGGAAATTGATCTCCAGCTCATAGGAGAGGAAGAAGCACACGGCAAAATAGAGAGTAAAACCGACTGCCATCACTTTTTTCTGAGTGCGGGTCAGCGCGGCCACAGCTCAGCGACCAGCATTGCGACCAGGGCGGAGTAAGCCCAGCACCAGCGGTTGATCGGATAGGAAAAGCCGTTGGTGAGATAGCCGAAAGCGGGGATGAACAGGAGCGCCGAGTACAGAAGAAACTGAAGGCGCAGCTTGATAAAGCCCTTTGCGCTAAAGAGCAGGAATACGCACAGGAGCGCGGTTCCCGCATAGCACAGAGCGCCGTACTGCACTTCATTGCAGGCAAGGAAATCCAGAGGCAGCATGCGGCAGGAGCGAGCCTCATAGAAAAGGTTGATAGCCGGCTTGAGAGCAACGCGCTTGTTGCCGAGGACCGTGATGACCATAGGGAGCAGGATCGCTCCTCCCATGGCGACGCCGACCGTGCCGGCCGCGAACATGACGCCGATCTCGGCAAAGCGGCGCTTGAACTGTCCCCTGGCAATGGGGAAATAGCGGAAGCAGGCGTACATTACGGCCATGACCACGATGCTGACGATGAAATAGAAGTTGCTCACGGTCGCAAGAAAGATGGAAATGATAAATGCCCAGGGTCTTTTGCCGTCGCGGATCTTCTCGATCCCCAGAAGAACAAGGGGGAAGATTATCATCGCGCTCAGAAAGATCGGCTGACCGAAGCAGGTTATCAGCGCGAATCCGCAGAAGGTATAGATCAGGGAGCCGGCGAGGCATCCCTTGTCATGTTCCGGCGAGGGCCAGCGGAAGCGGCAGAGCGCGGACATGGCAAGACCCGAGCAGTAATTCTTGACCGGGATCAGCAGGCAGTAGAACAGATAGATGTATTTGGCGGGCACCAGGGCGCTCAGCAGATAAAAGGGATCGCCCACGCCGTAGTAGGCGAGGGTGCTCATAGCGTCCGAACCGTATCCAATGCTGAAGGAATACGTGGAGATCGCCTTAAAATCAAATTTGACAAGTGATTTCAAAGTCTGACGATACCACCTTGAAATGTAGATCATTGCCTTGAGATGCTGCGTGTAGGAGTCATGAGCCCAGACAAAACTCTTCTGCGTGAGGATAAAGGGGGCGTAAATGATGAGCGCGGTGATCAGAAAAAGAAGTGTAAATCTGAAGTAGTAAGATACCCTGTTTTTTATAGTTGAAGTTTTCATAACAGACCTCCGGGAAATATCTTCAGTGTATCTTATCACATTATAAAGTATAAAAAAAGAGAACTGCGCTCCGCTGAAGAATGGCAATGGCGAAAACGCTTAAGTATGTTATTATGATAGGAGTATCTATCAGTAAAGGAGCATAAGATCAAATGCAGATCATTGAAACGATCGCCGGGAAACTGGGCGTAAAGAACTGGCAGGTGGAGGCGGCTGTAAAGCTCATCGACGAGGGAAACACGATTCCCTTTATCGCCAGATACAGAAAGGAAGCGACGGGAACTCTGACTGACGAGCAGCTCCGCGAGCTCGGAGAGTCCCTTGCCTACCTGCGTTCTCTTGAAGAGCGCAAGAGCAAGGTCATGGAGAGCATAGAGGCTCAGGGAAAGCTCACAAAAGAGCTGAAGTCGTCCATTGAAGCGGCGCAGACTCTGGTGGAAGTGGAGGACTTATACCTTCCCTACCGGCCCAAGAGAAGGACGCGCGCAGGTATAGCGAAGGAGAAGGGGCTGCAGGGCCTGGCAGACTATATTTTGGCGTTAAAGCCGGGGAGCGACGTCCGCGGAGAGGCGGCCCGTTATGTCAATGAGGAGAAAGAGGTAAAGGACGCCGGCGAGGCCATCGCGGGAGCGATGGATATCATCGCTGAGCAGATCTCCGACGAGGCGCGCTTCAGGGCGTGGATCAGGGAGAAGACTCAGGCAAGGGGAACCGTGGTCACGGCGGAAAAGGTACGCAAGAAGACGAAGGACGACGCGGAGACGGATGAAAAGACGCCTGCCAAACTGAAGGAGCGGCGGGGCGTATACGAGATGTATTTCGAGTACGAGGAGGCGGTCCGCAGGATCCCGGGGCACAGGGTCCTCGCGATCAACCGCGGCGAGAAGGAAGGCTTTCTCTCGGTCAAAATAGCGGCGCCCGAAGACGACATTCTCTTCTATCTTGAGAGACAGGTGACCCGCGGAGCAAAGAATCCGGATCCGGACGCCTTTTCCTATATCAAAGCGGCAGTAAAAGACAGCTATGACCGGCTGATCGCGCCCGCCATAGAGAGGGAGATCAGAAATCAGCTGACAGAAGATGCGGAGGACGGAGCGATCCGCGTGTTCGCTTCAAACCTCGAGCAGCTTCTGATGCAGCAGCCCATCGCCGGTAAGGTGGTCCTGGGCTGGGACCCTGCTTTCCGCACCGGCTGCAAGCTGGCAGTGGCGGACCCCACCGGGAGGATCCTCGATACAAAAGTGATCTATCCCACAGCGCCGCAGAATAAGGTCAGAGAGGCCAGGCAGGAGCTGCAAAAACTTGTAAGCAAATATAACGTATCCGTGATCAGCGTCGGCAACGGCACCGCTTCGAGGGAATCCGAGCAGGTGATCATAGAATTCATCAAAGAGCAGAAGAAGCCGCTGCAGTACGTGATCGTCAACGAGGCCGGAGCGTCCGTATACAGCGCCAGTAAGCTCGCGACGGAAGAATTCCCGCAGTTCGACGTAGGTCAGAGAAGCGCGGCCTCTATTGCCAGAAGACTTCAGGATCCTCTGGCGGAACTGGTCAAGATCGATCCCAAAGCGATCGGCGTGGGCCAGTATCAGCACGACATGAACCAGAAGAAGCTGGACAGCGCCCTCACCGGCGTCGTGGAGAAGTGTGTAAACAGAGTCGGAGTGGACCTTAACACTGCTTCATTCTCTCTTTTGTCATATATCTCGGGCATCAGCAAGACGGTGGCCAAAAACATCGTTTCTTACCGCGAGGAGAACGGCGCCTTCCGCAACAGGAAAGAACTTCTTAAAGTTGCGGGACTCGGTCCCAAGGCTTTCCAGCAGTGTGCGGGTTTCCTGCGGATCCGGGGAGGATCCCAGCCCCTTGACGAGACTTCCGTGCACCCCGAGAGTTACCAGGCAGTGGAAGAACTGATGAAGAGCATGGGCCTTTCGCTGAACAGGGAGTCCTTCAAAGCGGCGGCCCGGATGGTAAAGGATCCGGCGAAGAAGGCAGAGGAACTCGGCATCGGCGAGCCGACGCTGCGGGATATCCTGCAGGAGCTTGAAAAACCCGCCAGGGATCCCCGCGAGGAGATGCCCGCACCGGTCCTTCGCAGCGATGTGCTGTCCATGGAGGACCTTAAGCCCGGCCTCAAGCTGAAAGGGACCGTGCGCAACATCGTGGATTTCGGGGCCTTTGTGGATATCGGCGTGCATCAGGACGGACTGGTCCACATCTCCAAAATGAGCAGGAAATACATCAAACATCCTCTGGAAGTCGTGCGCGTGGGGGATGTGGTAGAAGTGACAGTACTCGGCGTCGACGCCGCCAAGAAAAGGATCTCCCTCTCCATGGTTGAGGACTGACGGGAGAGAGATGCCGGAAAGGAACAAGACATGAGCGAATCAGTATTCAATACACAGGTCTATGCTTCCGTTGCCCGCAAAGCCCAGGCGGAAGGAATCGTCATGCTTGAGAACAGGGACAACGCGCTCCCCCTGGCAAAAGGCAGTCGGATCGCCCTGTTCGGGCGCAGCCAGTTCCGGTATTACAAGAGCGGCACCGGATCAGGCGGCATGGTAAACACGACATACGTGACCGGCGTCAGGGAAGCAATTCTTGAGAGGGAAGCCTATGTGCTTGCCCCTTCCCTCGAAAAAGCCTATGAACAGTGGCTTCCGGATCATCCCTTCGACGAGGGCTGTGGCTGGGGAACTGAGCCGTGGTTCCAGGAGGAGATGGAGCCCTCAGAGGAGCTTGTGCGCGCAGCGGCCGGAGAGGCGGACGCCGCAGTGGTGATCATCGGCAGGACCGCCGGCGAGGACCAGGACAATAAACCCGAGGGCGGCAGCTACTACCTCACGTGGCAGGAGGAGACGATGCTGGAGAGAGTCTGCGCGGCTTTCCCCCGTACCATTGTCCTTCTCAATGTCGGAAATATCATCGACATGAAATGGGTGGCAAAATATCGCCCGGCAGCGGTCCTCTACATATGGCAGGGCGGCCAGGAGGGCGGAAACGGCGTTCTGGACGTGCTGACGGGAGAGGTTTCTCCCAGCGGCAAGCTGACGGATACGATCGCGTATAATATAAGCGACTATCCCTCTGACAGGAACTTCGGAGATCCCGACAGGAACTTCTATACAGAAGATATCTATGTGGGGTATCGATATTTTGAAACATTTGCGAAGGAGAAGGTCCTCTATCCCTTCGGGTTCGGTCTCTCCTATACAAACTTTGAAGTCCGCGGGCTCGGAATGGAGAGCGCGGGGGACGACACGATCAATTTCCGGGCCAGAGTCGTGAATACCGGTGATGCCGCCGGCAAAGAAGTGGTGCAGATCTACTGCGAGGCGCCCCAGGGCAAACTCGGAAAACCCGCACGGGTGCTGTGCGCCTACAGAAAGACTATTACTCTGGATCCCAGGCAGTATCAGGACCTGCGTCTCAAGGTGCCGGTGAGAGCGATCGCGAGTTACGATGACAGCGGAGTGACCGGCTACAAGTCCTGCTGGGTCCTCGAGGAAGGCGAGTATATCTTCCACCTGGGCAGCAGCGTGAGAGATACAAAGCCCTGCGGAAGTTTTAAGCTGAGCGGCACAGCCCCCATCGAACAGCTGGAGGAGGCGATGGCGCCGATCAGGGCATTTGAGAGAATGAGACCCGCGCGGAAAACAGACGCGGACGGCGCGGAAAACCTTTATGAACTGACTTATGAGCCTGTCCCGCTGAGGACTGTACCGCCCCTTGAGAGAAGAGCGCAGAGACTTCCGGCGGAGATTCCCTATACGGGGGACAAGGGCTGGCGGCTTTGCGACGTTGGCGACGGCAAGGTATCCATGGATGATTTCCTTGCGCAGCTCACCGACGAAGACCTGATCTGCCTCACCAGGGGCGAGGGCATGTGCTCCCCTAAAGTCACGCCCGGCACTGCGGCGGCTTTCGGCGGCGTCACAGACAGACTGCTCGGCTTCGGTATACCTCTCGGATGCTGCTCCGACGGGCCCAGCGGGATCCGCATGGACAGCGGAACGAAGGCGTTTTCCATGCCTTCCGGCACCTGCCTTGCCTGTACCTGGAACAACGTGGTGGTCAAGGAACTCTACAACTGGGAAGGACTGGAACTGCGCAAGAACCGCATCGATTCCCTGCTCGGACCCGGCATGAATATTCACAGGCATCCGCTGAACGGCAGAAATTTCGAATACTTTTCCGAAGATCCATTCCTGACGGGAAAGATGGCGGTAGTGCAGCTGCGCGGCATGCGCGAGAGCATGGCGGCCGGCACGATCAAGCATTTCTGCGCCAACAACCAGGAGTACCGCCGCATGAAGGCGGACAGCGTGATCTCCGAGAGGGCGCTCAGAGAGATCTACCTGAGAGGATTTGAGATCGCGGTACGGGAAGGCGCGGCGACCTCCGTAATGACCACTTACGGTTCGGTAAACGGTTCGTGGACAGCTTCCCAGTACGATCTTTTGACGACGATCCTGCGCGGACAGTTCGGCTTCGGCGGCATTGTCATGACTGACTGGTGGGCAGCCGGAAGCGAGGAGAACGGACCCGAGAGTATTAAACAGACATCCTCGATGATCAGGGCCCAGAACGACCTGTATATGGTTACCTTCAGTTCTGAAAAGAACGCTAACGGCGACGATACGGCCGAGGGACTGGCCGAGGGACGGATCACAAGGGGAGAACTTCAGAGAGCGGCCCGCAACATCTGCCGCTTCCTCATCGACACGCCGGCTTACCTGCGCATGTACGGAAGAGAGACCGACCTCGACAGAAGCCTTGAAAAGGCAAGGGAAGAAGAGGAACGCAGCGGCGGCGCGGCGGTCAGTGTCCTGGTGGAAAAGAGCTGTGAGATTCCCGCGGACAAGATCGTGACAGGCAAAGGTTCCATGAACATCATCGAAGTGCAGATAAAGGAGAGAGGGACCTATCTCCTCGAGGCGGAGGTGCGCTCTGAGCTGGACAACGCCCTGGCTCAGATCCCGATGTCTGTATCGATAGGCTCCCACGCCATCGAGACCGTCTCCCTGTCCGGCGCGGAGAATGAGTGGAAGAAGATCTCTGTCGAACTTCCGTCTGTCATGAGCTTTACATTTTATCTCAAGATATTCTACGCGCTGGGAGGCATGGGGATCCGCAATATCAGGCTCTCGCTCCTGCAGTCCCAGGAGGGAGATGTGGCGGATCACCTCTCCGGAAGACAGACTGACTAAGCAGGAGGCAGGAATTGGACATGATCAAAGAACTGTATTTGAAGTATAAGGAAATCATCAACTACCTGATCGTCGGCGTGCTGACCACTGTGGTGAGCCTGACAGTCTACTACGGACTGGTCCTCACGGTCCTCAATCCCAAAAATCCTATTCAGCTGCAGGCCGCAAATATAGCTTCCTGGATCTGCGCGGTGGCTTTCGCCTACTGGGCGAACCGGAAATTCGTATTTGAGAGCAAGAGCAAGGAGATAGTAAAAGAAGCGGGAGCTTTTGTCACGGCGAGAGTGGGAACTCTCGTGATGGATATGGTGTTCATGTTCGTGACTGTGTCCCTTTTCGGCATGAACGACAAGGTGGCCAAACTCCTGGATCAGGTGATGGTAACTATCGCGAACTATGTTTTCAGCAAACTCTTTGTATTTAAGGATAAACAGGGGTAAGCCTTTATGAAACTGATGGTCTTTGACGTGGGCGGAACAGAGATCAAATACTGTGTTATGGATGAGTCTCTTTTAAGAGAAGAGGCCGGCAGTGTGCCGACGCCGATGAGTTCCCGGGAGGAGTTTTTCGACCTGCTCTGCAGCCTATATGAGCCCCGCAGGGGTGAAGTGGAGGGGATCGCCATGTGCCTTCCCGGCTTTATTGACAGCGAAAACGGCAGATGCCTTGGCGGCGGAGCTCTCCGCTACAACCATGGCAAAGAAGTGGCAGGCCCGCTGTCGGAGAGGACCGGCGTGCCGGTTCACATCGCCAACGACGGAAAGTGCGCGGCGCTGGCGGAACTCAGGGACGGAGCCCTCAGAGGCTGCCGCAACGCGAGCGTCTACATTATCGGAACCGGCGTCGGGGGCGGCCTGGTCATTAACGGAGAGATCCTGAACGGAAGCCACTTCACGGCGGGAGAATTCAGTTTCATGCGCCTCACAAATACGGACTGGCATGACCCGGGAACTACCGTAGGCATGGTCTGCAGCACAACGGGCCTTCTGGATCTCAACCGCAGATTCGTCGATTTCAGCACCGATCCGCTCATAACCGGCAGGCAGTTTTTCGAAAAGGTAAACGCCGGCGACGGGATGTCCCTGAAGATCCTGCGCAGATTCTGCATGCAGGTCGCTATGCAGATCGCGAATCTCACGATTCTGCTGGATCTGGAGAAGGTAGCCGTAGGAGGCGGGATCAGCAGCCAGCCGATCCTTATTGAAACCATTCGGGACTGTCTGGACGAGATCTACAGTGATCCCGGTCCCTATTTTGACCCGGCACTCCCCAAAACGGAGATCGTCAGGTGCAGATACGGGAGCGAGGCGAATCTGGTAGGGGCGTATTTCAATTATGTGGAGACGAGATAATAAAAGAGCTGCCGCGCTGATGCGGCAGCCCTTTTTTTTACAGGCATCCGAATTCTATCATTGCTTTCCTGAGCACTTCCTGATGCGCAGGCTCCATCTCCGTCAGCGGAAGCCTGGGGCGTCCCACTGCGTAGCCCTGCATGCACAGAGCGGCCTTTACGGGGATGGGATTGACCTCGCAGAACAGCGCGTTCACAAGGTCAAGAGACTTGAACTGCAGCTTGCGGGCCTCGTCGTAGCGGTTTGCCAGGCAGTACGCCACCATGTCATGGGTCTCCTTGGGCGCCACGTTGGAGAGCACGGAGATCACGCCGATGCCTCCGAGGGAGCAGATCGGAACGATCTGGTCGTCGTTGCCCGAATAGATGTCAATGACGCCGTCGCCGAGCGCCGCAAGCTTTGCGACCTGGCTGATGTTGCCCGACGCCTCCTTGATCGCCACGATGTTGTCTACTTCCTTTGCAAGTCTGACTGCCGTCTCGGGCAGGATGTTGGATCCCGTTCTGGACGGAACATTGTAGAGGACGCAGGGGATATCGATCGCGCCGGCAATTGCCGAGAAATGCTGGAACAGTCCGTTCTGTGTCGCCTTGTTGTAATAGGGAGCCACGAGAAGGCAGCCGTCCGCGCCAAGCTGCTGAGCCTCTTTGGACATCATGATCGCGTGAGCGGTATTGTTTGATCCTGTTCCGGCGATGACAGGGATCCTGCCCGCTGTCTTCTCAACAGTGTAACGGATCGCTTCCAGATGCTCGTCGTCCTCGAGAGTCGGCGCCTCGCCGGACGTTCCGCAGATAATGATCGCGTCTGTGTGATTAGCGATCTGATCCTCGATCAGCGCGCCCAGTACTTCATAGTTGATCTCTCCGTTGTCTTTCATGGGCGTTACAATAGCGACACCCGCGCCTTTGAAAATTGCCATTTCGATTCTCCTTTTAATATATAAACATTCATATACCTTTATAGTTTACATTCCATGCCCGAGCGCTATCAGATAGATCAGATAGTAGATGCCGGATACCAGATGAAGAGCCAGGACAATGGTCGCCAGCACGAATCCGACGCCTCTCTTGTTGCCTGTCATCTGCTCGCTGAAGTAAAGCTTGAGGTAGCTTCTGACCGCAGTATACCAGACCAGATACACCGCCAGCATGTATCCCCACGAGAAGTTTCCGTGGTAAGTCCTCTCTCCCTTTTCAGCCAGGAACAGTCTCCACACAAGTCCCCACAAGAGCATCAGCCATGCGAAAATATCGCCCCAGGTCACACTCTTTCTGATCGCCGAAAGGATCAGCATCAGGAGAGGGAATGCCAGGAGAAGCAGCATGGAGATCGCAATGGAAGGCGTCCTCGCGCCCGCCACCACGAATGGCGCGATCGTTATGCCGCCGGATTTAGAGTTCCCGCCGTAGAAAGCGATGACGAACTGAAGGACCATGACCGCCAGAGAGGGGAGGCACATCAGCATGAGCTGAATGGCCGTTCTGAGGTTCTTTCCCTTGTACATGATCAGCCAGATGATCATCAGCGTGAAGATCGCGGGATAAAATACCTGGACGAAGCTCGGTTTCGCGAGACAGGAGAGGATCAGCAGGAACGACGTAAGTACGGCCCTTCCTGCAGGGATGCTGTTCTCAAACTCCTCCTTCTTAGCCTGAATGACTATAGAAGCTGTCAGTACAAAGATCAGCAGCGCGATCGGCCTGACCGCGATCGTTGTGGGATTGTGCCAGATGTTCGGAGTGCCCTGTCCAAGGTAAGGTTCTTTATTGAACATGGGCACATAGACCGCGCCGACAAGGTGCAGAACCAGATCAAGGCCGGCGATCTCATGGGATTCAAGGCCGGGCACAGTTCTGCGTATTGCCGAGAAGGCAATGATATAAGTCAGGACAATTAATAATCCCGATACAAGGCCCGCCGCTATCTCAACTCTGCAGTGAAGGATCTTCACCGCCGCGTAGGTGAGCAGATGCCAGAGCGGTTCCGGATGGGCCTTGAAAAGGCCGACGGGATCCCGGGGCGTAAGGCTCAGGGCGATCTCTTCGTGCGGACCGTAATCGATGCCTACCAGTGCTGTGAGAAAACCGCAGGTGAACAGGATCATCAGGCTTATCGCGATCAGGATCCAACCTGTCCCGCTTATCTTTCTCTTTTGTATATTTTCCATAAAGCGTCCTCCTGAGTCAGAAGTCCATAGACTTGCATATGCTACCATTATACGCTTTTTTCCTTCTTTCGACAGACCATACAGCACTTTATTTCTTCCTATTCTCCCTTTTTGTGCCTCCCGCTTTTGCCCGCGCGTAATGCTGTTGTATAATAAAAGCAGTTAATGATAATCACGGAGGTATTGTAATGTCTTATTATTCGTCCGGTGACCCACGCCCTTCTTCCAACGGCCGCATAAGGCCGGCAGCGGTCTTATTCTGGATCCTGATCATACTCGCGCCCTTTATCAGCGCCGCTCTTTTGCAGCTCCTGACCGGAACCTCCGCCCTCAGGCTGGACGCCTGGAACACTTCGTGGAATGACGAGGTCGGTTACTATCGCGTGATCCGGCTTCTCCGCTATGAATTCAGCCCCAGGGGTATGTACGGGTTCAATGAGGACGCGCCCGCGAACCTGGCGTACGGGCCCTACAATATATTTACCTACCTGCCCTATTTTGCCCTGTCCTTCTTTACAGGCGTCGAGAACCACAACTTCATCTACTACAGCAACGCTGTCCTCGCTGTGCTGGCAGGCCTCTTCTATGTCCTTCTGGTGCGTCCCAGAGCGAAAGAGGGCTTTTTCACCGTACTCTTTCTTGTCACCTACCTTGTGGCGGGGCGCTACATCTGGTCAGGAATGTCGGAGAGCAGTTACAACTTCTTCCTGATCCTGTTTACGGCGCTGGTACTCTGGATGATCAGGCATCCGTTTGCCCCGGCCTCCTCTCAGAAGGCGACTCTGTTTGCGATGATCCTGATCGTCTTTTTCTGGAACACGATGCGGCCCTATTATTTCCCGCTGCTCCTTATTCCCCTGTATATGATATTCCGGCAAAAGAGCGCCCTCTCCGGCGGCGCCAAAGCGCTTTTCTTCCTGCTCTGCGCCCTCTCTGCGGCGGGGTCTCTGGGCCTGTTCTTTTTCTTTACGAACTACAACGTCGCGCGCTATTTCTTCGACAGCACGCAGACGGAAACCCTGAAGCAGCTGCTCAGCAGCGGAACCCCTGTCAAGATGGCTGAACAGATCCTGCGTGCAAACCTGGATGCACTGCGGGAGATCAAGGGTTATCTGACCGCCAGCCGGTGGGCAGGCGGCATTCCTCTTCTGTATTTTGCCCAGTCTTTACTGCTGCTGATCCTGCTCATCCGCTCGCTGTTTGCGCGCAGTAAAAACAGAGACGGCCGCTGCGCCGTGATCTTCTTCATGCTTCTCGGAGGCGCGGCTATTTACGAGGCCAACGTCGTCCTGTACAGCCCCGTGCAGCTGCACCGCATGATGTTGTCCGTCACTCTTGCTTACGGGCTCCTTCTCGCTGAACTTGGCGGCGGAGAGGGCAGGATCGGTTTCGAGCGGGTCGCCGGCGAGATCGCTCTTTTGGCGGTAATGGCTTTCTTCGTTGTGAGGGCCCCGGAGAATTTCCGGCTTCCGCAGATCGACAGCAGCACGCTGAGTGCCGCGGACGAGCAGGCGCTGAAGACCGAATTCCGCGGGATCCTGCCACTTGAAAACGATCCCTGGGACAACACCATTGCCAAGCTTCCCGAATCCGAAGACCTGCAGTGGGAATACATGCTTCCCACCTATACTTCTCTGAATGTGTGCCAGACCGCCGTTCTGGAGAAACTTCTGACAGAAGGCACTGTCCGCAGCAAGTTTGTTCTCCTCTCAGAAAAGTCGGATCTTAACAAGCTCTGCGAAAAGCAGAAATACCGGGTCGTCTGGCAGGGATACGGCAGGATCATGTATCAGACAAGGGATTAGGGACTTTCACCTGGCGCTTTTTGTAATCACGCATCGGGAAGGGCTTACGCCATGAAACTATTTAATAAAAACAATCTCAACACCCCCTGGGTGGCATACACGATCGCGACATGCTCCGCGGTAGTCCTCTTCTCGATCCTTACGCATCTGGATGTCATCGGGCGCGCTCTGCAGGGACTGGGAGCCTTCCTGTTTCCCATTTTTCTCGCCGCGATCATCGCCTATATCCTCAACCCGCTTGTGGATGTTTATAAGAAACATCTCTTTGCGAACGTGCCTTCGGAGCGGCTGCGCGGCAATCTCTCTGTCTTTTGCGCGATCCTTTCTTTCCTGCTGGTCTCCCTGATCCTCCTGGTCTCTCTGATCCCGCAGGTCATAAGCGGCATCGTGCAGTTCGTAGGCAACTTCGATAACTACGCCCGTTCCATGCAGCGCCTGCTGGCCCGCCTGAATGTATACGCCTCGGAAATGAACCTCGACATATCGGGTCTTATCAATTCCAGCGGCAACCTCCTCGACACGCTCAGTTCACTGCTCCCCAAGAGCCTGAACAACATTGTCAACACCTCTATCAACCTGACCAAGAGTATTTTTGAGGCGGTGATCTCCTTCATTCTGGCGGTCTATTTCCTCAGCGCCAAGGACAATCTCAAGGCCGGATTTAAATTCCTCCTCGAGTCGGTCCTGTCGCCCTCCATCTATCCCGGCACAATAGATTTTCTGAAAAACTGCCACAATATCATGCTCCGCTATATCATCTTTGATGTGCTGGACGGAATTATCATCGGCGTATCCAACGGCCTGTTCATGGCTGCCGCCGGAATGCCCTATGTGGTCCTTGTGTCAGTACTGGTAGGCGTCACAAACCTGGCTCCGACCTTCGGTCCCTTTGTCGGAGGCATAGTGGGAGCGCTCATCCTGTTTCTTGTAAACCCTTGGTACGCCCTGTGGTTTCTTCTCTTTACGCTGATCCTGCAGACCATCGACGGTTATATTTTAAAGCCCAAGCTGTTCGGCGACTCCCTCGGCGTTCCAGCCGTCTGGATCCTGGTATCCATTATCTTCTTCGGAAGACTCTTCGGAATCCTCGGCGTCATCATCTCGATCCCTCTGGCAGCCATCGTGAACTACATCTACCAGACCCGCATCGTCAACAGGCTCCGGAAGCGGCGCGAGAACAATGAGCTGCAGCGCAGCATCCTCAAGGCGAAGGAGTCGGAGAGGGATAAGTCCATGAAAGCATAAGATAAGGGGCGTGTCACACAAGCACAGGTTTTCAATCCTCTACGTTTTATGTAACAAGCCCCTTTTAGATTTACAATCCAATATCAATTCAATATAAGCTCAGTTTTATTTTCTGCGCTTTCCCGTGATCGACAGGATCCTGACGAACAGGTTCACGACATCCAGGTAGATGTCCGCCGCGCTGTCAATGGCGTTGTCAAGAGTCTTGGGATACGCCTGGGCTCTGTTCCAGTCCAGTCCGATGTAGCCGCAGAAGATCAGGGCGACGATGTAGTCGATGAAGCCCAGCGGAATGCGGAAGAGGATACTTCCGACAAATTCTACAAGGATGCATCCCAGAAGGGAGATGATCAGCGTTCTGCCCAGATTCTGGAAGAAAGCGGGATACAGCATGGACAGGATGATCATGATCACTGTCACAAGGCCGGTCGCGATGAATGCGTAGGCCACGGAATTTCCTGAAAAAGCCGTCACATAGAATGTGAGCAGAAGTCCCATGGAAAGGGCCATACCGGTAAAGCCCGCGAAGCTCACAGCCGGGCTGTCAGACTTGTGGACCAGGTAAGAGCATCCGAGTGTGCCGGCAAAATACAGCACGATCACCAGAACGTAGTTAAGAGACAGGATCTGGTAAGTGAAAAATGTGGCCATCACGACGTTGATCAGGACGCCCCACAGAAGGGTCAGACCGATGGTCAGGTTGTAGGTGCGCTCGTTCACCGCTGTGCCGGCGTAATTATTCATGCGCTCAAGTCTGTATTCTCTATTCATATTATTCATATCAGCCATATTGATACCTCCGTTTTTATATATAGTATACGAATTTCCGGTAATATGTCCATTATATTCCCGGCGGCAAAAAAAGCCAGCGAAATTTCTGTGAACAAATTGGGATATTGTGCAGTGCGAAAAAGCGTTGTAAAATATCTCGTTGTCGGCATATGACATAGGGGTATAGTCATAGAAAGGACAGAAACGATGTTCAAATACGCATGTCTCAACAATATTTCGGACAAGGGACTGGAGATATTCACGCCGGATTATGAGAAAACGGATAAGATTTCCGAGGCTCAGGGAATTCTGGTGCGAAGTTCGGCAATGCATGATATGGAGTTTTCGCCGGAACTTCTGGCGATCGCAAGAGCAGGCGCCGGCGTCAACAATATTCCGCTGGACCGCTGTGCCAGAGAGGGAATTGTGGTCTTTAACACTCCCGGCGCAAACGCCAACGGCGTAAAGGAGATGGTACTGGCAGGAATGCTCCTTGCATCCCGCGATATCGTGGATGGCGTCGACTGGGTCCGCGCGAACTGGAACAACGCGGATATCGCCAAGACCGCTGAGAAAGAAAAGAAGAAATTCGCAGGTACCGAGCTTGCCGGAAAGAGGCTTGGCATCATCGGACTTGGCGCGATCGGCGTGCGCGTGGCCAATATGGCGGTAGAGCTCGGTATGGAAGTATATGGCTATGATCCTTATGTATCGGTGGACGCGGCGTGGCATCTGAACAGGAAGATCACGCACGTTTTTGACCTCAACGAAATTTACGACAGATGTGATTTCATTACGATCCACGTGCCCGCGCTTCCTTCCACGAAGGGTATGATCAGCAGAGAAGCTGTGAAGAAGATGAAGAAGGGCGTGATCCTCATCAATATGGCGAGGGACGTCCTGGTGGACGAGGAAGCCGTCATTGAGCAGATCGGAGCCGGCAGGATCCGCAGGTACGTCTCCGACTTCCCCAATCCCACCGTGGCGGGAGTGAGGGGCTGCATCACGACGCCTCATCTGGGCGCCTCTACAGAGGAGTCCGAGGACAACTGCGCGGTGATGGCAGCCGAGGAACTCATGGATTACCTGGAGAACGGCAACATCCGCAACAGCGTCAACTATCCGGCCTGCAGCATGGGCGTGTGCCGCTCAGCGAGCCGTATCGCGATCTTCCACGAGAATAAAGTCAATATGATCAACCGCCTGACAACACTGATCGGCGGGAGCGATGTGAATATCTCCGAGATGACCAGTAAATCCAAGGGAGATGTCGAATACACGATGTTTGATCTGGACGCTCCTGTGAGCAGAGAGCTTGTGGACCGGATAGCGCAGATCCCCAGCGTGTGGAGAGTAAGGATCATCAAATAAGCAATGCGGACAATGAAGAAGCTGTGAAGAAATGGGGGATGCCCCCAGGGCTGCGCAGCTTCTTTTATCGAGCGCAGTTCTTTGTAACTATTTGCGGGATTTTCGGTTATACTTGATAAATAGAGGCCGGATACACATTTTTTACACACATAGGCTTATAGTTTTCCGAGAGACCTTTATCGGCCGGGAAGGAACAGATCATGGATGATAAGAGTAATATGAACGAATACCTCAAATGGAGAGGCGATCTGACTTTTGACAAGGATCCGTTCAATATAGTTGATAACCTGATACTGGCGCAGCTGGCTTACGTGGATTACGACGGGATCGTCTTTGAGAGCAGGGACTTCCCGATACCTATCGCTGACGTCTGCCGCAGATACTGGGAAACCCACACCGAAGAGGAAATAAGAAAGAGAGAGAGTTTTTCCAAACTTTCCCCTTTCCTGCTCAAACCTGTAGCGGGGAGCAGGCGGTTTGGGAAAACGAAGATGTGCGGCTATGTCAATTTTGTGAGCAAGAGCGCCGAGGCACAGATGTCCGCGGTCCAGTTTGAACTTGAGGACGGAACGGTTTATGTGGCTTTCCGCGGCACCGATGAGACTCTGGTCGGCTGGAAGGAGGACTTTAATCTCTCTTTTATGTCCATGACGGAGGGGCAGAAACTCGCGGCCGAGTACCTTAAGAAGAACTTCAGCGATACGGCGATGAAATTGAGAGTAGGGGGCCACTCGAAGGGAGGAAACTTTGCCGCGTTCGCATCATCCTTCGCGGGGGACGCGATCCAGAAGCAGATTCTGGAAGTATACTGCAACGACTCCCCGGGATTTCGGGATGAAGTCACGTCCCAACCTGAATACCAACAGATCGTTGACCGCACGATCAACATAATCCCCCAGGATTCCATCATCGGGCGTCTGCTCAACGCCGGACGAAGTGCGATCGTTGTCAAGAGCAGCCGGAAAGGGATCATGCAGCACGACGCGCTCTCGTGGGAAGTGCTGGGAAATAGCTTTATTAATACGCAAAGATCAAGCGACAGTATCTATCTTGAAAAAGTTCTGAGTGAGTGGCTCGAGAACGTCGACGACGCAGCGCGCCAGATCTTTGTGGATCAGATCTTCGGTATCCTGCAGGCGCTGGGCGCCGACACTGTGAAGGATATGAAGGATATCGGTCTCAGAGATCTGGCGGACGCGATCCAGATGGTGAGGGGCCTTCCCAAAGATCAGCAGTCGGAGATGTCCGCTGTGCTCAAGAAGCTCTTTGCCAGCGGCGGCAGAGCTTTCTATGAGGAGATGGAGCAGAAAGACGGGATTGTCCCTGACGCTTTGAAAAAGCTGGTGGAACTGAAGGGAAAGATCAGCGAAGCCAAAAAGACGGCGGAATACGTCAGACTCGGAGTGCAGGCGGTAAGGACGCAGAAAGCGCAGCAGCTGGTAGAGAACGAAACTAAAGCGGCGCCGGCGGAAGCGGACAGCGGAAGAGCGCCCTCGGTGGAAGAGCTCGCCAGAATAGCGCTGGAAAAAGGAATTATGATCAGGGACGGCAAAACAGATGATACAGATGGAGAAGATCCGAAGTAAAACTGCCGGGCGGACACTGGAAGAGGTCAGTCCCGTAAAAAGAAAGAACGCGGTCCTGATCCCTTTGGTGGAGACCGGCGGGGAGCTCAGCATCCTTTTTGAGGTCCGCCAGACGGGGATCCGGCAGGGGGGCGAGATCTGCTTTCCGGGCGGAGGGATCGAGGAAAACGAGACCGCGGAGGAAGCTGCAGTCAGAGAGGCGTCGGAGGAGCTCCTGATCCCCCGGGAAAAGATCGAGCTGATCGCTCCCATGCACGTCATGACGGGTCCCGGCGGGGCGAAGATCAGTTCCTGCCTCGGTATTTTGCGAGATTATGAGGGAACATATTCAAAGCAGGAAGTTGAACGGGTCTTCTGTGTGCCCCTGAGCTGGTTCGCCTCTCATAAGCCGCGTATCAGCAACGCGTCCATGGTGGTGAAGACGCCGGAAGATTTTCCATATGAACTTCTGCCCGGCGGGGAGAATTACCCCTGGCACAGTATCCCGCGCAGGTTCTATTTCTACGAGAGCGACGGCGGGGTGATCTGGGGGATCACGGCGCAGCTTCTTTATCATTGTCTGAAAGTGATCCTGAACGACGATGCAGAGACATCGAGCGCATGCGGCGAAGACAGGGAGTACCTGCCATGAAGCGCAGGCTTGAATTTACGGTGACGCGGGAGACGGCAGGAAAAACTGTAAGGAGGTTCCTGCAGGAAGAATTGTCTTTCTCGGGACATCAGATCAGCAGACTCAAATTTCAGGAGGAAGGGATCCGCGTCGACGGGAAGAAAGTATATGTCAGTCACGTGCTCAGGGAAGGCGAAGTCCTGACGGTCGGACTGACCGAGCAGGTTCTTCGAAGGGACACGGAGGGCGGAAGACCGGGAAAGATCTGGGAGGCTCCGGCTCCGGAATTGTCAAAATATCCTCTGCAGGTTCTGTACGAGGACAGCGATCTTTTGATCGTCAACAAGCCGGCCGGAATGGTATGCCATCCATCTCCCGGACATTTCAGCGATACGCTTGCCAATCAGGCGGCAGCGCATCTGGGAGGAACGGGCACCGCAATGGATATGCGGGTGACCGGAAGACTGGACAAAGACACCTCGGGCATTGTGACTTTTGCCCGGAATTCGGAAGCGGCGGCGATGATCCAAAGGCAAAGGGAGGACGGAAGACTCGTCAAGATCTATCTGGCGCTGGCGGAAGGAAGATTCGAACAGCCGGAGGGGACAGTTGACTGCCCGCTTCGCAGAGAAGCGCCGGGCTCGCCCCGTATGATCTGCGCGCCGGATGGAAAAGATGCGCGGACATTTTACAAAGTGCTGGCAGAGACCGAGGATTCTGAGGGAAAGCCGCGGACGCTGCTTGCCTGCCGGATTGAACACGGAAGGACACATCAGATCAGGGTCCACATGGCCTCTATAGGACATCCCCTTGCGGGAGACCCGCTGTACGGAAACGGAAACGGGCAGGAAACTATGGGGCTGCACGCCTTTAGACTGTCATTTCAAAAGCCTTTTGGGCAGGGCAGAATAGAGATCACAGCTGAGAGCCCCGACTGGGCGGCGTTTTATAAAGGCTAACCTGAAGCAGGGATTTTCGGGAAGCCGTTTGTGTAAAACTGACTGAGATACAGTATAATGAACATCAGGAGGCGCGGACAGGAATGCCGGAGCGGGACAGGATGAGAACAGAATATCGTGTGAACTGCGATCCCGGAGGAATCATACCGCGGATCAGGAATTTCTGCCTGGATATGGACGGCACAGTCTATCTGGACAATCTCTGGATCGACGGCGCCAAGGACTTTCTGGCGAAGCTGACAGCTACGGGCAGAAAGTATTGCTTTATGACAAATAATTCCTCCAAGAGCGCGTCGATCTATGTTGAGAAGCTCCTGAATATGGGACTTGTGATCGATCCGGAGAAGCAGCTGATCACTTCAGGACACGCGACGGTGGATTATCTCAAGCGAAAGTATCCGGGAAAGCGCGTCTATCTCTTCGGAAATCCGATGGTGAAGATGGAGTTTTCAGAGAGAGGCGTTCTTATCGACGAGGAGCACCCGGATATGGTGGTCACCAGCTTCTGCACGAGTTTTCATTACAGAGACCTCTGCAGGCTCTGCGACCTGGTCAGGGAGGGACTCCCCTATGTGGCCACACACCCGGATTTCAACTGCCCGACGAAGACCGGTTTTATTCCGGACATCGGATCGCTCAGCGCATACGTGGAGGCGTCCACCGGGCGCAGACCCGACAAGGTGGTAGGAAAGCCCGAAGCGGAGATCATTGAGTACGCGATGAGAACTATGGGAGCGAAGCCGGAGGAATCCTGCGTTGTGGGAGATCGGCTGTACACGGATGTCAAATCCGGCGTGAACAACGGACTGTACGGCATCTTTGTGCTGAGCGGCGAAGCGCAGCTGGAGGACCTGCCGGACTCGGATGTGAAACCGCATCTAATCTTTGATTCGGTAAAGGAGATCATCCCGTATCTTTGAATCCGCGGGATAGAACGGATGCCGGGGAGCGAATATGGAAACGAGAGAAATACTGGAACTGGTAAAGAACGGTTCAATGAGCGTCGAGGAGGCGGAGGGACACTTTCGCAGACAGCCCTTTGAGGATATGGGCTACGCCAAGCTGGACCTGCACCGCAAAGTCCGGTCCGGATTTCCGGAAGTGATCTTTTGCAGCGGCAAACCTGACGAGTTTCTTATAAATATCTTTCAGAGAATGGCGGCTAAGGAAGGTCAGGCCTTCGGTACCAGGGCGACTGCTGAGCAGTACGAGATGGTCAGAAAGGTGATCCCGGATATACAGTACGATCCGGTCTCGCGGATCCTGAAGCTGGAGAGGACTCCCGCGGAGAGGAAAGGCCTCATAGCGGTGGTCACCGGCGGTACAGCGGACATCCCTGTGGCTGAGGAAGCAGCACAGACCGCGGAATATTTTGGCTCTAAAGTGGAACGGATCTACGATGTGGGAGTCAGCGGGATCCACAGGCTCCTTTCGCAGACGCAGAAGCTCCAGGAGGCCAACTGCATTGTGGCGGTGGCCGGCATGGAGGGCGCGCTGGCAAGCGTAGTGGGAGGTCTCGTGAGCAGCCCCGTCATAGCGGTGCCGACTTCCGTTGGATACGGAGCGAATTTCGGAGGTTTGTCAGCGCTGCTGACAATGATCAACTCCTGCGCGAACGGAATCGCGGTAGTAAATATAGACAACGGTTACGGAGCGGGCTATATGGCGACACAGATCAACCGCCTGGCCTGTGGAGGAAATAAATCGGATGCAAAACAGTGATAAGATCCTTTATCTGGAATGCGGGACCGGTATCAGCGGCGACATGACTGTGGCAGCGCTGCTTGACCTTGGAGCGGATCAGGAGAAGCTCCTGAAGGTCCTGGAGGGAATTCCCGGACATGGCTTTAAGGTGCAGATCAGCAGAGTGAAGAAATCGGGCATAGACTGCTGTGACTTCAATGTGATCCTCGATGAGGAGCACGACGGGCATGACCACGACATGGAGTACCTGTACGGGCACCTCGAAGGAGAGGGTGAGCATTCTGCACACGCACACAGCCATGACCACGATCATGAGCATCATCATGACCACGACCATCACCATGATCATGGACACGGCCACCACCATCACCACACGGGAATGAGAGAGATCCGTGATATCATTGGAAATCTTGAGATGACCGAGGGGGCCAGGGCCCTGGCACTTCGCATCTTTGAGATCCTGGCGCAGGCGGAATCCGAGGCGCACGGCGTACCCGCCGATGAAGTGCATTTCCACGAGGTGGGAGCGATCGATTCTATTGTCGACATTGTGGCGGCGGCGGTATGTTTTAACGATCTGGGAATCAGGGACGTAGCTGTAACAGGGATCGCGGAAGGAAGCGGCACGGTGCGCTGCCAGCACGGGATCTTACAGGTGCCTGTACCCGCGGTGACGAACATCGCGAAGGCGCACAGACTGCCGATGAGGTTCACATCCAGAAAGGGAGAACTGGTAACTCCGACGGGAGCGGCCATTGCGGCAGCCCTGATGACGGATCAGAAGCTGCCGGAGAGATTCGTGATTGAGAGAACCGGGCTGGGCGCGGGGAAGAGGGAGTATGAGATTCCCAGCATCCTGCGGGCGATGGTGATCGAACCTTGCGAAGAGGTGAAAAAAGCGGGTCACGAAGCAGATACTGTGTGGAAACTGGAGTGCGACATCGACGACAGCACGGGCGAGCAGCTCGGGTACGCGCTTGAGAAACTCTATCAGGAGGGCGCCCGGGAAGCGCATTTCGCGCCGGTCTTTATGAAGAAGAACAGGCCGGGATGGGAACTCACGGTGATCTGTGATAAGGAGCATCTGGAGAAGCTGGAAGATGTGATCTTCAGTCAGACGACTACCATCGGAATCCGCAGACAGGAGATGGAGCGCACTGTTTTGACAAGAAAGACGGTGGACGTAAAGACCCGGTTCGGGGTTATCCCTGTAAAGATCAGCGGGGAAGGCGCTTACAGGAGGGTCCATCCGGAGTATGAGAAAGTCAGCGGAGCGGCGTCGGAGCACGGAGTTCCTTTCGGAGCGGTCTACGACGAAGTTCTGACAATGGTATATAGAAATGATGATATTTCTTAACGGAAAGGCGGAGTAAGACGGTGAGAACATTTAGTGTAATCAGAAACAAACCGGATTTTGCGGAAGTGTATGAGCAGGAGTATTCCTATGTGTACAACTACATCTATATGCAGGTGATGCACAGAGAGAATACGGAAGATCTGGTGAGCGACATATTCATGAGGGCGATGTCCCATTACGACAGCTTCGACCCCTCAAAGGCGTCGGTGCGCACATGGCTGTGCACCATTGCGAGGAACTGCCTGATCGATTATTTTCGCAAGAACGGGCGGAGAAAGACAGAGAATCTGGACGATGTGGCGGAGCCTTCCGCGGTCGATGAGTATTCTATCCTCAAAAACCCGATCAACCAGGAAGTGTACCGGCTGCTTGAGAAACTTTCCGACGATGAGAGAGAACTGCTCAGCATGATCTATGTGCAGGAACTCAAGAACCCTCAGATAGGGGAGATCCTGGGCATCAACGCCAAGGCGGTAAGCGAGAGGCACAGGCGCCTGCTGGCGAAACTGCGCGCGATGGAGAAAGGAAAGAGCAGCGGAGATTTTCTCGATTATTCGTAACGGCTGCCCGAACGGAGCGCTGCGAGGGGCGGCGCTCAGGCAAGCTTCTTGCCGATAGTCAGGCGGTTTTCGCCTTCGGCGTATTCGTAGGACAGAGAATCAGAGTATTTCTGCACAAGAAAAATTCCCAGACCGCCGATCGGCCGTTTCTCAGCGGGAGCGGAGAGATCGGGAGACTGTTTGCGGAGCGGATCGTAGGGAACACCGCTGTCGCGGAAGGTCAGGTACAGGAAGTTCTGTTCCCTGTCAATTGCAAGGTCCAGGGATACAGTCCCGGCGCCGTCGGGGTATGCGTAACTGGCGACGTTGATGAAGATCTCTTCTACGACCATGTCGAGTTCAAAGAGAGTGCGCATGCTGCAGGAAGCAGAGTCGAGAAAACTGCGCACCTGTTCCTGCGCGGCGGCAAAATTCTCCGGAACGGCTGCCAGTGTGATGGTAGAAACGCCTTCCGCTGTAGTTGTGTTGATCGGCTTGAGATCGCCCATAGGACAGTTCCTTTCGAATGCCTGATGGCAGATGGATATTCTCTGCTGATTACGAGTACTTAGTATATTATATTACAGTATTCGCAGAAAAGAAAATTTTCTAAAAAAATAATTTCCCATTCCTCATGGAAGAACGCAAAAAAATGCGTATATAGTTATAAATAAAGCAAAGGGGGTAGCGAAATGAGCTCCATGAATGAAAATTTACTTGATAAGATCGCTCGCGCTGATTTCAGTATGGAGACCGATTTCAAGAGCGTTCTCAGAAAGAGACTGTTTGAGAGCGGCGCAAATAAGAAATCCGGGATCCTTCAGTTCCAGCGTTTATCTGATATGGAACTGAATATGGTATCTGCGGCAGGAGATATGGATTTCCTCAGGCAGCAGGAACAGAAAAAGAAAAATGATAAGAATCAGTGATGAGAACGGAAATAACACAGCCGCGGTGCAAAGACAGTGCACAGTGGCTTTTTCCGTGTGCGCAAGGGTTTGTCAGTACACAAACCCTCTTTTTTATTGTATTTTTGAGAAGGTCGTGGAATAATTTGTAGGAAATGTGTTGGACAGCATCATTGAAAGGAGCCAGACAAAAATGGATTACGGTCAGATCGCGCTGGAAAAGCACGCGCAGTGGAAGGGCAAAATAGAGGTCACAGCCAGAGCGGCCGTTGACAGCGCAGAGGCGCTCAGCATAGCTTACACACCCGGAGTGGCGGCGCCCTGCCTTGAGATACAGAAACACCCTGAGAAGAGTTATGAGCTCACCAGAAGGTGGAATACAGTTGCGGTAGTTACCGACGGAACTGCGGTCCTTGGCCTTGGTGACATCGGCCCGGAAGCCGGGATGCCCGTCATGGAGGGCAAATGTGTCCTCTTTAAGGCGTTCGGCGATGTGGACGCGATCCCGCTGTGTGTCAGAACACACGACGTGGACGAGATCGTCCGCACGGTGAGCCTTCTCGCAGGATCCTTCGGCGGCATCAACTTAGAGGACATTGCAGCTCCCAGATGTTTTGAGATCGAGAAAAAGCTTAAGGAGTGCTGCGACATTCCGATCTTCCACGACGACCAGCACGGAACGGCTGTGATCACACTGGCAGGTCTTATGAACGCGCTCAAGGTCGTGGGCAAGAAGATAGAGGATGTGAAGATCGTTACTTCCGGCGCGGGCGCGGCGGGCATCGCGATCATAAAGCTTCTTATGGCTATGGGACTTAAGAACGTCATCATGACAGACCGCAAGGGAGCAATCTACGAGGGCAGAGAGGGCCTTAACCCTGTCAAGGAAGAGATGGCTAAGATCACGAACTTTGATCGGGAGGCAGGCACACTGGCAGATGTGATCAAGGGCGCAGACGTCTTCATCGGCGTATCCGCTCCCGGCACTCTGACCCAGGATATGGTCCGCAGCATGGCGAAGGATCCTATCATTTTCGCCTGCGCAAATCCCACACCTGAGATCTTCCCGGACGAAGCCAAGGCGGCGGGCGCGGCAGTGGTCTCCACCGGCCGCAGCGATTTCCCCAACCAGATCAACAACGTGCTCTGCTTCCCCGGAATCTTCCGCGGAGCGCTGGACGTTCGGGCGAGCGATATCAACGACGCGATGAAGATCGCCTCCGCGAAAGCGCTGGCGGGTCTCGTCTCCGATGAGGAACTCTGCGCAGACTATATTCTGCCCAAGGCCTTTGATCCGCGCGTCAAGGACGCGGTCGCGAAAGCGGCGGCGCAGGCGGCACGCGAGAGCGGCGTGGCGAGGGTCTGAAATCCGGCTTGTTTCCATCCAAGCCAGGTTAATAAGAACAATTAAAATAAGGGGCTGACGTAGTAAGCGTAAGGATCGAAAAACCTACGCTTGGCGGCATGCCCCTTATTAATTGCGAAGAGGAATTATAGGCCCGGAATTAAGAAATGTTTCGGCCTGGCCCTTAATCAAGAGCCGGGTTGCTGCCAAAGGCAGTGGAATGACCTGGTGGTGTGGAGACCATCCTTTCAGAAATTCTTATTGAATCGATGGAGCGATTAATGCATCTTAAGCGAAAAGACTCCATCAAACTTAAGAACATCAGAAAATGGATGGAGGGAAAAATACCAGTCCTGCATGAACTCTCCATCCACTCT
>CADBIU010000025.1 GCA_902794825.1 uncultured Lachnospiraceae bacterium
GCGAGGATCTTCTTCATAGCTTTTCTGGTCTCGTCTGTGATGATCTTGGGACCTGTGATGTAGTCGCCGTACTCAGCGGTATTGGAGATGGAGTATCTCATTCCTGCGAAACCGGACTGATAGATCAGGTCGACGATCAGCTTCATCTCATGTACGCACTCGAAGTATGCATTGCGGGGATCGTAGCCGGCCTCTACCAGAGTCTCGAAGCCTGCCTTCATCAGAGCGCATACGCCGCCGCAGAGGACAGCCTGCTCGCCGAAGAGGTCGGTCTCGGTCTCGGTCCTGAATGTGGTCTCAAGGATACCTGCGCGGGAAGCGCCGATGCCTGCGCCGTATGCAAGAGCCTTGTCAAGGGCCTGGCCGGTAGCATCCTGGTAAACTGCGACGAGGGAAGGAGTTCCCTTGCCTGCCTTATACTCGCTGCGAACGGTGTGTCCGGGAGCCTTGGGAGCGATCATGGTTACGTCTACATCTGCCGGAGGCTTGATCAGACCGAAGTGAATGTTGAAGCCATGAGCAAACATCAGCATATCGCCGGCTTTGAGGTTGGGCTCGATGTCCTTCTTGTACATAGCGGCCTGCTTCTCATCGTTGATCAGGATCATGATGATATCAGCCATCTTAGCTGCCTCAGCAGTATTGTAAACTGTGAGTCCCTGCGCCTCAGCCTTAGCCTTGGACTTGGATCCCTCGTAAAGACCTACGATGACGTTGCATCCGGACTCCTTGAGGTTGAGCGCGTGCGCATGGCCCTGGCTGCCGTAGCCGATAATAGCGATTGTCTTGCCCTCCAGTACTGACAGGTTGCAGTCTTCCTGGTAATAGATCTTAGCTTCTGACATTTTTTCTTTCCTCCATAAATATCTTTATATATCTCCACCGGATCGAATGGTTTCCGGTCCGGACAGAAAACTGTGCTGGTGCTCAGATGAGCTTATCCAGATAAATGACGTTCTTGGTTCCTCTTCCGAGTCCCGCGACCCCTGTCCTTGCGAGTTCCAGGATCTCATAGCCGCTGACGAGTTTAAGGAACGCGTCGACTTTGCCGGAGTTGCCGGTGACTTCGATCATAAGACTCTCATTGGATACATCGATGATGTTGCCTCTGAAGATATTGGCGAGGGCGATCACGTTTTCTCTCTGGTCCGCGGTCGCTCTGACCTTGATCATAGCCAGTTCGCGGAATACGCTCTCCTCGGGCTTGAGTTCATGTATATCTCTGACGTCCACGAGCTTTCCCACCTGTTTCTCGATCTGCTCCATGATGTCGTTGTCACCGGAAGTCACGACTGTGATCCTGGTGATGGTGGGCTCGGCAGTGACGCCCGCCGTAATACTCTCGATGTTATACCCCCTGCGGGAGAACAGGCCGGAAATACGGCTCAGCACGCCCGAATTGTTGTCTACAAGGATCTGAAACACCTTTTTATTGGTCACTTCACTCATTTCATCTTATCCCTTCATATGATGAATCCGATTCATTCATCTGATGAATATTTTTAACGTTTTGCCAAATTGCAACTATTATAACGCTGCACTCCCATCAAGTCAAACACAAATAAGCCTCATGAGAGGCCCATTTTGGCCTGATCCGCGTCTTTTACCTGCCCTGCTCGGAACATTTGAGAAGAGCCAGAGTGCCGGTCCTCGCGATCTCGATGATGCTGACGGTGCGCAGAGTGTCCAGAAAGATCTGCACGCGCTCGGGCGTATCGCACATCTGGATCGTCATCATAGTCTTGGACATGTCCACTATTTTGGCGTCCATGATCTCGCAGTTTTCCATGATGTCCTTGCGGTTGGTGCGGTTGTAGCGCACCTTGACCAGCATCAGTTCCCGGTTGATGCTCTCCGTCTCATCGAAAGTCTTGACCTTAATGACGTCCAGCTTTTTGTTGAGCTGCTTCTCGATCTGCTCAAGAGTCCTGCGGTCGCCGCTTGATACGATGACCATATTGGAAACATTTTTATCCTCGGTCTCTCCCACAGCGAGGGAGTCGATGTTAAAGCATCTGCGCCAAAACAGTCCCGCGACTTTGCACAGAACGCCCGACCGGTTCTCTACCAGTACAGAATAGATTCTCTTCATACCTGTTTCCCCTTTGTTTTATCCGATTGAGTCACCATTTTGCCGGATCAGACTACCAGTTTGGGATCGATGATCACTTCAAGCAGCGTAGCCTCGTCGTCCGAGAGGAAATCCTCAATGCCGCTGTCCATATCTTCCACCGCGGCGATCTGCAGATAGCGGATCCCATAAGCGTCCGCGAGCAGCTTAAAGTCCGGAATGGAGTCGCCAAGGTCTATGACCGAATAGCGGTCCTGATAGGTAAAGTGCTGATACTGGCGCACCAGGCCCAGGACATTGTTCCTGAGCACAACTATCTTGACGGGAACCTTGTACTGCTTCATAGTCGCAAGTTCCATCATCGTCATCTGGAAGCCGCCGTCGCCGCATACAGCCACGACCTGACGGTCCGGCGCGGCAAGTTTGGCGCCCAGCGCCGCAGGAACGGAATATCCCATAGTCCCCATGCCGCCGCTGGTAAGAAAGCGTCCGTTTTCCTTGATAACACAGTTCGCGCAGGACCAGAGCTGGTTCTGTCCGACGTCTGCCACATAGACAGCGTTGTCATTCATGGCTCTGGACAGGCGCTTGATAAAGATCTCCGGGTTGACCGTAAGAGCGTTGATCTCCTCCTCTGTCATTGTAGAGGAATACATGTGGCGCTTTCTGCGGGACGCGTTCTGGGTGTCGTCCTTGTAGCCGTCGAGTTTGTCGATCCACAGCGAATGATCCGCAGAGATCTCCGCTTTGTTGAACTCCTCAAAAACGTGTTTGATATCGCCGACCAGCGGGATCGTGGGACCGGCGTTCTTGCCGATCTCCGCGGGGTCGACGTCAATATGGACCAGAACTTTATTTTCTGTGATCAGATCGGGCTGGCTGAAGGACCTGTCCGCTACTCTCGCGCCGACCATGATGATCATGTCCGCGTCGTTCATGGCCCTGTTGCCATAGGCCTGGCCGTTATTGCCCACCATGCCGTAAAAGAGGAAATGGTTGGTGGGAAGGACTCCCAGTCCCATCATGGTGCACACCACGGGAATATCCTTTTCCTCCACAAATCTGCGCACTTCTTCCCTCGCGCCGCTGCTCAGGTGCACGCCGCCGCCGACGCAGATGATAGGCCGTTTGGCCTTCTGGAGCTCTTTGATCACTCTTTTGATCTGGACTGCATGTCCCGTCACCGTAGGCTTGTAGGTGCGGATGCTGACAGTCTCGGGATACGCGAATTTGCGGATCTCCGCTTTCTGCACATCGATCGGAATATCGATGAGGACTGGCCCCTTTCTGCCGGTGCTGGCAATGTGGAAGGCCTCTTTCATGATCCTGGGGACATCCGAAGCTTTGCGCACGATATAGCTGAATTTTACGAAGGACTCGCAGGCCCCGGATACGTCGACCTCCTGGAAGACATCGCTTCCCATGAGATTAGAGTCCACCTGGCCGGTGATGCAGACCAGAGGGATGCTGTCCGCGAAAGCCGTAGCGATCCCTGTGATCAGATTGGTCGCGCCGGGACCGCTCGTGACAACGGCGACGCCGACCTTGCCCGAGATCCTGGCATACCCGCTGGCCTCGTGGGCCGCGTTCTGCTCCTGTCTCACCAGGATGGTCTTAATATTGGTATTCAAAATGCTGTCATAGAAAGGACAGATGGCGACTCCGGGATACCCGAATACATACTCCACCCCTTCAGCCTCAAGACATTTCACAATTGCATCCGCTGCTATCATCTATGTTCCTCCTGATATCAGTTCCGCACCGCGGAAAGGTCGTCGTCTTAAAACAATGCCTGCAGTTTCATACTACAGGCATTGCGCATTCATCAGCATTTGACGAGTTTGAAGCTCTTCTTGCCTCTCTTGACGAGCTTGCCGTCCTTAAGGGCATCCTTTGTGAATACAGCCTTGAAATCCTGGACCTTTTCGCCGTCTACGGTGACGCCGCCCTGTATTACGTCTCTGCGCGCGTCGCCTCTGGATTTCTCCAGGCCTGCCTTTACGAGTATTGTCAAAATATCGACTTCGCCGTTCTCATTAAAGTCCTCCGCGGCGAGAACTGCAGTGGGAACATTGTCCATGCTGCCGGGAGTAGCCGCGCTGAAGAGCGCCTCTGCGCCCGCCTTGGCCTTGGCGGCTTCATCGCTGCCGTGAACCAGTGTGGTCAGCTCTGTCGCAAGGATCTCCTTGGCTGTGTTGAGCTGAGCTCCCTCCCACTTATCCATCTCGTCGATCTGCTCGAGAGGAAGGAAGGTCATCATGCGCAGGCACTTAAGGACGTCCGCGTCGCCGATATTTCTCCAGTACTGGTAGAAATCGTAAGGAGAAGTCTTGTCGGGATCGAGCCAGACTGCGCCCTTCGCTGTTTTGCCCATCTTCTTGCCCTCGGAGTTGAGAAGAAGGGTGATGGTCATAGCGAAAGCGTCCTTGCCGAGTTTCTTGCGGATCAGCTCTGTGCCGGCCAGCATGTTGCTCCACTGGTCGTCGCCGCCGAACTGCATGTTGCAGCCGTAGGTCCTGTACAGGTTGTAGAAGTCGAAAGCCTGCATGATCATGTAATTGAATTCAAGGAAGCTCAGGCCCTTCTCCATGCGCTGTTCGTAGCATCTTGCGCGGAGCATCTCGTTGACGCTGAAGCAGGATCCGATATCCCTGAGGAATTCGATGTAGTTGAGATCTCTGAGCCAGTCGGCGTTGTTGACCATCATGGCCTTGCCTTCGCCGAATTCGATAAAGCGGCTCATCTGTTTCTTGAAGCACTCACAGTTGTGGTCGATCTGCTCGACGGTCATCATAGAGCGAAGATCCGTGCGGCCGGAGGGGTCGCCGATCATGCCTGTGCCGCCGCCTACGAGCGCTATGGGCTTGTTGCCTGCTTCCTGCAGTCTCTTCATAAGAAGAAGGGCCATAAAGTGGCCGACGTGCAGGGAATCTGCGGTGGGATCAAAGCCGATATAGAAGGTTGCCTTGCCGTCGTTGACCAGGTCTCTGATCTCGGCGGGATCCGTAAGCTGTGCCAGAAGGCCCCTGGCCTGCAGTTCCTCGTAGATTTTCATATTCTTTTCCATCTTTTCTTCTCCTAAATATATATTACTGCCACTGCAGCCCGCTGCTCTCGATCCTGCCCTCTCGCAGCATCAGATCCTCAACGGCCTGCCCGGGAGCTTCGTTTCCGAACAGGACCCGGCTCACAGTGCGGATGATCGGGGCCTCCACGTCGTATTTATCGGCGAGCTGGAGCGCCGCCTTCGCGCTGTATACGCCCTCCACGACCTGTTTGACCTCCTTCATGGCCTCGTCGGCCGTCATACCTTTACCGATCAGGATACCGGCTCTGCGGTTTCTGGAGTGCATAGAAGCACAGGTAACGATCAGGTCACCGATACCGGTAAGTCCGGAGAATGTCTCCGGTTTTCCGCCCATGGCGATGCCGATCTGGGAGATCTCGGCGATGCCCCTGGTGATCAGGGCAGCCTTGGTGTTGTCCCCGTATCCCAGGCCGTCCGCGCAGCCCGCTGCCAGCGCGATGACGTTCTTAAGCGCCGCGCCGACCTGCATTCCCAGCATATCGGGGCTCGTATAGACGCGGAAATTGCTTCCCATAAAAACGGACTGGACATACTCCGCCACTTCCCTGCGGGAAGCGCCTGCCACGATCGCTGTGGGAAGTCCTGCTCCGACTTCCTCCGCGTGGGTGGGGCCGCACAGAACCGCGGCCTCGCAGTGAGGGATCTCCTCTTTGATGACCTCTGTCATTGTCAGAAGCGTATCCTCTTCAATTCCCTTGGCCACAGATACGATCAGCTGGCCGTACCTGCAATATTTTGCCATATTCTTAGCAGTGCTGCGCACAAACGCGGAAGGGACAGCCAATACCAACATGTCCTTGTCGCGCATGACCTTCTCAAGGTCCGTGCACGCCGCCACCGTCTCATCCAAAATAACGCCCGGAAGCTTGACGGACTGCTGGTGGGTGTTATTGATCATGTCCACTTCGTCCTGCATGACGGACCAGATCTCCACCTTATGGCCGCATTCTGCAAGATGAGCAGCCAAAGCTGTTCCCCAGCTTCCCGCGCCGATCATTCCGATTCTAGCCAACGTCTCTCTCCTTATGTCAAAATATCGATCACTTCTTGCCGCCCAGATCCAGTTTCTCCGAATTGGTCTTGAAGAGATAGGTCTTTCTCTCATTTCCGCTCAGAAGTCTTCCGATGTTGGCCCTGTGTCTGTAATAAGCCATAAATGTGAGGAAGAACTGGATCAGATACATCTCGATCAGGTTGGCCTGGCTCACAGCGCCGAAAACGCCCATCTGTCCCTCGATGATCATCTGGATAAATGTGCCGCCGTAGACCATAAGGGATCCCAGTGACACAAACTTGGTGGTCAGATAAGGGACAAAGAACAGCAGGATGGAACTGGGGATGAAGCTCCAGTGATAGCCGAACGCGAATCCGGCCATGACAGCTACGCCCTTGCCGCCCTTGAAGTTCATATAGAAGGGGAAATCGTGCCCCAGCACGACGCCCATAAACGCCCAGGATTTAAGAAGGTACACCGTTTCGGGATGGGACTTGCCGAAAAGCGCGCCTACTAAAAGGAGCGCGATCAGGCATTTGAGCATGTCGCCCGCAAAAACGAGAAGGCCTGCCTTGGTGCCCAGGACGCGGATCGCATTTGTCGTTCCCGCGTTTCCGCTTCCGTATTCGCGGATATCAATGCCCTTCATCCTGCCCAGAATGTAAGCAGTCTGGAAACATCCAAATAAGTATCCGAGTGCAAGACATATAATTCTAAGTCCGATCATCACATTTCCTCCTTTAACCGTTTCTTATGCGGCTTCCTAATGTGTTTTACTCTTATTTTTTATCCTCGCCGCGCTCGCGGACGATAAACTTAAGGGGCGTTCCCCTGAATCCGAAGGCATCCCTGATCCTGTTCTCGAGGTATCTTAAATAGGAGAAATGCATCAGTTCCTTCGTATTTACAAACAGAACGAAAGTCGGAGGTTTGACCGCCACCTGGGTCGCGTACATGATCTTGAGCATGTGACCCTTGTCGCTCGGCGGCTGCTGCATCACGCAGGCTTCACTTATGATCTCATTGAGTACGCCCGTCTGAATGCGCATATTCTGGTTCGCGCTCACAAGGTCGATCTCATCGTACAGTTTGACCAGTCTCTGGCCTGTCTGCGCTGAGATGAAGATGATCTCCGCATAAGAGAGAAACGACAGCACGGACCGGATTTTGTCAGTGTACTTCTTTACGGAGTGATTGTCCTTCTCCACAAGATCCCATTTGTTGACTGCTACAATAACGGCTTTGCCTCTGTCGTGGGCGATTCCGGCGATCTTGGCGTCCTGCTCCGTAATGCCCTCCTGCGCGTCGATCACGAGGATCGTTATGTCCGCCCTCTCGACCGCGCCTACTGTGCGGACGATCATATAGCGCTCAAGGTTCTCCTTGATCTTATTCTTGCGGCGAAGTCCCGCCGTATCGATAAAGACGTATTCCTTGCCGTCGTGCCTGACCCGGGTGTCAATGGCGTCCCTGGTCGTCCCCGCGATGTCGGAGACAATAACTCTGTTCTCGCCGATCAGACGGTTTACGATAGACGACTTGCCTACGTTGGGTTTACCGACGACTGCCACGTAGATCGCGTCGTCCTCTTCCTCCTCGCCGGTCCCTGCCCTGAAGTTTTTCACCACTTCATCGAGCATATCGCCGATTCCTGTGCGGTTTGCCGATGAGATCGGGAAGGGATCTCCGATCCCCAGGTTGTAAAACTCATATACATCCGCCATCTGCCTGGTGGGATTGTCCGTCTTGTTCACGCACAGGACCACCGGCTTCTGCGCCCTGCGGAGCATATCCGCCACTCTCATGTCGGAGTCCACAAGTCCTGTCTTGAGATCCACCATAAATATGATGACATCAGCCATATCGATCGCGATCTGGGCCTGCTCCCTCATCTGGGAGAGAATGATATCTCCGGAGTCCGGCTCAATACCGCCCGTATCGATCAGTGTAAAATCATAATTCAGCCAGCTGCAGTCCGCGTAGATCCGGTCTCTCGTTACGCCCGGCGTATCCTCCGTGATGGAGATCTGTCTTCCCGCCAAAACATTGAAGAGCGTCGATTTGCCCACGTTGGGCCTTCCGACCACTGCCACAATAGGCTTATTTTTTTTCTTGCTCATTATATACCTTTCTGTTAAGAATCCATATGTCTCTATATTTTATCCAATCTGGCCCTCAATGTAAACAACGCTTTTGCTTGTATTTCTCGTCTTCTGCCTATAGAATGATATTGAACTGCAGGCTTTACGGCTTTGCGCCGCGCACACTTCCTGTTTAAAACATTTATGAAGGAGATTTCATGGCCACAGAACACGTATTACACGACAAACTCGAGCAGACCAGCAATCCCGTTGCACCTCTTGCCCTGATCGTTCTTCCTTCCGCGGAAAAGCTCGGCGAGAAAATAAACAAATGGATCCACTACTTCCGTATCGGAGACCACAATGCGCACAGGAGTGATCCCACTTATGACGGATACTACGAGGAAGATTACAGACTTCCTCTCGTTCTTCCCCGCTTCTCGACCGGCGAAGGAAAGGCTGTGCTTCAGGATTCTACCAGAGGCAAGGATATCTTCATTATCGTGGATATCACCAATTATTCCATTACCTATGAGATGAACGGCTTCACAAACCACATGTCCCCGGATGATCATTTCCAGGATCTCAAGAGGGTGATCGCAGCCATCAACGGCAAGGCCCACAGGATCAATGTCATCATGCCTTTCCTGTACGAGGGGCGCCAGCACAAGAGAAGCGGCCGGGAATCTCTGGATGCCGCTATCATGTATAAGGAGCTCTGCGATTTGGGGATCAAGAATTTCATCACTTTCGACGCCCATGATCCCAGGATCCAGAACGTCAATCCGCTGGTGGACTTCAACAACTTCACATCCCCCTATCAGTTTCTCAAGTCCCTTATGAGATCAGTCCCGAACCTGATCGTGGACAAGGACCACATCGTCGTCATCTCTCCCGATGAGGGCGCGCTGGACAGGACTGTATACTTTGCCAACGTGATCGGAGCGGATACGGGAATGTTCTATAAGAGAAGGGATTACTCTGTGATCGTCAACGGCAAGAATCCCATCGTAGAGCACAGATTCCTGGGCACTGACCTCGCGGGCAAGGACGCGATCATCATAGACGATATGATCTCCTCCGGCGGGTCCATCCTTGACACCTCCCGCCAGCTCAAGGAGAACATGCATGCCAGAAGAGTCTTTTTGTGCACCACTTTCGGTCTGTTCACGGACGGCCTGGATGTCTTTGACAAAGCTTATGAGAAGGGATATTTTGACAAGCTCGTCACCACCAACCTCACCTATCAGCCCCCGGAACTGGCGGGCAGAGTGTGGTTTGAGCCCGCTGACATGAGCAAGTTTACCGCGATGATCATTGACTTTATCAACCACGACATCGGTATCTCCAATATGAGCACCTCGACGGATAAGATCCACCGGATCCTTGAGAAGATCAACCGCCACGAACAGAGCGAATTCGAGCAGATGCAGTTCGACCAGACTGAGTTCTGACGGACATAAGATCACAATCAGAAATACATGCAAAGAGGCCGGGAAGCCGCCGGGGTTCACCCCCACAGCTTCTCGGCCTCTCTTTTTATACTCTTTTGTCAGCTATTACCACACTCTCCAGTGCGGCTTCGCGCGGCTGTACGCGATATAAGGAAAAGCATTGCGGATCCAGCGGACAGCGCAGTCTCTGCTGTCCTCTTTCTCCGGCGAAGGTCCTTTCGTATCATCCGGTATCGTGATCGCGATCACATCAAACCGGATACTTGTGCTGAAGGGGTCGATTCCTTCCTCGTGCATATAGAAGTCCGCGCACCTGCAGATCCTCTTCTGTTTGGCGGATCCTACAGCCTCAAGTCCGTCGCCGCTCTTCTCCCCGGCTTTCCGGGCTTTTACTTCGACAAAGAGCAGCGTCCGGTCCTGCTGCGCGATGATGTCGATCTCCGCTTCCCGGGACCTGAAGTTTCTCTCAAGGATCCTGACTCCGCGCGACGACAGATAGTCTGCCGCCAGATCCTCCATCTCTTTTCCGGTCTTTCTCAGGTTCTCTCCCGGCAAGCTCCCAACACCTCCCGTCACTCCTTCACTATCCTGGTGATAAAGGACCTTCTGTGGATCGGACACGGTCCGTGCTCCCGGATCGCGTTCATGTGCTCTCTGGTCCCGTAGCCCTTATGCTTCGCGAATCCGTACTCCGGATATTTCGCGTCCATCTCCTCCATGATCCTGTCCCTGGTCACCTTGGCCAAAATAGAGGCGGCGGCTATGGAAATGCACTTCGCGTCGCCCTTGACAACGGGTACCTGCGGCAGCGCAATGCCCGGAATCGTCACTGCGTCATTGACCAGTACGGAAGGCTTTACCTTCAGCTGACTCACTGCAAGGCGCATCGCCTCGTAAGTCGCCTGCAGGATATTGATCTCATCGATGCGGGCCGGTTCCACGAGGGCCACCGACCAGGCGAGCGCCTCTTCCTTAATCTGATCGAACAACATGTCTCTCTTTTTTGCAGAGAGTTTCTTGGAATCGTTCAGATACAGGATGTCGTGATCCTCAGGCAGGATAACCGCTCCCGCTGCCACAGGTCCCGCAAGCGGCCCTCTGCCCGCCTCGTCGATCCCTGCGATCACGAACGCGTTCGTGCCCAGCGCTTCCCTGACCAGATCCGTCTCGAATTCCCGCATTCCCCTGATCCGCTCTTTTTCCAGTTCCAGTTTGATCTTCTGTTTCTCAGTCATAACTGTCTCCGATGTCACTTATCCGTAAGAAGCCCGAATTCGCTGAAGGGATACAGGCGCAGCCATGCCCTGCCGATGATGATGGACCGCGGAATATTTCCCACTTCCAAATATCGGCTGTCCAGGCTTACCTCCCTGTTGTCTCCCAGGACAAAATATTCATCTTCCCCCAGGACGATCTCACCCTTTCTTTCCTGCGGCAGCGTGATCCCGTAGCCGTACTCTTCACCAAGTTCCTTACCGTTTATAAAGATCGTGCCGTCTTCACTGATCTCCACTGTCTCCCCGGGCATTCCGATGATCCTCTTTATATAGAATTCATTCACAGGCTCATGGGGAAAGACAATGATATCGAATCTCTCCGGATCCCGGAAGCGGTACGTGATCTTATCCGTGATCAGCTGGTCTTCGTCCTGAAGAGTAGGTACCATGGAATTTCCGATCACTTCCGTTCTCTGTCCCACATAGCGCACGATCAGAAAGGAGAGAAAAAGGACTCCCGCAATATACAGCACATTGGAAAGAATGCTCTTTGCCTCTTTACTCACTGGTTTCTCCTCCTTCCGGCGGCGTCTCAAGGGAGATCCTGCCGGTCTTTCCGTTTCTGAAATCGTCCAGGACCATTTTGGAAGCTCTCTGCCAGTCCGGCTCGCCGCCCGTTTTGAGAAGGTTCCTGGACAGGGCGATCTCTCCCAGAAGCTTAGCGCTGTCCATCGGGAATTCCCATTCCGAACCCTCAGGATCGTATCTTTCTTTTAAAAGGGCAGGGTACTCTCTCTGAAGGAAATCGAGCAGCTCAAGGGACAGTTCCTGTTCCTCGAGCAGTTCCTGTCGGATCGCGCCTGTCAGAGCCAGGTTGACCCCGACCTGTCTGTCCTCGAACTTGGGCCACAGAATTCCGGGCGTGTCCAGAAGTTCCAGGTTTTTATTGAGACGGATCCACTGCTTTCCTCTGGTGACGCCGGGTTTATTGCCCGTCTTAGCGCTCGCCTTGCCCGCAAAGGAATTGATAAAGGTGGATTTCCCTACATTTGGGATCCCCACGACCATAGCCCTCAGGGGGCGTCCGACGATCCCTCTTCTCTTATCCCTCTCGCGTTTTGCGGCACACGCCTTTTCCACATACGCTTTGATCTTTTCATTGGCTTTTCTGGTGCGCGCGTCCATGGCGATGACCATAAAGCCTTTGTCCTCGAAGTATTTCTGGAACTTCGCCGTCCGGGCCGGATCAGCCATGTCCGCCTTCGTCATCAGAAGGATCCTGGCTTTATTCCCGCACAGCGAATCGATGTCCGGATTGCGGCTGCTAAGCGGGATCCTTGCGTCCGCAAGTTCGATCACCAGATCCACGAGGCCAATATTTTCCTGCATCATCCTGCGGGCCTTGGTCATATGCCCCGGATACCACTGATAATCCATCCGCTCCTCCCTTTTTTGTCAACTAAATATGCCGCACTGCATTCACAGCGCGGCATACCTTCAAACTCGCTTTATTGATCAGCGGTCGTTCAGAGCCTTGACCTTGGCTTTCTTGCCGCTCAGGTTGCGGAGATAGTTGAGCTTCGCTCTTCTGACTTTACCGCGTCTGACAACGTCAACCTTCTCAACGTTGGGGCTGTGAAGGGGCCATGTCTTCTCAACGCCGATTCCGCTGGATTCCTTGCGGACGGTGAAAGTAGTTCTCGCGCCGCCGCCCTGGATCTTCAGGACTGTTCCCTCAAAGATCTGGATTCTCTCGCGGTTGCCCTCTTTGATCCTGTTGTGAACACGTACTGTGTCACCGATGCTGAACTGGGGAGCGTTCTCCTTCAGCTGTTCTTTCTCGAGTTCCTTGATGATTTCGTAATTCATTTCAATCTCCTTTATACTGGGGACGTTCTTGCCGTCATTCACCGCCTGACGGGCTGCGGCAGAGGACCGTCTTAGATTTGGGACATGCTGCCAAAGCAACATTAATAATTTACCACATAGGCCGAGCGGATGCAAGCAAAATATTATTTGCAATATTTTGCCGCGTCCGGATGCTCCTGCATATACTTTTCATACAGGTCAGGCCTTCTCAGCCTTGTCCTCTCCAGCGACTGTTCCTTCCTCCAGCGGTCCACCTTCGCGTGGTCGCCGGACAGGAGCACCGCCGGCACTTTCTTGTCTCTCCAGATCTCGGGCCGCGAATACTGCGGATATTCCAGCAGACCGTTCATAAAGGAATCTGTGTCCGCGGAGACCCCGTTTCCGAGCACGCCCGGGATCAGCCTTGAAACTGTATCTATGACCACCATCGCCGGCAGCTCGCCGCCTGTGAGTACATAATCTCCGATCGAGATCTCATCCGTCACGATCTCCTCAAGGACTCTCTCGTCGATCCCCTCATAGTGACCGCAGAGAATGATGAGATTTTCCTCCTGCGCCAGTTCCTGGGCCTTCTTCTGGTTGAAAGTGCTGCCCTGAGGCGTCATATAGACAACCCTGGCCGGTTTTTCCAGCGTATTCTGCACCGCCATACAGGCGTCGTAAACGGGCTGCGCCTGCATCAGCATGCCGGCTCCTCCGCCATATGTGTAATCGTCCACTTTTCTGTGCTTGTTGGCGGCGTAATCCCTGATATTGACCGCGTCAAGGCTGACCAGCCCTTTCTGCATCGCCCTTCCGGTTATGCTCGTGGCCAGTCCCTGTTCGATCATCTCAGGGAAAAGTGTCAAAACATAGAATCTCATATCACAGGTTCTCCAGTCCGGGGAGAAGATGAACTTTCATGCTTCCCTCTTCCAGGTTCACGTCCAGGATGCAGTCGGGGATGGCAGGGATCAGAATGCTCTTCCCTTCATCATTTCTCACATCATAGACATTATTGGCGCCTGTCTCGATCACATCTTTAATGACGCCGAGCTCTCTCCCGTCATCCGCCGTAACCGTAAGTCCGAGCAGGTCCGGGATAAAATACTCCCCTTCTTCCAGCTCTATGGCGTCCTCCCTGGGGATCAGCAGCTCCGACCCCTTGAGTCTCTCCACGTCCTCGATCCTGTCCATCTGCTCAAAACCGAGAATGACGAACTTCTTGAAGAATTTGACGCTTCGGATCTTCAGTATTCTCTCCTCGCGCCCCGTATCCAAAATGACCTGTTTGAGGTCCAGAAATCTCCTCGGCTCATCCGTGGTGGGAAACACCTTCACCTCGCCGCGGAGCCCGTGTGTTCCGGCGATCACGCCCACTCGAAATCTAGATACCATATCTTTCCTCATTCACAAAGCGGCGGCAGCGTTTGCCCGCTGCCGCCGCATGATAAGCTATTCAATCGGCTGCTCAGTCGATGTCCACATCCACTCTGATATCTTCTCTTGAAGCGGCAGCCTTGACGACAGAACGGATTGCCTTAGCAATTCTGCCCTGTTTGCCAATGACTTTGCCCATGTCAGAAGGTGCGACATGAAGCTGGATCCGGATGTTCTTGCCCTCCTGCGTCTGCGTGACGACAACCTCATCGGGATGATCGACAAGCGCCTTGGCGATCAATTCAACTAATTCTCTCATAAATATCCCTTCCGACTGTCAGGTCCGAACTTGTTGATCAGTACTTCCTGATCTGTATTATTTAAGGCCGGCCTGCTTGAACAGCTTCTTGACAACAGTAGTGGGCTGCGCGCCGTTGGAGATCCACTTCTTGGCTGCTTCTACATCAACCTTGACAACAGCGGGATCTGTGTTGGGATTATAAGTTCCGATCTCTTCGATAGCTCTGCCGTTTCTGGGAGTGGATGCCTCTGCTACCACGATTCTGTACATCGGTACCTTCTTCTCACCGATTCTCTTTAATCTGATCTTTACTGCCATGACTTGATTTCCTCCTTAAGAAATTGTTTGCTTTTAAAATGCTGCGTCCTTAGGCGTAAAACTGCCTGACGCGTATATTTTGAACAGAATAAATTCTGATTCATACTGCGCTGATGGCCGGTCAGAAGGGGAATCCTCCTCTTCCTCCCATGCCGCCCATTCCGCCGAAACCGCCCATTCCGCCGAACGGATTAGCGTTTCTGCGTCTCTTGCCTTTCTTACCGACTCCCGACTGCTTCATCATCTTGGACATCTGGTTAAACTGCTTGATGAAGCGGTTGACGTCGGCGATATCGTTTCCGGATCCCTTCGCGATCCTGAACTTTCTCTGAGGCGTAAGAAGTTTGGGATTAGCCCTCTCTTCCGGCGTCATGCTGAGCACGATCGCCTCTGTGCGCTTGAGCTGCTTCTCATCGATCATGTTGTCGAGCTGGTCCTTGTTGATCCCCATGCCGGGAAGCATACCGAGAACGCTTGAAAGGCCGCCCATCTTCCTCATCTGCTTGAGACTGTTGAGGTAGTCGTTGAAGTCGAACTTGCCCTTCTTGAGATGCGACACCATGTCGCGGCTCTCCTGCTCGTCCTGCTTGTCCAGATTCTGCTGGGCCTTGTCAATGAGGGTCAGAACATCGCCCATGCCGAGGATCCTGCCCGCCATTCGGTCCGGGTAGAACTGCTCGAGGTCGGAAAGCTTCTCGCCCATACCAACGTACAGAATGGGCTTTCCGGTAACTGCCTTGATCGACAGAGCCGCGCCGCCTCGGGTGTCGCCGTCCATCTTGGAAAGGATCACGCCGTCTACGCCTACCTTCTCGTCAAAGGTCTTGGCAACGTTGACAGCCTCCTGACCGGTCATGGCGTCCACTACCAGAATGGTCTGGTGAACGGTCACAGCCTTCTTGATGTCAGAGAGCTCCTGCATCATCTCCTCGTCGATCTGCAGACGACCCGCAGTATCGAGGATGACAAGATTCTCTTTGTTCTTATTAGCATGCTCGATCGCCGCCTTCGCGATATCGGCCGGATCATGCCTGTCTCCCATGGTGAAAACATCGACGCCCTGCTTCTCACCGTTTACCTGCAGCTGTTTGATAGCCGCGGGACGGTAGATGTCCAGCGCCACGAGCAGGGGCTTTTTGCCCTTCTGCTTGAACTTGCCCGCGATCTTGGCTGCTGTTGTAGTCTTACCTGCGCCCTGCAGACCGACCATCATCACGACGGTCATTTGCTTGCCGGGCTGCAACTGCAGCTCTGTGGTCTCGCTTCCCATCAGCGAAGTCATCTCTTCGTTGACGATCTTGATGACCATCTGCGCGGGATTGAGGCCGTTCATGACCTCTTCGCCGACCGCTCTCTCCTGCACGGAGCTCACAAACTGCTTGACGACCTTGAAGTTGACGTCCGCTTCAAGCAGAGCCATCTTGACTTCGCGCATCGCGCTCTTGACATCGCTCTCAGTGAGCTTGCCCTTGCCGCTCAGTTTGCTGAATATACTGTTTAGCTTATCTGTTAAGCTGTCAAATGCCATATAGACGATCCTCTGAAATCTTGTACTTTACCAAATATGCCGGGGTAAAACAGACGCCGGTCCTCTTCAGGATTCCAGACCCTCCCGGATTTCCTCCGCGATCCCCGCAATAAGGGAAGCCTGCGCCTCGGGGATCTCCTCCGCGGAAGCGATCTCCCTTAGTCTGTCGGCACATTCTCTGAGTTTGCCGAAGCGGCGGATCATTCCGAGCTTGTTCTCGTATCCGCGCATGATCACCGTACATCTTCTCACAAGATCATGCACCGCCTGCTTGCTGACGCCCTCGGTCTCAGCGACCTCATTCAACGATAAATTGTCATAGACGACCTTTTCATAGATCTTCTGCTGGTGCCCTGTGAGAAGCGAGCCGTAGAAGTCATACAAAAGGCCCTGTTCAACGATCTTTTCCATCACCTGCACTATATTACAGTCCCGATACTCAAGTGTCAAGTGTTTTTTCTTTACTCGTTAAAATCAGCTACTCTGTCGATACACTCAGATCCAGCGCCACATCTCCTTCGATTCCGTTAACTGTCCCTTTCAGGCTGTACTGCCAGCACTTGAACTTATAGGGGAAATAGAGATAATCCCCGTAGTCAGCGATCCACTTGTCGTACTCTTCCAGTTCCGCCATATTCAGGAGCATGTGGAAGGCCGCCGTATTTGCGTATATAACGGGTTCATAGCCTGCTTTCTTTATTTTGGCGCAGAACGCCCTGACTCCCTGGGTCCATTCCTCCCTGGTCTGTCCGCTGAGGGAACTGGTGTGATCCGGTATCTGCACGCGCACCGCCACCGGCGCTCCCATCTCCTGCTGGCTCATGCTCAGGTTCGAGAGGACAAAGTCCGCGATCTCTTCCGCCGCCTTTTCGCTGTCCGCGTCGAGGTCCACATAACATCCGATCCTTAGTCCCACGGATTTTGCGCCGCTCATGTTCTCCTGGAATCTCTCATCCTGCGCCAGTTCTCCGTCAGTATTTCTGACCGCGGCCCGGATCATCGCGAACGCGATCTGCTCCTCTGCCACTTTGGCCCAGTCGATCTCTCCGTTGAGCGCAGAGACGTCGACGCCTCTGTTCACAGAGACGCCCGCGTTCTCTCCTATATAATCCATTCCTCCATTTTCGCCCTGCGCGAAGTCTGTCTCGGAAAACGGATTCGTCTGAAGATTTCTGTCCACGGGATAGAAATAATAGCGCCCCTCCCACATAACGACAAGATCTCCGGGAAAGAGGTTCCTCAGCATTGAGATCGTGCTGTTGCCTGACTCGAAAGAAGACTGGATCTCAAGGAGCAGCCTGTTGCGCTCCGCCTGCGCCGCCCCGTATCTGATCTTCTCGATCTGGCTGTCGGTGTAGATGCTCCCCTCCACCTGCTTCTCGCTTCTAAGCCTTTCGAGGCGCACGAAGAGGATCACTGTCATCGCAAGGGACGCGGCAGTGATCATGCACATAAAAAGAATATTCAAAAAATAGAATACCTTTCTGTGATTCGGATTAGATTTTTCAGGTTCTCTGTTTTCCATTTAGATGCTCCTGGAATACTGACCAAGCCTTACCGGACCAAAATATAGCTCAAATGCTCACCACAGCCTGATGGACCTTGTACCCGTTATCCGAAAGTGCCTTGATGATCTGTTTCTTGTGTTCCGTGCCGAAAGCTTCCAGTGTGATCCTCAGTTCCACTGCCGCATTGCGGTTGATGGAAACGAACTGGTTGTGCTCGAGCTTAATGACATTTCCGTTGACGCCGGCAATGATCCCGGATACTCTGTGCAGTTCGCCCGGCTTGTCGGGAAGGCGCACAGAGATCGTGAAGATCCTGTCTCTCATGATGAGACCCTGCTGAACGACGCTGGACATTGTGATGACGTCCATATTGCCGCCGCTGAGGATGGATACCACTTTTTTGCCCCTGCAGCTAATGTGTTTGAGAGCGGCAACTGTCAGAAGGCCGGAATTCTCGACGATCATTTTGTGATTTTCCACCATATCGAGGAAGGAGACCACCAGGTCTGAATCCGGTACTGTGATCACCTCGTCCAGATTCTTCTGAAGATAAGGGAATATCTGTGTTCCCGGCGTTTTTACGGCTGTGCCGTCCGCAATTGTGTTAACTTCGGGGAGCGTGACGACTTTTCCCGCCTCTAAAGACGCCTTGAGGCATGCCGCGCCCTCCGGCTCAACCCCGATGACTTTCGTATTGGGCTTGAGCATCTTGACAAGTGTAGAGACGCCGGTGGCAAGTCCGCCTCCGCCCACGGGGACCAGAATGATGTCCACCAGGGGAAGATCCTTTATGATCTCCATAGCGATAGTACCCTGTCCCGTCGCGACATCGGGATCGTCAAAAGGATGGATGAAAGTATAACCGTGTTCCGCCGCGAGTTCCAGCGCGCGGGTGCACGCCTCGTCATATACATCTCCGTAGAGGACCACTTCCGCGCCCAGGGCCTTGGTCCTGTTCACCTTAATGAGAGGCGTAGTGGTGGGCATGACGATGACCGCCTTTGCTCCGAATCGCTTCGCCGCGTAAGCTACTCCCTGCGCGTGGTTGCCCGCGGAAGCAGTGATCAGGCCCCTCGCCCTCTCCTCCTCGCTCAGCGTGCTGATCTTGTAGTAGGCGCCCCTCACCTTGTAAGCGCCTGTTCTCTGGCGGTTCTCGGGTTTTAAATATACCTTGCCGCCCATCCTCTCACTGAAATAGTCCGAGTAGATAAGGCTTGTGTCCAGTGTTACCTGGTCCACCGCCTCGCAGGCCTCCTCGAATTTCTTCAGTGTGATCTTCTCTTTCAGTCCCATGTATAAGTCCTTTCGTATCAATAGAAAATCGCGTCCACGAACTGGTCGGGGTTGAACTTCTGCAGGTCCTCGATCGCTTCGCCCACGCCGATAAACTTCACCGGGATCCCCAGTTCAGACTGCACCGCGATGGCGATACCGCCCTTCGCGGTTCCGTCCATCTTGGTAAGAACTATACCGGTCAGGTTTGTGACACTGGCAAATTCCCTCGCCTGGAAGATCGCGTTCTGGCCTGTGGTGCCGTCAAGAACCACCCAGTTCTCCCGAAAGCACCCGGGATACTCCCTGGTGATGATCCTGTCGATCTTTTTGAGCTCCGCCATCAGGTTCTTCTTGTTGTGGAGACGGCCGGCTGTATCTACGAGAAGGATATCCGTCTTTCTCGCCTTAGCGGCCTGCACAGCGTCGTATACGACCGCCGCGGGGTCTGACCCCTCAGCTGCTCCGATGATGTCGACGCCGGCTCTCTTTGCCCACTCTGTGAGCTGCTCGTTAGCCGCCGCGCGGAAAGTGTCAGCGCTGGCGATCAGCACTCTTTTGCCCTGTTTGCGGTAATTGGCCGCAAGCTTTCCTACAGAGGTTGTCTTGCCGACGCCGTTCACGCCGATCACAAGGACTACTGCCGGTCCCTCTTCAAAGGCATAGGCGTCCTTACTCTGTTTCATTTTATTCCTGATCCCCAGGATCAGTTCCTGGCGGCAGTCAGGGCAGTACCGGATCCTCTCATCCTTTACTTTCTGCCGGAGATCATCCAGAAGCTCTTCCGTCGTCTGGACGCCGATATCTCCCATGATCATCGTCTCTTCCAGCTCCTCGAGGAACTCCTCGCTGACATTCTCATACCCGTAGGTATTGAAGATGATGTCCATATTGTCGGAGATGTTCGCCTTAGTTTTGCTGAGCCCTTGTTTAAGCCTGTCAAATAAGCCCATATTCACCTCTTTATAATTAACTTGACTTTATTTCTTTCACTTCCCGCAGCGCACTGTTCCCGGGGATCAGGAGACAAGATCCTTTTCATCGATCAGGTCCACGCTGACGAGGGCTGAGACGCCCTTTTCCTGCATCGTGATACCGTACAGACGGTCCGCCTCCTGCATCGTGCCTCTTCTGTGTGTGATCACGATAAACTGTGTGTGCTCCGTAAGTCTGTGCAGGTAGTCCGCGAACCTGTCCACATTGCTCTCATCCAGCGCCGCTTCGATCTCATCGAGCAGACAGAAGGGCGAGGGCTTCAGATTCTGAATCGCGAACAGAAGGGCGATCGCCGTGAGGGCCTTCTCTCCGCCCGACAGCGCGTTCATGTTCTGCAGCTTTTTCCCGGGCGGCTGCGCGATGACACGCACGCCTGCTTCCAGGATGTCCCTGTCTTCCATCAGCTCAAGACGGCCCTTTCCGCCGCCGAACATGAGTTTAAAGACTTTGTCGAACTCCTCCTGGATCCTGCTGAACTGCTCCTGGAACTGTTTTCTCATGGAAGCATCCAGTTCCGCTATGATCTTTTCAAGGCTCTGAGCCGCTTCAGTGAGGTCGTCGTGCTGGGTCTTAAGGAAAGTATATCTCTCCATCAGTTCCCGGTACTCCTCGATCGCGTCCACATTGACGCTTCCGAGCGCCTTGATCCTCGCCTTGATCTCCGCGATCTCTTTTTTCAGCTGTGCTATGTCACTGAGTTCCTCGTCCCGGAGTTTCACGGCGTCACTGAGAGTGATCTCATATTCGTTCCACATATAGGTGACGCGGTTGTCCACTTCTTCCTGCAGACGCTCCCTTCGGTTGTGGAGCCTTACGCCCTCTTTGTCGAGAGCGTGGATCTGCTCGGACAGAGTTTCTTTTTCGGAGAGCTGCTTCTGCATTGCCTCTCTGAGTCTGTCTCTCTCCTGATTCTTCTCCTCCAGCGCCCTGCGGCCGCCGTCCTGGGCGTCCTCGGAACCCGTAAGCTGTTCCCTGAGTCCGCGGATCCTTTCTGTGCCGCTCTCTATGACAGCGTCGCCCCCGGCGATGGCTGTATCGATCTCCTCGAGTTCTCTTCCGCGTCTTACAAGGTCCTCCTGCACGCGGTCAAGATCTTTTTGTTCAAAAGATTGCAGCTGCAGCGTCTTCTCGATCTCTGTGTCCCACTTGGACAGGATCTGGGTCTGAACCCCCTCTTCTTTGCGGAGCTCGTCCAGCTTTTTCTCCAGTTCGCTGACAGCCGCGTTCATCTTCTCTTCGCCGTCCGCGGAAGAAGCGAGCCTCTGTTCGGCTTCTCTTAGATCCGCCTCCAGTTCCTTCTTCTGCCGCTCGATCAGCTCGCGCTCTTTTGCCATCTCTTCCGCGCTGCCGGCCGCCTCTTTTTTCTTCTCCTGCTGGCTGGCGATACTCATTCTGACCGTATTCTGCTTCAGAAACGCTTCCTGCTGTGCCTGGCGGTTTTCTTCCAGCTCTTTTCTCAGGTCCGTCCTCTCGGATTTGATGTCTTCGATGGCCTGCTCGTGCTGCCGCGTCTCTCTTTCCGCTTCCTTAACCTTCTCCTGGAGTTCCGCCATTTCACGGCGTCTGCCCAGAAGGTTGCTGTTATTCTTGTAAGCGCCGCCGCTGATCGCGCCGCCGGGCATGAACAGTTCGCCCTCCAGCGTCACCATGCGCACGGAATGACCATACTTTTTGTTCACTGCCGCCGCGTGGTCAAACCGGTCGACGATCACGATCCTTCCCAGAAGGGAAGCCGCAACAGGGCGGTACCTGTCGTAACAGCGCACAAGGCTGTCCGCAAGACCGATCACTCCCGGTTCCTGCAGCACATTTGTATTCTTGAATTCCTGAGGCCTTCCGAGGTCATTAAGAGGGAGGAAAGTCGCTCTTCCCGCTTTTTCCCTCTTGAGGAGCTCTATCATGCGTCTGGCAGTTTCCGCGTCCTCAGTCACGATGTTCTGGATATTTCCTCCCAGAGCCACTTCGATCGCTGTCTCGTATTTTTTGTCTGTTTTGAGAAGATCCGCCACTACGCCGATGACGCCCTTTTCCGCGCCGCGGTTCTGCATGACTTTCCTGACGCTTCCGCCAAATCCTTCATACCTCTCGGTCAGGTTGACCAGCGCGTCGAGACGGGATTTCTCCTGATGGTATCTCAGCTGGCTGGCGCGCAGCTGCTCATCTTCATCTCCCAGTCTCTTTTTCATGCCGGAGATGGTTGACTCTATCTCCTTCTGCCGCTCCTGGAGCCTTCTGACGGACTCGGCGATCTCCCTGAACTGCCTCCGCAGATCATCGATGATCTGGCTCTGTTCAGTCTCGCTGGACTGAGCCTGTTCGATGCCTGCTGACAGTTCCTGCCTTCTTCTCTCGTTCTCCTCCTGTCGGGCGCTCAGGCTCGCTATGCTGGATTTGATGGTGGCGCGCTCACTCAGGATCCTGAGTATCTCACTCTTGCCGAGGTCCACCTGTCTTGAATAGCGGATGATCTGATCGGCGCATCCTGAAGCGCTCTCCCTGGCTTTGGTCTGCTCTCTGCGCAGCTCGTCCAGACTGCTGTCGATCTCCTTCTTTCTCTCGAGGATCTCCTCCTCTTCTCTGCGCTCTCTCTCTATTTCGGCAGATACGGATTCTCTTCTTGTCCTGAAATGATCCGCATTTGCGGAAGCTGCGCGGACCTGTTCCTCGATGACCTTGATCTCGCCCTCGATCTTCTCTCTGACGACGCTGGCGTTTGTGATCCTGTTGCGGATCTGCTCGATCTCTCCTTCAAGTTCGCCCAGCCGCTGACGGCCCTGTTCATATTCCTGTCCGGTCCTGTCATGGCTTTCCCGGGCGTTCTCAAGATCTCTCCCGATCGTCTCTTCGTTTTCTTTTACCGATTCAAGTTCCGCGAGGTTCTTCTGGTTCTCTAAAAGGAAGAGATTGACATCCCTTGCCTTGAGGGCGTCTCTTTCCTTGAAAAAGACCTTGGCCTTTTCCGACTGTCTCTCCAGAGTCGGCACCTGCTTCTCAAGTTCTGCCAGAATATCGTTGATCCTCACAAGGTTATCCTTCTCACTTGCGAGTTTCTTCAAAGTCATATCTTTGCGTCTCTTGAACTTGACGATACCCACCGCCTCGTCAAAGAGTTCCCTGCGGTCCTCGGGCTTGTCGCTGAGGATCTTATCGATCTGCCCCTGCCCGATAATGGAGTATCCTTCCTTGCCGATTCCGGTGTCATAGAAAAGTTCGTGAATATCTCTCAGACGGCACGATGCTCCGTTCATCAGATATTCTGTCTCGCCGCTTCTGTAGATCCTCCTCGCCACGGTCACTTCCTTGTAGTCCGTGGGAAGCTTGTGGTCGGAATTATCCAAAGTAATTGCCACGTAAGCATATCCCATGGGTTTTCTCGATTCCGTGCCCGCAAATATGACGTCCTGCATAGAGGAGCCGCGCAGCTGCTTGACCCTCTGCTCGCCCAGCACCCAGCGGACAGCGTCCGCGACGTTGCTCTTTCCGCTGCCGTTGGGGCCTACGATACCCGTGATCCCGTTATGAAAGTCAAATCTGATCTTGTTGGCAAAAGATTTAAAGCCTTGGATCTCGATACATTTAAGATACATTTATATTTATTTCCCTGCTTTATGATTCCTTACTGCTGCTGCGGATCTTTCTGATCCCGGCGTAGGCCGCCTGCTGCTCAGCCGCTTTCTTGGAGCGGCCCTCACCCGTACCGATGAGCTTATCTCCCACAAAGACGCCGGTCCGATACAGTTTCATGTGTTCGGGACCGGCCTCTGAAAGAAGCTCATAGCGCAGCGTCTCGCCTCGTCCCTGCGCCCATTCCTGGAGCATGGATTTGGAATCATAAAAGAACACTCTGTCCCTGTCCGACAGAATAAACTGCATGATAAAACGACGCGGAGGTTCCACCTCCCCGCAGTCCAGATACATAGCCCCGATCACGGCTTCCACTACGTCGCACAGGATAGACTCTTTGTCCCTGCCTCCGCTGACCTCTTCGCCCTTTCCCAGACGCAGGAATTCCGGAATCCCGAGGTTCCTCGCGCAGTCCGCCAGAGACGGCTCGCAGACAAGGCTGGCCCGCAGTTTGGTCAGCTCTCCCTCTCTCTTTTCGGGGTATTCATTATACAGAAAAGCGCTGGAGACCATCTCAAGAACAGCATCTCCGAGGAACTCCAGCCTTTCGTAATCCTTATAACGGTGTATT
>CADBIU010000026.1 GCA_902794825.1 uncultured Lachnospiraceae bacterium
CATCTATTTTACCAGATATAGACTTAGGACTCAGTAGATTTCCCATATTTATGGGCTTTTTATGAATGGATATCATCCGTTCAGCAAACACTAATTATTTCTTAAAAAGACTCTCGAAGCTCCCGGAAAATCATTCATGAACTGCTGCATGATCGATGGGGAACTGCCTCTGAAGCCGTAAATACTCTGGTCATCATCCCCTACTACAAACAGCCCCTGTCCGTCTGAAAGCAGTTTAAGGATCTCGTACTGTTCACGGTTGATGTCCTGAAACTCATCAACCAGTATCGCCCGGAAGCGGCTTCGCCACAAACGAAGAGATCCGGGATCGCTGAGCAGGAAACGGCGGCATTTGATGATCATATCGTCAAAATCCAGATATCCGTTCTCCTGCAGGAAGGAACGGTAGTCTCTTTTTATGGAAGCCGCTTTTACATCCCCGATATCCGCAGGCGCCATGCGCAGGATTTTTTCTATTTCCTCTATCTGGGGCCTGTCATTTTCATCCGGATAGTAGTTCCCGATCAGATGACTGATCAGGCGATCCTTCTGAGACTGACCAAGGATTGCGTAGTCTTTCCGGGTGCTCTCCCTGAGAATATGAAAAAAAGCGGAATGAAAAGTTCCGAAGTATACGCTCCGGCTGTTCTCACCTGCTCTTTTTAAAAATCGTTCCTTCATCTCCGCCGCGGCCGCGCGGCTGAAAGTCAGTACAAGGATCTGGGACGGTTTCAGTTTAAAATGGTCAAGAAGATAAAGAATACGTTCAGTAAGAACCAATGTCTTGCCGCTGCCCGGTCCCGCGATGATCTCGCAGGGACCGGGGCCGCAGCACACTGCCTCCCGCTGGGAGGGATCAAGATTTGAATTCATAAAAGATCTGACCCTGTGATCGGTCTGTTCACGCCTCGAGTTTACGGATTCCTTCTCGAATTCTGGCAATAGTCTCTTCTTTGCCGAGAACTTCCATGATCTCAGTAGCGCCGGCGGGCGTCGTCTGCTTACCGGAAACGGCAATGCGGACAGGCCACAGAACGTAGCCGTTCTTATAGCCCTTTTCCTGAATATAGGATTTCATGGCGGCAAAGAGTCCGTCGTTTGTAAATTCCTGCTGAGCTTCGAGGACAGGAAGCAGGTCTCTGAGAACCGCGAGGGAGGACTCCGCGTTCGTCTTCATCTTTTTGTGTGTGTAGAGCGAAATGTCGTAGTCCGGAAGAGCCTCGAAAAAGTCGACCATCCCCGCGATATCGGGGAAGATTTCGATCCTTGTGCGTACCATTTCCGCGATCTTGCGAAGATCGAGTTCCCTGGTGATCGCCGCTTTAAGATACGGCTCCGCCAATTCATAGAACTTCTCAGGATCCATTGCCTTAAGATACTCTCCGTTCATCCAGCGAAGCTTCTGGTAGTCGAATACGGAGGGAGCTTTATTGATCCTGTGATAGTCGAAGATCTCGACGAGTTCCTTGAGGCTGAAGATCTCTTTGTCGCTGTCGGGAGACCAGCCTAAAAGAGCGATGAAGTTGACAACGGCTTCAGGAAGAAAGCCCTGCTCGATCAGGTCCTCATAGGAGGAATGACCGCTTCTCTTGGAAAGCTTGTGATGATCTTCATCCGTGATAAGCGGGCAATGGATGTACTTCGGAACTTCCCATCCAAAGGCCTCATACAGGCGGTTGTACTTGGGAGAAGAGGAAATGTACTCGTTGCCTCTTACCACGTGGGTGATCTTCATCAGATGGTCATCCACGACGTTGGCAAAGTTGTAAGTGGGATATCCGTCCGATTTGATGAGGATCATGTCGTCGAGTTCTTTGTTGTCCACTGTCACATCGCCGTAGAGTTCGTCGTGGAAGGTGGTAGTACCCTCTGTCGGATTGTTCTGGCGGATAACGTAAGGCTTGCCTTCAGCGAGATTCTTCTCGATCTCTTCCTGCGACAGGTGGAGACAATGCTTGTCGTAAACGCTGATCTCTTTGCCCTCAACTACCTGAGTGAGGGTCGCAAGTCTCTCGGGCGTGCAGAAGCATCTGTATGCTTCACCTTTATCAATGAGTTTCTGCGCGTATTTGCCGTAGATGCCCGCCTTCATGCGCTCGCTCTGTACATAAGGGCCGACTCCTCCGTCCTTGTCGGGACCTTCGTCCTCGATAAGGCCTGTGTCCGCCATTGTTCTCTTTATGATATCCACAGCGCCTTCCACATAGCGGCCCTGGTCGGTGTCCTCGATTCGCAGGATAAAATCTCCGTCCTCATGCTTGGCAATGAGGTAGGCGTAAAGCGCAGTCCTGAGGTTTCCTACATGCATTCGCCCTGTGGGGCTGGGGGCGTATCTTGTTCTGATCTTCATATTGTGTCTCCTCCCGTGAAATCTTTTATTTTCTCCCTGTGCTGCCAAATCCGCCTTCACCGCGCTCCGTCCCGGAAAGCTCCGCGGATTCTTCGAAACAGACGCTCAGGTATGGGATCACTACCATCTGCGCGATCCGCTCCCCGGGCTCTACTGTTCTCACAGTGTCGCTGTCGTTGTGCAGCGCCACGATATAATTGCCTCTGTAATCCGAGTCGCATACGCCGGTGCAGTTGGCGGGGCGCAATCCCTCTTTGGCCGCGATGCCGCTTCTTGCGTAAATAGCGGCGAAATACCCGTCGGGTATCTCGAACTGAAGGCCCGTGTCTATTTTGACCGTTTTATGGGGCTCTATTAAGACCGGTTGATCCAGCGCGGCATAGAGGTCATAGCCGGCGGCTTTTTCACTTCCCCTGGTGGGAATACGTGCAAGATCGCTTACGCGCCGGAACCTGATCGTGACTGGCTGCTCCATTGTATCTCTCCTTTGATGTGCTGTAAAGGTCACTCCCGGCCTGCCGCGTCAGCGGCTGTGGTCGCCAGAATGTCGCATCTTTCATTCTCCGGGTGTCCGGCGTGGCCCTTTACCCAGTGGTAATTCACTGTGTGGGGCTCCATAGCTTTTAATAGCCGCTCCCACAGATCCTGGTTCTTCACGGGCTGCTTGGATGCTGTTTTCCACCCGTTTTTCTGCCAGTTCCCGATCCAGTTCTCGTTAAAAGCGCTGACGACGTATTTGGAGTCGGAGTAGACGTCTACTATACAGGGGACGCGAAGACACTCCAGTGCCGCGATCACCCCAAGGAGCTCCATCTGGTTGTTCGTCGTCTTCTTAAAACCTTCCGACAGTTCTTTCTCATGAAGGTTCCCGGAAGCGTCCGTATACTGCAGGATCGCCCCGTATCCGCCGGGACCGTCAGGGTTTCCTCTCGCGGCACCGTCGGTAAAAATCTTAACTTTCTTGAGCATCTGATGCCCTTTCCTTTCAGATATGTCTTACAGTTCCCAGTCTCCTGTCTCCATAAAGTGTTTCGCGCGCGCCTCTGCCCTGTCCGCGATGGCGGGATCATAACCGAGAGCCCGCAGAAGCCTGATGGCGTTGCGGCTGTCCGCGGGACCGCCCAGGAGTTTGTAGGAAAACTTTACGTCGTCCCCGTCAAGCATCTCCGAGAAATGATAATTGACATATTTGCCGCTCAGAAGTTCTGTCAGCTCCATGTCGTGTGTCGCCGCGAAGATCCGGATCGGCATTTTTGCGAGACTCGAAAGGATCTCTGCCGAGGCGCTTATGCGCTCGATCGTATTTGTGCCCCTGAGCACTTCATCCACACAGCACAGAACAGGCACTTCGCCCGGTAAAGATGCTGCGTCCAGAACTCTCTTCAGGGAACGTATTTCAACTATAAAATAGCTCTCTCCGCTTCTTATGTCGTCCCGCAGCGCCATGGAAGTAAAGATCCTGTAGCAGCAGCTTTTGTAAGAAGCAGCGGGCGCGGTGTTGACCGACTGTGCCAGAACTGCTGCCAGTGCCGCGGATTTCAAAAAAGTGGATTTCCCGGATGCGTTAGATCCGGTCAAAAGTACCGGCTTCGAGACAGAAATACTGTTTGGAACAGGGTCGGCGAGAAGCGGATGAATGAGATCATCAGCTTCAAAGCGGTTTCCCGTAAGATCCGGGATACAGTACAGCGGCAGGCTCTTTCTCCAGGATGCCAGGCTGATCTGGGCGTCGATCGCTCCGATCGACGTAATAAGGCCGTCGATCTCTTCTTCTTTTCCCCGCAGCGCCCTGAGCATAGACCCGAATTTGAGAAGATCGATGTGGAAAAGGATGCAGATATAATCCAGGATTATATCCGCCACATTGCCTGAGGAGATCCCACCGCTGTTTCTCATGAGCAGGCCGCTTCCCATCGAAAACCCTGCAAGGGCTTTGCGGGCCTTTTCCATCTCTTCTCTTTCTTTATCGTAGAAAGGGAAAGGCTCCGCCAGAAGGGAGCGCGCGCATTCCAGGAGTCTTAGCACATAACGGAATGTGAAGAGATAGGGCTCTATCGCTCTTTTGGCGCTGAAATAGGTGACCATGTTAAATGCGAAGCTTCCGAGCAGACATAAGATCCCGACCGGAGGACTGACGAACATGATCCCGATGGAAACCGCGGGAAGAAAAAGAGCCGGAAGATCTGCGGCGATCCCTCTGTCTTTAAGGCTGTCAAGGAGATCCAGGTAGTCGTAGACGGAGTACTTGGAGCCGCGGCCAAGGCCCTGCAGGATCATTTGGACGCCAACGCGCTCCTGTTCATGATCTGCCCACCACCGCATTCCTTCTTCACTCAGGTAAGTTCCGCCGTCTGTGCGGGGAGAGCGAAGAAGCCAGTAGAGATATTCCTCACCGGCCGCGCTGCAGGTAGTGTCCATTCTGTGATAGAGAAGATCCATGTCCAGATCGTTCCAGGTGATGTCATCGATTTCAAAGCTCTGCCGGTGTCTTTTCTGATATCCCGGTATCTGTTCGTATCTTCCGTCCTGATACTCTTTGGCTCCGGGCTTTCCGAAATTTTCTCTGAGTCTTCTTCGTTCCCTGGCGTCGAGTCTCTTTTTGTCGCGAATTCCGATCACGGCGGAAATGGCGAGAAAAACGGCGAAAATGCCGATCATTACAAGATAAGTATCCATAAATATCAATCTTTAGAAACTGTATGCGGCTCCGCGTCCAGATGCTGTTTTATAGCACAGAGCGAATCTGTCACCAGAACAGCAAAATATTCCGAAGAATCCTTTCCGGCCTGCTTTACTTCATCGTGATTCAGCGGCTGCGTGCTGATACCTGCCGCCATATTTGTCACCAGTGAGATCCCGCAGACCTTCATGCCCAGATGATGGCCTGTGATCGCTTCCATGACTGTACTCATGCCGACAAGATCCACACCGAGCCTGCTCAGGATCATGATCTCAAAAGGAGTCTCGTAGGAAGGCCCTGAGAGCTGACAGTAGACCCCTTCGCTGATCGGAATGTCTTTCACTGAGGCGCAGTCAGCGATGATCTTTCTAAGCGACCTGTCGTATACTTCCGTCATATCGGGAAAACGGACGCCCTCATCGGGATCATTCCTTCCGATGAGGGGATTGGGCACATAGAGTGAGACATGGTCCCTAAGGACCACCAGGGAGCCCGGAGCATACTCTTCATTTAAACCGCCTGCAGCGTTGGTGAGAAAGAGGACCTTAGCTCCCATCGCGCGCATGACGCGGACGGGAAGCACGACGTCTTCAGGCGCATAGCCCTCGTAGTAATGAACTCTTCCGTCCATGAAGATGACCGGCACGCCCTTTATATATCCCATGACAAACTTTCCGGCGTGCCCTGAAACAGTGGAGACAGGAAACCCCGGGATCCTGCTGTAAGGAATTGAGCAGATGACTTCGTCCATCTGCCTCGTATATCCTCCCAGCCCGGAACCGAGGATCATGGCGATTTCCGGTTCGAAATCCGTGATCTTGCGAATATAACTGATACACTCTCTGACTTTGTCTCTCATGTCATTACGCTCCGTATTTTAGTCGGTGATCTTCTCCACGATGTGATCTTTGTCTTTGTAAATGTGATTAGCGGGGACACAGCCTCTGACCATGGAAAGGGGATAGAGATTGGTGTGCCTGCCGATGATGGTGCCGGGATTGAGAACGCTGTTGCATCCGATATCCGCCCAGTCGCCGAGCATTGCGCCGATCTTGCGAAGACCGGTCTCCATATTCTCTTCTCCGCAGTGGATCACGACGTTTTTCTTATCGGCTTTTACATTGGAAGTAATGGAGCCTGCGCCCATGTGCGCGTGAAAACCGAGTACGCTGTCGCCCACATAGTTGTAGTGAGGGACTTCAACTTTGTTAAAGAGGACCACGTTCTTGAGCTCTGTGGAATTTCCGACAGTAGTTCCGTTTCCGACGATCGCGCTGCCGCGGATAAAAGCGCACTGCCTTACAGTCGCGTTTTCATCGATGATGCAGGGACCTCCGATATAAGCGCTGTCAAATACCGTTGCGCTCTTAGCGACCCAGATATTCTCGCCCCTCTTTTCGAATCTTTCCTGGGGAAGCTTATTGCCAAGGGCAATGATAAAATCGCTGATGTCCCCAAGAACTTCCCAGGGATATGTCTTTCCCTCAAAGAGCTCTGCCGCAATGGTCTCGTTCAAGTCGAATAGATTACTGATGGTAAAATCTTTAAGCTGCATACTAGTTCCCCTTCCTGCCGGTCCTTTTCCGGCCGCCTGCCGCAGATCCGTAGGGCTTTTTATAGAACTGACTGTCCCTCATGTACATCTGCTGCAGCACTTCGCTGAAGTTGCTGTTCTTGACATTATTTGTGTTGCGTGAGACAAAACCGTTTAACTTTTCCAGATATTCTTCTTCCGTGACTGTGCCTTCCGAAACTCTTGTCAGTCCCAGCTCCCAGCTCGCTGTCAGCTTAGGATTGAGAAGCGAACGGATGGAGCAGTCCACAGTGTCGTAGATCATCTCTCCCATCAGAGTCGGGGTTATGACCTGCGTTTTTTTGTTCAGAGCAAGGTACCTGTTGCTGAAAAGTTTCCTGAGGATCTCTGCCCTGGTAGCGCTGGTTCCGATCCCGCTTCCGCGGATCTGTTCTCTGAGCTCCTCTTCTTCGATCAGCTGTCCGGCGTTTTCCATTGCCAGGATCATGCTCCCGGAATTATAGCGCTTTGGAGGCTTTGTCTCCCCTTCCCTGATAGTAAGACCGCCGCAGGCCATTCCCGCGCCTTTACGAAGCGCTCTGACAAAGTCGGGCACTTTATCAGCTTCCTTTTCGTTTCCTTCTCCTTCTTTTGTCTGCGGCTCTTCCTCGTTATCTTCTCTTTTTTTCCTGAAGGAATACTCCATGACTTCAAGATATCCGGGGTCGACACAGGTCTTGAAAGAAGCGGAGAACATCTCTGTTCCAAGACGGATCTCAAGTGCTATTTTATCAAAGATCGCAGGCGGATAAAAGATTGCCAGAAACCTTCTGCAGATCAGTTCATATACTTTGGCAGTGGTCTCTTTGAGAGAAGGAAGCGCGTTCAGGCCCTGTCCTGTCGGGATAATGGCGTAGTGGTCGGTGATCGCCTTATCATCAGTGTAGCGCGTCTTCGCGATCTTTTTGTAAGACTCAGTCTCGAGGATCTTCTGAAGATACGGTCTGTACATCGCAAGTGTGGAAAGACCCTTGAGATTTTTGCCGATCTCTTTTGCCACTGCGGAAGACAGGACGCGCGCATCGGTCCTGGGGTAGGTCGTGAGTTTCTTCTCGTAAAGTTCCTGGGCTGCCTGAAGCGTCTGGTCGGGACTGATCTTGAAATATCTTGAGCAGTCGTTCTGAAGTTCCGCCAGATTATATAGAAGCGGCGGATTCTTCTTCTCTTTTTTCCTGCTTATAGAGCTGACATCACAGTCTCCGGCGGCGATCGGCTGCCTCAGGTATTCGATCAGTGCCTCCGCGTCCTTTCTTTCCCTGAAACCGTTCTCTTTGTACAGCGCGGGCGTGCCAAAATATCGGCTGCCCTCCACTGCATGCCATTCCGCGGTGATCTCGTCGCTTCCATCATAATCTGCGGGTTTAAAACTTCCGAGCACGCGGTAGAAAGGCGTCTTGACAAATTCGCGGATCTCCCGCTCTCTTCTGACTACCATTCCCAGGACACAGGTCATCACGCGGCCGACGGCGATCACGGAATACTTCGTTCCAAGAACGCGGCTTATCCCGTCGCCGTATTTTAGTGTAAGCGCGCGGGAGAAGTTTATGCCCATCAGATAGTCCTCTTTGGCGCGCAGATAGGCAGCTGAACCAAGATTATCGTATTCCGAGTCGTCCTTCGCCTCTTTGATCCCTCTGAGGATCTCTTCCTTAGTCTGGGAGTCGATCCAGACGCGAAGCTGTTTTTTGCCCTGTACGCCTGCTTCCTGAGCTACAAGCCGGTAGATATATTCTCCTTCGCGCCCGGAGTCAGTGCAGATATATATGGTATCTACTTCCTTGTCTGTCAGGATCTTCTTTACGATCCCGAACTGTTTTTTAACCCCGTCGATCACCTGGTAGCGGTACTCGTCGGGGATAAAGGGGATCGTGGAAAGAGACCACTTTTTGTATTTCGGATCATATGCGTCGGGATAACACATTGTGACCAGATGCCCTACGCACCAGGTCACAATAGTATCTTCCGCTTCCATATATCCATCTCTTGATTTAAAGCTGAGTCCCAGGGAATTGGCAAATTCCCTGGCGACACTCGGCTTTTCTGCAATAAAGACTCTTTTGCTCATTCACACTCTCTTGTGTAGATCATTTATTTGTAATATAGCCCTGTGCTGTGAGCAGTTCCGCGCACAATACGCCGCCGCCTGCGGCGCCGCGGATCGTGTTGTGGGAAAGTCCGACAAATTTCCAGTCAAACAGGGTATCTTCTCTGAGACGTCCGATGGAGACGCCCATGCCCTTCTCATAGTTTACATCCAGAGCTACCTGGGGACGGTTATCCTCCTCAAGGTACTGGATGAACTGCTTCGGCGCGCTGGGAAGGTTCTCCTTCTGGGGCACGCCGCTGAAGGCGCGGAGCGCATCGATCAGCTGCTCCTTTGTGGGATCCTTGCGGAAATTGACAAATACAGTCGCGGTATGTCCGTAAAGGACCGGCACGCGGATGCACTGGCTTGTGATGGAAATGTTGTCTCCGGGAACGATCACGCCGTTCTCGATATGGCCGAAAATGCGAAGAGGCTCTTTCTCACTCTTCTCTTCCTCGCCGCCGATGTAAGGAATGATGTTGCCGACCATCTCAGGCCAGTCCTTGAAATTCTTGCCTGCGCCGGAAATAGCCTGATAAGTAGAGACCACAGCCTGATAGGGCTCGAATTCTTTCCATGCCGCGAAAGCAGGAGTATAACTCTGGATCGAGCAATTCGGTTTTACGGCGATGAAACCGCGTGTTGTACCGAGTCTCTTCTTCTGGAACTCGATGACAGCGCTGTGCTCGGGGTTGATCTCGGGAATGATCATGGGAACATCAGGCGTCCAGCGGTGCGCGCTGTTGTTGGAGACTACAGGAGTCTCTGTTTTGGCGTATTCCTCTTCAATGGCGCGGATCTCGTCCTTCTTCATATCAACGGCGCTGAAGCAGAAATCAACTTCGGATGCCACTGCCTGAACGTCCTGCACATTTTTGACGACGATCTTCCTGACAGCTTCCGGGATCGGAGTGTCCATTTTCCATCTGCCTTCGACACATTCCTCATAGGTCTTGCCGGCGCTTCGGGGGCTCGCCGCGATCGTTGTGACCTCAAACCAGGGGTGATTCTCTAAGAGTGCGATAAATCTCTGGCCGACCATGCCTGTTCCGCCGAGGATGCCAACGCGAAGTTTCTTGTCCATTTTTCATTTCCTCCATTTATTAGCTTCAAGATGATCTTGTTATCTTGCCTTATGTTCAGCTGACTTCTATACTGCGGTGCCAGCCCTCAAGCCACTCTTTCTCCTTGCCGATGACTGTCTTCATCATATCGGATCCGGGGGCTCCCAGGGTAAGTCTCTTCTCCACGCAGGTCCTGAGGGATACCGCTTCGTAGATATCCTCCTCAAAAGCAGGGCTGAACTGCTTGAGCTCGCTCAGGGACAGATCCTCGATGCTCTTGTTCTCATCGATGCAGTGCAGCACCAGTCTTCCGATGATCCCATGGGCGTCTCTGAAAGGTACTCCCTTTACTACAAGGTAATCTGCCGCGTCTGTGGCGTTAGTGAATCCTCTGACCGCGCTCAGGCGCATCACATCTTTGCGGAATGTGATCGTAGAGAGCATTCCGCTAAAGAGCGAGATGCAGGCCTCCGCAGTGTCGATCGCGTCAAAGGCGGGCTCTTTATCTTCCTGCATATCCTTATTGTAAGCAAGCGGAAGGCCTTTCATAGTGGTCAGAAGAGACATCAGATCGCCGTATACTCTTCCGGTCTTTCCCCTGACAAGTTCGCAGATATCCGGATTCTTCTTCTGCGGCATGATGCTGCTGCCCGTTGAGAATGCGTCGTCCATCTCCACAAACCGGTACTCGTTGGAGTTCCAGGTTATGAGTTCCTCGCTGAAACGGCTCAGGTGCATCATGATCAGGGAAAGGTCTGATAAGAGCTCGATCAGATAGTCCCTGTCAGAGACCGAGTCCATGCTGTTGAGGGTAGGACCTGCAAAACCAAGCTTCTCTGCTGTCATATATCGATCCAGCGGATAAGTCGTGCCCGCCAGGGCTCCGGAGCCTAGGGGACAGTAATTCATCCTATCAAGACAGTCATCAAGCCTCCCCGCGTCTCTCTTAAACATCTCGAAATAGGCGCCGAGATGATGGGCAAGGGATGTGGGCTGAGCTTTCTGCAGATGAGTAAAGCCCGGCATATAAGTGTCCGTGTTTTCTTCCATCAGCCCAAGGATCGTCTCAAGGAGAGTGCATAGATGCTCTCTGATCTCTCTTGTCTTGCGGCGGGTGTAGAGCTTCATGTCCAGCGCGACCTGGTCATTGCGGCTTCTGCCGGTATGAAGTTTCTTGCCCGCGTCTCCAATCCTTTCGATCAGATTCGCTTCCACAAAACTGTGGATATCCTCATATTCGCTGCCGATCGTGAGCTCTCCGCTCTCCACATCTGCGAGGATCTTCCCCAATCCGCTGATCACAAGATCCGCCTCCTGAGGAGTGATGATCCCCTGTGCGCCCAGCATACCCGCATGCGCGATGCTGCCCTCTATGTCCTCTCTGTATAATCTCTTGTCAAAACCGATCGAGTCATTAAACGCCTTAACGGCTTCATCGGTCTGTTTGGTGAAGCGGCCGCCCCATAGCTGTGCCATAGCCTGTCCTCCGTTTCTGTATTCAATTCTCAGTGTCAAAATATTATATCCCTTCGATCTTTTGCAGACGAGGGTTTAATCAAAAAAAACGCGGGAAACCGGCTCAGGTCCCCGCGCTTTACGACATAAAGCTGGAAAAGGGACTCGAACCCTCGACCTACTGATTACGAATCAGTTGCGCTACCGACTGCGCTATTCCAGCATGGGCCGCCTGAAAATGGCGGCGCTTTAAGCGTCTTTAGTATTATATAGACTTTGAAGACTTTATGCAAGTAGTTTCTGCAACCTGACAACAGTTCAGAGCCTGTGAATAAAAAGACCGCTGAGAAGCTTGGGTTCAAACCATGTTGACTTGGGAGGCATAAGTTCTCCCGCGTCCGCGACTGCGAACAGTTCATCCATTGAAGTGGGATACATGGAAAAGGCTGCTTTGGCTTTTCCCGTATCCACCGCGCTCTGCAGCTCTAAAAGGCCCCGGATTCCTCCGACAAAGGCGATCCTGGGATCCTCCTTGGGATCCTGAATATCCAAAAGAGGCCGGAGTACTTTGTCCTGCAGGAAAGATACGTCGAGACTCTTTACAGGGTCGCTTTCGTCCGATTTTGCAAGCGCCTCAAGTCTGTACCAGTTACCGTCACAGAGATAAAGACCGAATTCTCCTTTCAAGGAGGGGCGAACCGGATCCTTACCCTCGCAGGTTATCCGGAAGATCCCGGCGAGCGCCTGTAAAAACTCTTCTGCGGAATACCCGTTCAGGTCCCTGATCACTCTGTTGTAGTCCATGACCATCAGCTGATCTCCGGGAAATAATACTGCAAGGAAATAGTTGAATTCCTCTTCTCCCGTATACCCCGGATTCTGTTCTCTTCTTTTCAGGCCTACTTTCACTGCGGACGCGCACCTGTGGTGACCGTCGGCAATGTATATCTTATCTGTGTCCCTGAAAGCGTTTCGTATAGTGGCGACAGAGCCTGCGTCGGAAATGATCCACACGCGGTTTCTGATCCCGCCTTCAGACAAAAAATCGCAGACTGGCGTCTTTTTTCTGTATTCTTCAGTGAGTTCGTCCAGTTCCTTTATATTCCTGTAGCACAGAAATATAGGACCGGTTTGGGCGTTACAGGTGTCTACATGACGGATCCTGTCGATCTCTTTATCAACTCTGGTATTCTCATGCTTTTTGATAACACCGGACAGATAATCGTCGATAGAGGCGCAGGCCACAATTCCCGTCTGGGCGCGGCCGTCCATCGTCTGCTCATACAGATAGTAACAGGGAGAACTGTCCTGCACAAATAATCCGCTTTGAACAGCTTCATCCAGCATATCCCGTGCTTTTAAGTAGACTCTGTCGTCATATGTGCTCACGTCGTCCGGAAACTGCGTCTCTGCCCTGTCGATCGCAAGAAAAGAAAGCGGGTTGGATCTTACAACCCGCTTCGCTTCTTCTCTGTTATAAACATCGTATGGCAACGCCGCTATTTTGTCTTCGAGTCCTTTCGCGGGCCTGTACGCCGCAAAAGCTCTGATGTCTGCCATATAATATCTCCTTATTTGATCACACGTACCCTGTATACATCTTTGACCGCAGCCAGCTTGTTGACAAGCTCTTTGTCAGAAGGATCGTCAAAATCTATAAGAGTGTACGCCACCTCTTTTTTGGATTTATTTGCCATTCCCGCGATGTTGACGCCGTGAGCGCCAAGGATCTGTGTGAACTGCGTGATCATGCTGGGCTGATTCTTATGGAAAATACAGACTCTTCCTCCGGAAGTGCATACGCCCATCTCACAGTTGGGATAGTTGACACTGTTTCTGATATTTCCGTTCTCAAGATAATCCCTGAGCTGATCCACTGCCATTTTCGCGCAGTTGATCTCGGATTCAGCGGTGGAAGCTCCCAGATGAGGAGTGGTGATGCAGCCTTTTTTGCCTGCGACCGTCGAATTCGGGAAATCCGATACATATCTGCGTATCTTTCCTGCCTCGATAGAAGCCACTACTGCTTCTTCATCCACAAGCTGGTCTCTTGCCATGTTGACAAGGATAACACCTTTTTTCATCTTGGAAATGGCTTCCTTGCCGATCATATGCTTTGTTGAGTCAAGGAGCGGAACGTGAATGGTGATAAAATCACAATCCTTATAAATATCATCCACGTTGAGTACGTGGGTGATCTTGCGGCTGAGGTGCCATGCGGAATCAACTGAGACGTAGGGATCGTAGCCGTATACATCCATCCCGAGGCTTACAGCCGCGTTGGCAACGCGGACGCCGATCGCGCCCAGGCCGATGATACCCAGTTTCTTGCCCTGAAGTTCAGTTCCCGCGAACTTTTTCTTCTCTTTCTCCGCTGTTTTGGCAATATCTTCCTTCGCCTTGTTTGCGCGCACCCAGTTGACTCCTTCTACGATGTCTCTGGATGCCAGCAGCATTCCCGCAAAGACAAGTTCCTTTACGCCGTTTGCGTTGGCGCCCGGCGTATTAAATACAACAATACCTTTCTCCGCGCATTTCTGTAACGGGATATTGTTGACGCCTGCGCCTGCCCTTGCAATGGCATAGAGATTATCAGAAAACTCCATGTCATGCATCGAAGCGCTTCTTACAAGAATACCGTTAGCCTCGGACAGCTCGCTGACCTGTTCATATCTGTTGGTAAAATTTTTGAGTCCGATGGGGGAGATACTGTTAAGGCATGCGAATTTATAAGTCATGATTTATTTCTCCGTGTGTTCCTCTTCGAATTTTTTCATAAACGCCACAAGGGCTTCTACGCCCTCATAAGGCATAGCGTTATAAATGCTGGCGCGCATTCCGCCGACAGATCTGTGGCCCTTGAGGCTGGTAAGACCGTTGGCTTCCGCTTCTTTTACAAACTGGGCCTCGAGCTCTTTGTCGCCGATCACGAAAGGAACATTCATGATGGAACGGTCCTTTTTCTCAACAGTGCCCTTGAAGAAATCACTGCTGTCGAGGAAATCGTAAAGAAGCTTCGCTTTTTTCTCATTGCGCTCTTTCATGGCAGCAAGTCCGCCCTGGGCTTTGATCCACTTAAATACCTTGCCGCAAATGTAGATGCCGTAAGCCGGCGGCGTATTGTAAAGGGAATCGGCGTCAGCCTGGGTCTTCCACTTGAGCATTGTGGGCGTGCAGGGAAGGACATCGTCCCTGATCAGATCTTCCCGGATGATCATGATGACCACGCCGGCGGGACCTACGTTCTTCTGAACACCGCCGTAGAGAACGCCGTACTTAGTTACGTCGACAGGCTCGGAAAGGAAGCAGGAAGAGATATCCGATACGAGATCGTGTCCCTTTGTGTTGGGAAGTTCCCAAAACTTCGTGCCGTAGATCGTATTGTTCTCACAGATGTAGACATAGTCGGCATCTTCGGGAATGTCAAGATCGGAGCAGTCGGGAATATAACTGAAGGTTTTGTCCGCGGATGAAGCGACAACTACTGCGTCGATGTATCTGGATGCTTCCTGATACGCTCTCTTGGCCCACTGTCCGGTAACGATATAAGCCGCCTTGCCATTCTTGTAAAGATTCATGGGGACGGCAGAAAACTGCTGATGAGCTCCACCCTGAAGGAACAGGACTTTGTAATTGTCCGGAATGTTCATGAGTTCGCGAAGATCCTTCTCGGCTTCTTTGATAATGCCGTCAAAGACCTTGCCTCTGTGGCTCATTTCCATTACCGACATACCGCATCCGCGGTAATCGAGCATTTCTTCCTGTGCTTCTCTGAGTACTTCTTCCGGCAGTACTGCGGGTCCGGCTGAAAAGTTATAGACTCTTGCCATATAAAAAATCCTCCTTGCGCTTTCGGGCGCTTCGTTTATTCTGTATTACCTGGCTGCTGCGGATTCGAGATCCGATGCATCGAACGCTTTTTCAATCGGGGCGCCGGGGGATACCATCGGGAATACTTTTTCATCTTCATTAATGACTACGTCGATGACTGTAGGAACCCCTGCAGACAGAGCTTTTTTAAGAGCCGGTTCCACTTCAGAGGGGTCAGTCACGCGGATTGCAAGGCATCCGAGTCCTTCCGCGACCTTGCAGTAGTCCACCTTATCCTCGATCACTGTAGCGCTGTAGCGCTCTCCGTAAAACAGAGTCTGCCACTGTCTTACCATTCCGAGCACCCGGTTGTCAATGACAATTTCAATAATCGGAATATTATAGCGGCTCGCTGTGGCCAGTTCGTTCATGTTCATCCTAAAGCATCCGTCGCCTGCGATGTTGATGACCTGCCTCTTGGGAAACGCCACTTTGGCGCCGATCGCGGCACCCAGGCCGTAACCCATTGTGCCGAGTCCTCCGGAGGTGAGAAACGTGCGAGGTCTGCTGAATGTATAGTACTGCGCAGCCCACATCTGGTGCTGTCCCACATCTGTTGTGATGATCGCGTCTCCCTTTGTCAGTTCATCGAGTTTCTCAATGACCATAGGACAGGTGAGCTTGGATTTATCGTAAAACAGAGGGTACTTGGCCTTCATTTCCGCGATCTGTTTCATCCACTCCTCGTGGCGCATGGGCGTGAGCTTTTGGTTGAGATCGTGGAGCACATCCCTGAGGTTGCCGATGACTGAGAAATCAACTTTGATGTTCTTGTTGATCTCGGCGGGATCGATATCAATGTGAATGATCTTCGCGTTCTCTGCAAATTTCTGGGGATTTCCGATGACTCGGTCAGTAAAACGCGCGCCCATAGCGATCAGGAGATCGCATTTGCTGACGCCGAGGTTTGAGGTCTTTGTGCCGTGCATTCCGATCATGCCGGTGTAGTGAGACTCATGGCCGTCGTAGGCGCCTTTTCCCATCAGAGTGTCGCATACGGGAGCGTCAACGAGTTCAACGAATTTTTTGAGTTCCTCGCTGGCTCCGGAGATCACCGCGCCTCCGCCGACATAGAGGAAAGGCCTCCGTGAGGCCTGGATCATCTCAATGACCTGGTCGATATCGGAATCGCTGTATCTGCGGCCGTCTCCAACAAGCCTTCTGGTATGGCTGAGGGGAACATAATCCGCTACTGCGCCGGTTACGTCCTTGGGAATATCCACAAGGACCGGTCCGGGTCTTCCTGTAGAGGCGATCCTGAAAGCCTTGCGGATGGTGTCGGCAAGATCCTTTACATTCTTAACAATGTATCCGTGCTTGGTTATGGGCATGGAGATACCTGCGATATCTACCTCCTGGAAAGAATCCTTTCCAAGAAGAGGCAGGGTGACGTTGCAGGTGATCGCAACGAGCGGGACGCTGTCCATATATGCGGTGGCGATACCGGTAACCAGATTGGTCGCGCCGGGGCCGCTGGTAGCCAGACAGACGCCCACTTTTCCTGTTGCCCTGGCATAGCCGTCGGCCATGTGGGAAGCTCCCTGTTCATGGGATGACAGAATATGTCTGATCTCGTTTTTGTGTTTATATAATGCGTCATAGACGTTGAGGATCGCTCCTCCCGGATATCCGAAAACTGTATCGACTCCCTGCTCGAGCAGGCATGCGACTACGATCTCGGCACCTGTCATTTTCATTTCTATTTCCTCCCTTGTTCGATGATCATCAGCGGGGCCTCAAGGCCCCGCGCAAATACCCTTTACTGCATGTCCTTGGGAAGTTCAAGAATCGCGCCGCGGTTTCCGCTGGTCACAAGCGCGGCATATCTCTTAAGGTATCCGTCCGTAACCTTGGGCTGACGGGGCTTCCAGGCAGCTTTTCTGCGGGCGAGTTCCTCGTCTGAGACCTTAACGTTGAGTTTGTTCGCGTTGATATCGATGGAAATGATATCTCCCTCCTCGATCAGAGCGATGGGACCGCCGACAGCCGCCTCAGGGGAGACATGTCCGATGGAAGCTCCTCGGGAGGCGCCTGAGAATCTTCCGTCTGTGATCAGCGCGACAGTTGTGTCAAGGCCCATGCCTGCGATCGCGGAGGTGGGATTGAGCATCTCTCTCATGCCGGGGCCGCCCTTAGGGCCTTCATAGCGGATGACGACAACGTCTCCGGGCACTATTTTGCCGCAGGTGATCGCAGCGATCGCGTCCTCTTCGCAGTCAAATACCCTTGCAGGTCCTTCGTGCTTCATCATTTCGGGAAGAACCGCGCTTCTCTTGACGATGCCGGTGTCGGGAGCGATGTTGCCCTTAAGGACGGCGATGCCGCCGTTGGGCATGTAGGGATCCTCGATGGGACGGATGACGGAAGGGTCTGTGTTGACGCAGCCCTCAATGTTCTCGCGCATTGTCTTTCCGCTGACTGTCATCACGTCGAGATCAAGCAGATCTTTCTTGGCCAGTTCGTTCATTACCGCGTAGATTCCGCCGGCCTCATTGAGATCTTCCATGTAGGTGGGGCCTGCCGGTGCCAGGTGGCACAGGTTAGGAGTTTTGTCGGAAACCATGTTCGCGATTTCCATATTCAGTTCCACGCCGGCTTCATGCGCGATGGCAGGAAGGTGAAGCATTGTATTTGTAGAGCACCCGAGAGCCATATCCATTGTCATGGCGTTCATGAAAGCCTTCTCGGTCATGATATCTCTGGGACGGATATTCTTCTCAACCAGTTCCATGATCTTCATGCCGGCGTGCTTGGCGAGACGGATTCTCGCGCTGTAGACCGCAGGGATCGTACCGTTGCCCTGAAGGCCCATTCCGATGGCCTCGGTGAGGCAGTTCATGGAGTTAGCGGTGTACATACCGGAGCAGGAACCGCAGGTAGGACATACCTTCTCCTCATACTCAGCGAGCTTCTCCATAGTCATCTTGCCGGCTGCTACGGAGCCGACTGCCTCGAACATGGAGGAAAGGCTTCTCTTGCGTCCGTCGATGTGACCTGCCAGCATGGGACCGCCGGAGACAAAGATCGTGGGGACATTGACGCGTGCGGCCGCCATAAGAAGTCCGGGGACGTTCTTGTCGCAGTTGGGGATCATGACCAGTCCGTCAAAACCATGCGCCTTTGCCATACACTCGGTGGAGTCGGCGATAAGATCTCTTGTCACCAGTGAGTACTTCATTCCGATGTGACCCATAGCGATACCGTCGCATACAGCGATCGCAGGGAAAACAACGGGCATTCCGCCTGCCATGGCGACGCCGAGTTTGACGGCTTCCGTGATCTTATCGAGGTTCATATGACCGGGAACGATCTCGTTGTAGGAGCTGACGATACCGATCATCGGGCGCCTTCTCTCCTCTTCCGTATATCCGAGCGCGTTGAAGAGACTCCTGTGGGGGGCCTGTGATATGCCTTTTTTGACGCTGTCACTTTTCATTTCCGTTACCTATCCTTCCTTATGAATTTCACAGGATCCGGCCCGATCTTATAAAGGACCGTGAACCTGAGTATTATCAGTATGTCTTTAAATGCAGGACTCTCGTCAGATCCTCTCGCAGATCCTGTCTCCGAGTTCACTGCAGTTCTGGGATATGAGCCCTTCCGCTCCGGTACGGGGCATCAGGTCGATACTTCTGTATCCATCCGCTAATGTCTGTTTCACGGCTGCCTCCACTGCGTCCGCCTCTTTAAGGAGTCCGAAACTGTAGCGCAGCATCATTGCCGCGGACAGGATCGTCGCGATCGGGTTGGCGACTCCAAGGCCCGCGATATCCGGCGCGCTGCCGTGGCTGGGCTCGTAGAGACCGAAGCTTCCGTCGCTGAGAGACGCGGAAGACAGCATTCCGATCGACCCTGTGATCATACTTGCCTCGTCCGAGAGAATGTCGCCGAACATATTGCCGGTGACGATGACGTCGAACTGTTCAGGCTCTTTTACAAGCTGCATCGCGCAGTTGTCGACGAGCATGTTGGAAAGCTCAACTTCCGGGTAATCTTTAGCGACATCTGCGACCACTTTTCTCCAGAGCCTGGAAGTGTCGAGGACGTTCGCTTTATCTACGCTGCACACTTTTTTGCCGCGCTTCATGGCGATCTCGAAAGCTTTTACCGCGATCCTGCGGATCTCATTTTCATTGTAGACTGCAGTATCTACCGCTGTGATGACTCCGTCCTTTACCTTTGTGTATCTCTCTCCAAAATACAGTCCGCCGGTCAGTTCCCTGCAGATCACAAGATCGAAGTTCCTGCCGCCCTCTTTGGCTGCCAGCGGACAGGAGTCCGCGAGTTCTTTAAAGAGATAGGCAGGCCTTAAATTACAGTAAAGATTAAGGGATTTGCGCAGTTTTAAGAGTCCGGCCTCCGGACGAAGTTCAGGCGCAAGCTTGTACCAGGGCGAGGTGGCGGCGTTTCCTCCGATGGATCCCATGAGGACGGCGTCGCTCGCTTTACAGATCTCGATCGTCTCATCGGTAAGGGGAACTCCGTACGCGTCGATCGAGCATCCGCCCATGAGGACGTCCGTATAAGTAAATGTGTGTCCGTACTTCTCACACACTCTGTCAAGGACTTTCCTGGCCTGGGCAACGATCTCCGGTCCTATGCCGTCTCCGGCTATAACTGCTATTTTTTTATTCAAGACATCTAACCTCCGTGGCTGATTAAAGATGAAAATAATTTATCTCTATGATGAGAAATTTGAATCATATTGATCGTTTGGGGTATACCAAATAGAAGGCATGTGCAGGGCACATGCCTTCAGACTTAACATCTATTATTTGTCATCCGCTGTTTCGAGGGCATCCTCAGGCTTCTCGATCTGAACGATCGCCGCCTTCTGCATCGGAATGCGGCAGTTCTTGTTGTTGCCGAATTCAACGATAACAGTGTCCTCGGTCATGTCGATCACCACTCCGTAAAATCCTGCAGTCGTAAGCACGCTGTCACCGATCGCCAGTGAGCTGAGCATTGCCTGCTTTTCTTTCTGCTCTTTTCTCTGAGGTCTGATCAGGAAGAAGTAGAAGAAACCTACGATAACAGCCATGTACAGGATCGTGAAGATAGGTGTGCCGGCTGCGGTCAACATGAATCCATTCATAATAAGATACCTCCAATCACGCCTTTTAGGCGGCTCTAAATCATTTGAATCATATCATACAACAACCGTTATGTGTTTTTCAATGAAAATTTAGCGAATTGACGCACAAAACAGTTATTTAGTCGCCATTTCCCCCGAGCTGCTCCAGCATTCTCTTTCTGAAAGCGGAAAATGTGCCGTTATCGATCGCTTCACGGATCTGCGTCATCAGGTTGTTGTAGAAATACAGGTTATGCATAACGCACATCCGAAGTCCCAAAGTCTCCTGAGCCTTTACCAGGTGTCTGATGTATCCTCTGGAGTAGCCGGCCCTGCAGACAGGACAGCCGCAGCCTTCTTCGATCGGCCTTTTATCAAGGGCATATCTGGCGTTATTGATCCTGACAGTACCTTTGCTGGTATAAAGGTTGCCGTGCCTTCCGTTTCTGCTGGGGTAGACACAGTCGAAGAAATCGATTCCCCTGGCAACTCCCTCTATGATATTCTGGGGAGTTCCAACGCCCATAAGATAAGTGGGCTTATTGCGCGGCAGGTGAGGCACAACAGCGTCGAGGATCTCATACATCTCCTCGTGGGTCTCTCCTACTGCAAGCCCCCCGACAGCGTAACCATCCAGCTCCATTTCCGAGATCTGCTCCGCGTGATCGATCCGGATATCCGGATAGACCGCGCCCTGGTTGATCCCGAAGAGAAGCTGATCCCTGTTGATCGTCTCTTCCATGCTGTTCAGGCGCTTCATCTCATCCTTGCACCTCTGAAGCCATCTGGTCGTGCGCGCGACAGATCTCTCCACGTAGTCCCTTTCTGCATGGCTTGGAGGACACTCGTCAAAGGCCATTGCTATCGTTGAGGCCAGATGGGACTGTATGCGCATGCTCTCCTCCGGGCCCATGAAGATCCTGGCTCCGTCGATATGGGAGTGGAAAGTCACGCCTTCCTCTTTGATCTTTCGAAGATCTGCAAGGGAGAATACCTGAAAACCGCCGGAATCCGTGAGGATCGGCCTGTCCCATCTCATGAACTCGTGCAGTCCTCCCAGCTTATAAACTGTCTCATCTCCGGGCCTTACGTGCAGATGATAAGTGTTGCACAGAGCAACCTGCGTGTCTATGCTTCTGAGGTCGTCGGCGCTGAGCCCTCCCTTGATCGCGGCAGCTGTGGCCACATTCATAAAAACAGGGGTCTCGATCGTTCCGTGCACAGTCTCCATGTGCGCTCTCTTCGCGAGGCCCTCCTGTCTGATAATCTCATATTTCATCTTTGTCATTAAGTCACTGTTTCCTTTTGTTGTAAAATGCCCTGACCGAATCGGCCCGGCTGGTCATATTGGAAAGCATCGCGTCCAAAACAGTGAGCGCGCACATGCATTCAACTACGACTACAGCTCTGGGAACCACTACGGGATCATGTCTTCCCTTGATCAGAAGGGTCCTCTCATTGCCGTTCTCATCCACAGTTCTCTGTTCCCGGAAAATAGAAGGAGTCGGTTTTATATACGCTCTGCATATGATCGGCGAACCGTCAGAGATACCTCCGAGGATCCCGCCTGCATGGTTTGTATATTTTGACACTGCTCCGTCCGCCATAAAGAACTGGTCATTATTCTGAGAGCCGGTAGAAAGAGCCGCTTTTACTCCGTCGCCGATCTCAACAGCCTTTACAGCGCCGATGGACATGAGCGCCTGCGCGATCCCGGCGTCGAGTTTGTCAAAGACGGGATCGCCGATCCCCGCGGGGACTCCTGTGATAACGCATTCGATCACTCCCCCGGCGGAGTCTTTCTCTTCCATGCATTTTTTTAAAAAGCGCATTGCCTGCTCGTCCGCCTCGGCGTCAGGCATACATGTCTTTGTCTTTGCGATCAGGTCTTTATCAAAGCGTTTATCGTCGATCTGAACCGGTCCGATCGCCCTGGTAAACGCGCAGATATCAACGCCAAGTTCTCTAAGGAATTTGGCGGCGATGGCGCCGGCGGCAACGCGCCCGGCAGTTTCCCTGGCGCTTGCGCGCCCGCCCCCGCGATAATCGCGGAAGCCGTATTTGCTGTAATAAGTATAATCCGCGTGTCCCGGTCTGAAGCAGTCCTTCAGATTTCCGTAATCAGCGGATCTGTGGGAAGTATTGCGGATCAGAAGAGAAATGGGTGTTCCCGTAGTCTTTCCATCAAAAACGCCGGACCAGATCTCAACTGCGTCCGCTTCGCTCCGGGGAGTTGAGATCTCCGATTGTCCGGGTCTCCTTCTGTCAAGATATTTCTGGATATCCTCTTCGGACAGTTCCATTCCGGCGGGAAATCCATCCAGAACGGCGCCGATGCCGGCGCCGTGAGATTCGCCCCAGGTCGTGAGGCGCAGTATTTTACCGAATTCAGAGCCTGAAGCCATTGATCAGCTCTCCTTTAAACCAGTTGTTGCATCATTGAGATCAATCGATCTGATCATCCTGAAGCTTGTGGAAGATGATGCAGTTGGGCTTGTCGACTTTGATCTCCTTGCCATGCATCACAAGCAGTCCTTTTTCGAGATCTACGCTGAAGAAGGTCATCGTGTTGGACTCATGGTTCAGGGATACAAGGTGCCTGTTGTCAGGGAACAGCGCTGCATCCTTGGGATACTCTCCGCTGATCGGCAGGCAGAGTACCTTGTAGAGGTAGCCGTTATCGGGATCGATCCTGAAGATCACGACTGAATTGTCACCCGCGTTGGAGCTGATCAGATATTTGAAGTCCGATGAGAAATTCAAAGCGCTGGCAGCTGAACCTGTCGCGTGATAATTGTTGAGAGTCGAGACAGTCTGGATCTTCTCAAAATCGGGAGCGCCGTCTACTTCGTGATAAAAATATACATCGATAATGTTCTTGAGCTCATGGACGACGTAGAGGAAATGGCCGTCCTTGGAGAACTTCAGATGCCGGGGGGCGGATTCGAGCTCGGAATGAAGGATCGCGCACTGTTTGATGTGTCCGTTCTTTCTGTTGATGGTGTACACATTGACGTGATCCATTCCAAGATCAGCAGCCAGGAGGAAATGGTTGTCCCTGGTCATCTTTACGCACTGAACGTGGGGACGGAAATTCCGCTCCGCAATGCTTCCCAGACCTTTGAGGAAGAGCTCGTCGCATATCTCGCCGACAGATCCGTCTTCATTGAGCCTCAGCACTGTGATCTTGCCGTCATGATAACCGGAAACAAAGAGGAATTCGTCCTCATAGTCTGTAGAGAGGTAGGAGCCTCTCATCCCGTTGATCGAAGCGAGGTTGATCTGTTCAAGATCTCCTCCTTTAACGATCCTGTATGCTTCAATTCCAAAATCGGTGATGGAATACAGATACTTCCTGTTATGAGAGATCGTTACATATGAAGAGTTGGA
>CADBIU010000027.1 GCA_902794825.1 uncultured Lachnospiraceae bacterium
TCAATAACAAAAAAATAACTTGCGATTACGGGCCTTCAGGGACTTTGAAAGACTACATATGATCCTCGGTGCATAACACCGACCGTGGCTCCTAAGCGGTAGGTCGGGTGTTCGAGTCACCTCGAGGACGCTGGTAGATGACCGGGAACAGTTTGATTCTGTTCCCGGTTTTCTGTTTGGGTAATAGTGGGTGCTTTTCTCTTGAGGATTCAAGAAGATAGATATATACTAATATATAAATTAGTAATATATAAATTAGTATTTTACGCATCGCGAAAGAATGCTCCGGGAGTGGGACGAGAATATGAAATTTATCGGAAGATCGGCAGAATTAAGTGCATTGGACAGGATGTATAAAAAGAACAGTTTCGAGATGATGATTCTTTACGGGAGAAGGAGAGTTGGAAAAACGACCTTATTGAATCAATTCGCAGAAGAAAAAAACGTACTGTTCTATACGGGAGTCGAGAGCAAAGACGGCGAGAATCTCACTGAATTCGGAAGAGCAGTGTTTTCACATTTTAGCAATGTAAATGCCGCCGGCATAGAATTTCGGTCTTATCAGGATGTGCTGGCCTATATAACGGATTGTGTGAAAAGAGAAACTTCAGGTAAACGGGAAGTGATCATCATTGATGAATATCCTTATATTGCTGAAAATGCGCCGGAGCTGGCATCACTTCTTCAAAGGGAGATAGATCGCGAATGGAAGGCGTTGAACATCATGCTTATTCTTTGCGGGTCATCTATTGCCTTTATGGAAGAGGAAGTCCTTGGTCAAAAGTCTCCGCTGTACGGGAGACGAACCGGACAGATCGACCTGCAGCCTTTTGATTACCTGACTTCTGCGGAATTTGTACCCTCTTATACACCGGAGGAAAAAGCTATAGCATATGGGATCACAGGCGGGATTCCAAGGTATCTTTCCCTGCTCGACCCGGAGAAAACTTTGGAAGAAAATATACTGACGCTGTATTTTGATGTGTCGGGTTATTTTTATGAGGAGCCGAAGAATATGCTGAGGCAGGAATTCAGGGACGTGTCACTATATTTTGCTATTTTGGGAGCAATCGGAAGCGGCAGCACACAACTGAGTGAGATATCGGATAAGACGGGATTTGATTCGGCAAAAACAGCCCAGGCTGTCAGAAAGCTGGAAGCAGTCAGGATCATTCGCAAGGAAGTTCCGATCCTGAACGAGAAAAACAGAAAGCTGAACCAATATATTATACAGGACGGAATGTTTCGTTTCTGGTTCCGGTTTGTTGCAAAAGGAACCGGTGCGATCGAGAGGACATACGGGAATGAATATTATGTTGCTATGGTCAAACCTTATATACATGAGTTTATGGGACCGGTCTTTGAGACAATTTGTCAGGAGTATACATTTCGGACAGGCGTTACGGGAAAATATGGAAGCCCTATTACCAGAATTGGAAAGTGGAGGGGTGCTGACCCGGTCTTGAAGTGCCCGTCGGACATCGATGTTGTCGGTATCAACGAAGCGGATAAGACAGCAGTGATCGGGGAGTGCAAATTCAGAAACCGCACTTTCGGAAAAGAAGAGTGTGAGACCCTTATGGACAGGGCAAGGCTTCTTGCTCCTTACAGGATTGAGAAGTATCTTATGTTTTCTCTTGGTGGTTTTTCAGATTGGGTGGTCGAATATGCACAGAACGATTCGACAGTTGTGCTTGTTTCTATTGACAGTTTATATAGTATTTAACCGGTTTGGATGACAAATGCAGACATGAAGAAGCATACCGGTATTGATAAATGACGGAGTTAGATGTATATTACTTATAGTTAGCGAAATCTAACTTTCTTCAATGTACTTATGCACGGAGCAGGATTCGATTGATTTCGGACCTGCTCTGTTTTGTTTGTGAAAGGAGGACACAATGGATTTACAATTTGGAGATATTCAGGAGACTGCGCTCATTACTCTGGCAATCAGGGCCAGTGAAACCTCGCGTCCCAATGCAAGGATCAGGGATCCGAAGGCAAAAGAGATCATCGATGCACTCGGCGTGGATGTGAGCAAGTTTGACCCCTTCCTGTCCCATGAAGGCGTTGTAGCAAGGACGATCATATTCCGCGAGGAGTTGAAGCGGCTCTTGAAGCTGTATCCTGATGCGGTCTGCATCAACCTCGGATGCGGGTTCGATGACAAGTTCTCTCAGGTGGATAATGGAAAGCTTACCTGGTTTGACGTGGATCTGCCGGACCAGATCGCCGTCCGCAGGAAGGTATTCCAGGACCGTGACCGCTGCACAATGATGGACGGGGACGCACTGGACGGCGCTTGGACAAAGAACATCCCGAAATCAGACATGTACCTGATCGTAATGGAAGGCGTTCTGGAGTATTTTTCCAAGGAACAGGTGAAGACCTGTCTTAATATGCTCTGCGACTGCTTCCCTCACGGATACCTGCTCGCCGAGCAGCACTCCCCATTCCTCGAAAAACACGGCTCGCACCATGACGCAGTCAAGCATACCAATGCCTCTTTTGGCTGGGGGACAAAATCCGGAAAGGAGTATCTGAGTCTTGAGCCGAGACTGAAGTATATATCCGAAAAGAGCTACAACGAAGAGATGAAGAAATATACGATACGAGGAAAGCTCTTTGCAGTGATCGGCAAAAACATAAATAACCGGATGGCTGTATTCAGTTGGTAATCAGAGGAGGATATCTTGCTCCGAGAGTAGCGGCTTTTGAAAAAAGGATCACAAAGGTGATCGTCAATGCGCTCTGTGTATCCTATTGACAAATGCACTAAAATATGTTAAGTTTCACACGTCAAACCGTTGAAGCGGAGATAAAGGCAAAAAACGCCTTCACAGAGAGTCCGGGGTGCTGAGATCCGGACAGGAAACGAGTTGTCAAATGGACCGCTGAGGGCGCAGTCAAAGGCGTGAGCCGAGTATTCTGCGACGTGAGGGCATACGTCAGTTGCCGGGGATATGTCTGTATCCCGTCAAGAGCACGGATCTTTTTTTCCGTGAATCAAGGTGGCACCGCGGATAAGCGAACTTATTCGTCCTTGACAGAACTGTAATTCTGTCGAGGACTTTTTTTATTTCCTTCGACAGGGAAAGGAGTCTGCATGAACATAAGACCAAGCCTGGAGGAGGTCAAAACCCTGGCGGCAGCCGGAAAGTACAAGGTCCTGCCGGTGAGCTGTGAGCTGCTCTCTGACCTATGTACCCCTATTCAGGTCCTCAGAAAGCTGAAAAATGTGTCCAGCCACTGCTATATTTTGGAATCGGTGGAGGACCGGGAGAAGTGGGGGCGATATACCTTCCTTGGCTTTGACCCCAAGCTGGAGGTCACATGCCTGAACGGGGAGATGAAGGTGGGAAACCTGACATTTCAGACCGACGACCCTGCTGTCTATTTGCGGCAGATCCTGAACGATTACAAAAGTCCCCGGCTGGAAGGACTGCCGCCCTTTACCGGAGGACTGGTAGGATACTTTTCTTACGATTACCTGACTTACAAAGAGCCTGCTGCCAGACGAAAGACCGAGGACACGGAGCAGTTTAGGGACGTTGATCTGATGCTCTTCGACAAAGTGATCGCCTTTGACAACTTCCGGCAGAAGATCATTCTGATAGTTAACGTGGACCTGCGTTACCCGGAAACCGGCTACAACAAAGCGGTCCGGGAATTGAAGAGTCTTGAGGATCTGCTCAGGTACGGCGCGGAGAAGAGTGAGCCCGGCGGGAGGCTGCTGGGGGAGGTGACACCCCTCTTCGATCAGGCTGCATACTGTTCCATGGTGGAGAAAGCCAAGGCCTATATCCGGGAGGGTGACATTTTTCAAATCGTCCTGTCCAATCGGCTCTCGGCGCCTTTCGAAGGAAGTCTGCTCAACACCTATCGTATCCTGCGGACCCTGAACCCTTCCCCCTATATGTTCTACTTTTCCGGAACCGACGTGGAGGTGGCGGGCGCTTCTCCAGAGACGCTGGTAAAACTGGAGGACGGCATCCTTCATACTTTCCCTCTGGCGGGCACACGACCCAGAGGGAAGACCGAGGCGGAGGACAGGGCACTGGAGGCCGACCTTCTCTCTGACGAGAAGGAGCTGGCGGAGCACAACATGCTGGTTGATCTTGGCCGCAACGATTTGGGGAAGATCAGCAGATTCGGCTCGGTACAGGTGGAGAAGTTCCACTCCATCGAGCGGTATTCCCATGTGATGCACATCGGCTCCACCGTTCGGGGAGAGATCCGGGCAGATTGCGACGCTTTGGACGCCGTGGAGGCGGTGCTCCCTGCCGGAACGCTGTCCGGAGCACCCAAGATCCGGGCCTGCCAGCTCATCGGAGAGCTGGAGAACAACAAGAGAGGCATCTACGGCGGGGCGATCGGCTATCTGGACTTCACCGGGAACATGGATACCTGCATCGCGATCCGCATTGCCTATAAGAAGAACGGGAAGGTGTTCATCCGATCCGGGGCGGGAATTGTCGCCGACTCGGTACCGGAGCGAGAGTATGCCGAGTGCATCAACAAAGCCAGGGCAGTGGTGAACGCTCTGGAGCAAGCCGGGGAGGTGGAGACATGATCCTGCTCATAGACAATTACGACAGCTTTTCCTATAACCTGGTCCAGATGGTGGGAGAGATGGATCCTGATATAAAGGTCATCCGCAACGATGAGATGACACTGGATGAAATCAGAGCATTGAATCCGGAACGGGTGATCCTTTCTCCCGGTCCCGGACGGCCTGAGGACGCCGGGATCACTCTGGAAGCAGCAAAGGAACTCGGGAAGATCTGCCCGGTTCTGGGGGTCTGCCTGGGTCATCAGGCTATCTGTGCGGCTTTCGGGGCAAAAGTGACATATGCGAAAGAGCTGATGCACGGCAAGCAGTCCATGGTTATTCTGGATACGGAATGCCCCTTGTTCAGGGACTGCCCTGAGAAGACGAAGGCAGCCCGATATCATTCCCTGGCGGCGGACCCGGACACAATTCCCGATGTGCTCAATATAATTGCCCGGACAGAGGATGGGGAGGTCATGGCAGTGGAACATCGGGATCTGCCCATATATGGAGTCCAGTTTCACCCGGAATCTATCCTGACCCCTGACGGACGGACTATGCTGAAAAATTTTCTCAACATGAAAGGGGGAAGTCCCGCATGATCAAGCAGATTTCTATTTACACGGAAAACAGAAAGGGTGCCCTGAGGACTCTGGTGGGTACCCTCGCACAGGCCGGTGTTGATTTGCGGGCTTTCGTCACCAATGAGAACGGGGAGTTCGGTACCGTGAGGATTCTCACCGACAATGACAGTCTGGCCTGCAGCACCCTGGCAGAGGCGGGGTATCTGACGAAACTGACATCTGTGCTGGCCGTGGAGGTCAGCGACAGTGTGGGCAGCCTGGCCGGGCTGTTGGATGTGGTGGAAGCGGCAAACCTGAATATCAACTTCCTCTATGCTGCCTGGGATCGGGCAACCGGTCAGCCGATGATCGTTCTCCACACCGATGATCTGGCCGAACTGGAAAGCCTTCTGCTGTCCAAAGGTTACCGGTCGTTGGGCAGATCCGGAAAATAGAGTAGATTGACAATGAAAACCGGGATAAGGAAATGCCGGTTATACTTGTAGTTGAATGACAAACCGAATCTGAAACGCTATACTGACCGACAGAAACAGGACCACAGGTCCGGAAAGGAAAGGCAATGCTGATGATGACAATAAACGGCTTAAAAAATACAAATCGCTCGTTTGATCTCCAGAGGACAATTATGCCGACTGCCAAGGACGCGGCAGGGCTTATTGATGAATGCCTTCTTATGACCGGATCAAGCAGATACCTGGCACGGGGAGCCTCTGCGCGAATCGTGGGATAACCAGACAGTCTGCTGTGATTAATACTAAGAAAGCCGCTTGTCCGAAGAGACAGGCGGCTTTTTGTATTTGCTTTTCCTTTGTGTTTCCATGATCAGAAAGGAGGCGATATACATGGAAAAACTGATGATTTCTGAGATCCTTGATTCTATCAGGGGACTGACTGTAAAGGAGCTGCTCGAACTTACCAAAGCATGCGAAAAAGAGTTTGGTGTCTCTGCAGCCATAACGCAAATTGTACCAAAGGATCCGAAACCACCTAAGAAGAAGACCGAGTTCGATGTAGAACTGACGAATTTCGGTTCGCAAAAGGTAAAGGTCATCAAGGCCATTCGTGAGATTACGGGACTTGGGCTGAGAGAGGCGAAGGAATTTGTCGAAGCTGCTCCGAAGATAATCAAAGATGGCGTTTCCATCGAAGAAGCAGAAGCTCTGAAAGCAAAGTTCGAAGAGCTTGGCGCTGCGATCACGCTGAAGTGATCCAAAAATTGTACCGCCGGTCAGGAAAATCTGGCCGGCGGTATTGAATATCAAGATATTCATTATAACTATTAGCGAGGCGTAGTCAGAACATATATAATGAAGTCACAGTAAAAAAGCACAGAAAAGACTTAAATGGAAGAGGCAGAAATATGAGTAAAATGAAGAGAATATCGGCCCTGATTCTTGGGAGCATTATGATCCTTAGTCTTGCAGCCTGCGGAGCAGGGGCGGCGGAAGCTGCTTCGGCAAAAGACAGTCCGGCAGCAGATGAAGGCCTTCGCGATCTCTATGCCATGGAGACTTACGACTCTGTTCCCGCAGAACTCCTTGAGAGGCATGGCGATGTGGATTACGGCACGATCGATGAGGATGTAGAATACTATTCCGCGACTGCAGGCGACAATAAATATTGCAACGTGCTGCTGCCGGCCGGCTACGACGAGTCACAGGAGTATCCCGTTCTCTACATGATCCACGGTTGGGGCGGCGCTTATGATTCCCATGTCTATGAGGACTCAAGCCTGCAGATCCTGTACGGCAACATGCTCAGCGAAGGGCTGACAGTCCCGATGATCATAGTCGGTGTTGACATGTACACCGATCCTCTTGCAGATAAAGATTCCAAGACAGAGGAAGAGATGCGCCTTTCCTATGACAAGACTGTCGATGATATAGGTCTTGACCTCATGCCTTTTATTGAGGAACGCTATAGTGTGAAGACAGGCCGCCTGAACACAGCGGTTTCCGGAGTCTCTCAGGGTGCGACGACATCCCTTGCCACCGGATTCAAGTGGCAGTCCAAAATAGCGTACATCGCAAGCCTTGCTCCCGACCCGGGCGTTATTCCTACTCCGTACTATGCGGGAACTTACTGGAACTGGCCGATCTTTGATGATTTTACGATCGAATCCCCTGAGACCATGCCCCGCTATATCTATCTGACCGTCGGTACAGAAGATCCCTGGAATATCGAAGTTACAGCTTACTACGGGAAAGAGATGGACAAAAAGGGAATTCCCAATCAAAATGATCTTGTAGAAGGATATGGTCACGACGGCGATTTCTGGTCGCTTGGTCACTACAATTTCCTGCAGAAGATTTTTTTAGACTGAATAACAGGCCCAAATGATTATGATGAAGCAATATAAAATGAGTGCAGTGATCCTATGCGGCGGGAAAAGCCGCCGAATGGGAACAGATAAAGCGATGCTTACAGCAGAAGGTACGCCGAATGCGGTGCGCCTTTTTCGTGCACTGTCAGGAGAAGAATCGCCGTGCACAGATGTCTGGCTTTCAATCGGAACGGGAGAGAGCTATCCCGAGATCCATGCGCAGAAAGTCTCAGACAGGTTTCCGGGATGCGGCCCCATGGGCGGCCTGGAGGCCGCGCTGACAGTCTGCAGGGAGGAGTATCTGTTCGTGACACCGGTGGATACGCCCTTCGCTGACGCGCAGATGGCGCGCGAGCTCATGGCCTATATGACAGAAGTCTCGCAGCAGCGAGACGCAGTGCTTGTCATTGATGGGAGCGGCAGACTCCAGACGCTTTTGGGAATTTATCACAAGCGGGTCCTGCCCGAACTAACGCAGAGGCTTGCAGACGGCCGGAAAGAGAAGCTGCGGATACGCGATTTTCTGAATGATCTGGACGTGGTCTATGTGAATGCGGAAGCACTTACAGATGGTGTCAGAAAGAGCACGAGCTGCAATACTCCGGAGGAGTGGCAGCGGCTTATGGAACAGGAATTGATATCTTGATTATTACGTAAAAAGACCGGGAACAGTTGATCTGCTCCCGGTCTTTAATATTCATTTGACAGAAATCGTCTTAAGGTACCGCACAGCGCGCTTGCTGTTCTGATCGCCGAACACGATGAGCTGCGCTCCTTGTCCGCCGTCGATGCCTTCAAGCTGCTTGCCGCCGTCCGTCAGCGCGACGTATACTTTACCGGCTTCAAGGAGCTCTGCTCCGGTCAGCTCCGCTGAATAGTTGTCCTCCGATGCGGCGGTGATCACGGAACTCTCTGTGACTTCGATGCCGTTTGCCGCAAGCAGAGCCTGCAGCTCGGAGCCTGTGTATTCGTGATGCGTTACTTCGCCTTTTCCATTGACAAGATCGCCTTCAAAAGATTGTCCGCCGACATCTTCCCAGGCAACCGTGATCTCTTTGCCGCTGCCGGAAAGGATCAGGCCTGACACATTTTTGTCCCCTTTTCGGTTGACAAAGACAAGTACTGCAGCGACAACGACCAGGATGGCAATGATTGTGGCGATTGATTTCTTTTGCATTTTTGTTTTACTCCTTTGAAATTAGATTTTAGTTTTTCGGCGCTTGGTTTGCTGCCGGAATACTCGGTTCTTCGAGGCCGTCGGCACTGGAGGCTGATATAACGGGGCGCAGTCTTTTGGCCAGAACACCTGCGAAGCATCCGCACACCGCGCCGCTGGCGAGTGCCACAACGACGTATAAAGCGAGTGGGACGCCGGGCAGATGGAACACAATGAGGTTTGCGGTCAGACTGGCGGCTGCCGCGCCGAACATATTGGCGAGTGTCAGGGTGAGATCTGTGCCTAGGTCGGTTTTCCGCGACAACAGGAAGATCAGGTCGATCACCATGCCGGGAACGATGTAGCCTATGGGCGACAGGATTCCCATGCTGCCGACCATGCCGAGCGACAGAGCGATCATGCTCTGTATAATGCTCATCAGTGTGGCACACCCGAAGATGGGAACAAGCTCAGCAGCTACGATGATAAACATCAGTGAAAAGCTCGTGCCGATTCCTCCCGGGATCCTCATAAAATCGGTCAAAATATTGGCCGCCGGCGCGATCAGTCTCTTGGAGAACAGACCAAGGTCGCAGCAAATTGTGAGAAAAAGAAGATTTCTGAGACTATAGCGGTTCATGATCTCTTCCCTCCTTTCTGTCACTGAAAATGGCATTTCTGATTTCAGCGTATACAGCGTCCCGGTTCTCCTCGGTAAGCATATACAATTGCACCCACGGGTGGTTCTTGATGCGCTCGAGGTAGTCAATGGAGCCATCTGTGTATCTCACAGAAGCCAGAACGGGAATATCTCCGTCCAGGGCGTCGAAGACTGCCTGAAGAAACAGTCGCGCATCCTTTTCCATATGGCCGATCTCATCCATGATGATGAGACCACCGGGGCGGGCTGAACGGATCAGAGCAGTGCCGTAGGTTTCGAAGGTCTCTGTACAGACATCTCTCACACGGCCGCAGGTGCTGCCCAGATAACAGGTATCCGATGGGAGACTGTTGGTCTGAACATGGCCGGCGGGGAACATATAGATCCGGTTAACGCCGTCCGAACAAGCAATTCTCTTTGTCTGAAATCCATATACCGGAATCGGCGGTTCATCTGTCGGTGCCTTTGTCTCCTGCATAATCCGCTCGATGAGCGTAGTCTTGCCGGTCTTTTTGGGAGCGCACAGGACAATATGCGGTTTTGGAGTGTTGGTTTCGCGCTTCATTTCAATAAATCATCCGCACACATATTTTTGGGTAACAAAAAAGACACAGCACGAAAAACGCTCATGCAGTGTCATTTTTCATGCTCTTTTTTTCAAGAATGGAAGGTTGACCGATTTCTCTGCCAGCCCCGGAAGCCGATAGGCTTCGGCGCAGCACCATGCGGGTTAAGCGAAGGCCGTTTAGGTGCTTTTGCTCAAAGAACAAATATTCAATTGTGCGGGCATATACCTTTATCAAATTATATTATACCACGGGTAGAATGACAAAGCTTTTTTTGCCTGTTATAGTGGGCACAGAAAGAAAACAGGACCACAGGTCCGGAAAGGAGGAAACGGCAATGAATTTCGCTGAAGCAGCAAAGCTGGCTGCAATATTTACAAGAACTGAAAATGGTGCTGTGGCACTCAACACCACAGGCGATGCGAGACTGGATTTCTTCGGAACAGCAGGTTCCCTTCGCGGCGCGGATAAGGAGCGGATCACCCGCCTTTTCTCCGAGGCCTACAAGGAAGATCCGCTTTTCGCGACAAAGATCGCATTCTATGCAAGAGATGTCAGAGGCGGACTGGGTGAAAGACAGACCTTCCGTACGATCCTGCAGTTTATGGCAAAATATCATCCGGAAGCACTTCGTCTGAATCTGGATCTGATCGGTGTATACGGCCGTTACGACGACCTTTACTGCCTGATCGGCACTCCTTTGGAGGGCGAGATGTGGGAATCCATGAAGAAGCAGTTTGAGGAGGACCGTGTGAACCTGCAGGCAGGAAACGCGATCTCCCTGCTCGCGAAGTGGATCAAGACCGCGGATGCTTCTTCCGAGAGAACCAGAAAGCTTGGCATCCTGACCGCGCAGAAGCTCGGCTACTCTGTATATGAGTTCAAGCGTCTTGTGCGCGCGATGCGTAAGCACATCGGCGTTGTGGAAACGCTCATGTCCGCTGGACGCTGGGATGAGATCCGTTACAGCGCGGTACCTTCCAGAGCTATGATGATTTACAGAAATGCTTTTATGAAGCACGATAGAGAGCGTTACAGCGCTTTCATTCAGAAGGCGGTGAACGGTGCGGAGAAGATCCATTCCGCGACACTGTTTCCTTACGACATTGTAGAAAAGGTCATGACTATGAGCTGGGCAGGATTCCATATCGTGGACAATGACGTACTGGAAGCCCAGTGGCGTCAGCTGCCTGATTACGTGGAAGCAGGAACCAATGCGCTGGTAATTGCGGACACTTCCGGCTCTATGTACGGTAGACCAATGGCGACATCGGTTGGTCTGGCGGTATATTTTGCCGAGAGAAACACCGGACCTTACCACAACATGTTCATGTCCTTCTCCGGAACATCCAGAATCCAGGTGCTCAAGGGTGAGACTCTTGCGCAGAAGATCCGCAGCATCAACATGAGCGACTGGGCAGGCAATACGAATCTGCAGGCAGCTTTCGAGCATGTCCTGGAGATCGCGGTGAAGAACCATGTTGCGCAGAAGGATATGCCAAAGTCACTCGTTGTCATCTCCGATATGGAGATCGATTACTGCGGTAACAAGGACTGGACCTTCTATGAAAAGATGGCAAAGAGATTCAGAAAGTTCGGCTACCAGATCCCTAATATTATCTTCTGGAATGTGGCAAGCCGCCACGATGTTTTCCACGCTGACAAGACCCGCACAGGCGTGCAGCTGGCAAGCGGCCAGTCCGCTGCGGTCTTCCGTCAGGTCATGCAGTGCGTCGGCATGAATCCTGCAGAAGCGATGGAGAAGATCATTAACTCCGAGAGATATGAGGCGATCGCGATTGCCTGAGACGAAAAAGACAAAAAGATACCGCTTTCCTGAAAAGGGAAGCGGTTTTTTATGCGGAGAAACAGCATACGTATGGTATTATATCCATAAAGAGACGAAAAAAGCGCAAAAAAAAGAGGTATCCGACTTTCTCGTCATCGGATACCTCTATTCTGAAAATACCTGCAATTTCATTTACGTGACCTCCTTTTGTTTATTCAGTCGGCTTTTAGTTCTATAATTAAGTAGAAGGCTTGTCAGCCGATATGCCTTTTCTTTTGTTAAGTCTATTATAACAAAGTTCTGACAATAAGCAAGAAGAAAATTAAATTATCTGAAAATACAGACTTTGTCATACAATTATCTGTTTAGTATCCGAGAATAATATAATGAAAGAGGAGTTTTATATGTACGATGTGATCATTGTCGGAGCCGGGCCCGGCGGTATCTTTACAGCCTACGAGCTGGCGGAGAAAAAACCGGGACTTAAGATAGCGGTGTTTGAGATGGGACATGAGCTGAAAAAGCGCAAATGTCCGATCGACGGGGACAAGGTCAAATCCTGCATCCATTGCAAAAGCTGTTCCATTATGAGCGGCTTCGGAGGGGCGGGAGCTTTCTCCGACGGAAAATATAATATTACCAACGATTTCGGCGGAACACTGCACGAATATATAGGAAAGAAAACGGCGATCGAGCTGATGCAATACGTGGATAAGATCAATCTGCGCTTTGGCGGAGAGGGGACCAGACTCTATTCCACTGCAGGTACCTCGATCAAGAAGAAGTGCCTCCAGAATGATCTGCACCTTCTGGACGCTTCCGTCCGTCACCTCGGAACGGACATCAACTACATTGTCCTGGAGCACCTGTATGATTATTTAAAGGACAGGGTGGATTTCTATTTTGACAAAGCCGTGAAAGATGTTGAAAAGACAGAAACTGCGGGGACAAGGTGTATGAGAGCCGCAAATGCGTGATCTCCGCCGGCCGCAGCGGCAGTAAATGGATGGAATCGGTTTGCCGTTCGCTCGACATCGGGACCAAGTCCAACAGGGTTGATATCGGAGTGCGCGTGGAACTGCCGGCGGAAGTATTCTCCCATCTGACAGACGAGCTGTATGAGAGCAAGATCGTCTACCGCACGAAGGAGTACGGAGACCTTGTCCGCACGTTCTGCATGAATCCCAAAGGCGTAGTGGTCAATGAAAACACCAACGGTATTGTGACCGTGAATGGACACAGCTATGAGGACCCTGAGCGCCAGACGGGCAACACCAATTTCGCGCTTCTTGTGGCCAAGCACTTTTCTGAGCCTTTTAAAGACTCTAACGGATACGGCGAGAGCATTGCCAGGCTGAGCAATATGCTCGGAGGCGGCGTGATCGTTCAGCGCTTTGGAGATCTGATCCGCGGACGCAGGAGCACAAAGAGCCGTATAGAGGAATCGTTCACAGTGCCGACCCTGAACGCGGCAGCGGGCGATCTCAGCCTCGTTCTCCCCAAGCGGATTCTCGACGGAATAATCGAGATGATCTATGCGCTGGATAAGATCGCTCCCGGAACGGCCAATGAGGACACGCTGCTCTATGGCGTGGAAGTCAAGTTTTACAATATGGAAGTAAAGGTAGACGAGAATCTGATGACCAAGTACGAGGGCCTTTACGTGATCGGAGACGGCAGCGGCATCACACACTCACTTTCACACGCTTCAGCGAGCGGGATCTACGTCGCAAGACAGATCGCTAAATGACCGGATAGGGGGAAAGGGGATCGATTATGATATATAATGGAAATGCGGAAGCTTTTAAGAAGTTCAGGGAGATCAGCGTTCTCGATATTCAGCCGCTGAGGATCGGACAGGTGGAGGACACAGAGGCGGCGACAGGCATGACGGTCCTGATCAGCGATGAGGGGATGCGGGCCGGACTGGATGTGCGCGGCGGCGGACCGGCTTCCAGAGACAGCCAGATGCTCAACCCGCTGATGTCCATGCAGAAGATCCACGCGGTTGTTCTCTCGGGCGGCAGCGCTTTCGGACTCGGCGCGGGGAACGGCGTCATGCAGTATCTTGAAGAGCACGATATAGGTTTTGACACCGGCGTTGCCAAGGTTCCGCTGGTAGTACAGTCGGACATCTATGATCTCACAGTGGGCTCGGCAGCAGTGAGGCCGGACAGCAAAATGGGCTATGCCGCGGCAAAAGCGGCTTTTGAGACGCCCAACTATAAAGACGGCAATTATGGCGCAGGCTGCGGCGCTTCCGTCGGAAAGATCGGCGGAATGGAGACCGCTATGAAGACGGGCGTGGGCAGTTACGCGATCCAGATCGGGGAACTGCAGATCGGCGCGATCGTGGTGCTCAACGCACTGGGCGACATCTATGACTGGAAGAGCGGAGCGCAGGTCGCGGGCCTGTTAAGTGAGGATAAAACAGAGCTGCGGAGCACTTTGGCGAAGATGAGCGGCTCTATCGAAGCCGTAGAGAACAAGTTTACCGGCAATACGACGATCGCCGCGGTCATAACAAACGGACATTTTGACAAGGCCCAGCTGTGCAAGATCGCAGGAGTTGCGCACAACGGATACGCCCGCGCGATCAACCCTGTGCACACTTCTGCGGACGGAGACAGCATCTATGCGTTATCTGTGGGAGAAGTAAACGCGGACCAGGATCTGGTCGCCGCTCTCGGCGCAGAGGTTCTTAGCGAGGCGATCCTGAGAGCAGTCACTTCAGCAGACAGCGCATACGGTCTCCCCAGCGCTTCGGAACTGGGTTTTGTGGAAAAAAGCAATTGAAACAACGGGCTTAAGCAGTCCGTAGATGAAAGGAGATATGCTATGAAAGTGATCAGCACAACAAACGCGCCCGGCGCGATCGGCCCGTATTCACAGGGATTTGTGGCAAACGGAATGGTCTTTACTTCCGGTCAGATTCCGATCGATCCCGCTACGGGCGAGATGCCGGAGGGCATTAAAGAGCAGGCTGAGCAGAGCTGCAGGAATGTGATCGCTATTTTGGAAGCGGCGGGATCCGGAGCAGAGAAGGTGATCAAGACGACATGTTTTCTGGCTGAGATGTCAGACTTTGCCGCTTTCAACGAAGTTTATGCGAAGTATTTCACCTCCAAACCCGCCAGAAGCTGCGTCGCTGTGAAGCAGATCCCCAAGGGCGCGCTCTGCGAGATCGAATGCATTGCTGAGGCGTAAGAGTCAGAAAAATAATAGAAGTTGAAATCGGACGAGAGTCCGGAGTGTTCGGACAGGGAGCAGGGATTTTGAGTAAGAAGAACGATGACAAAAGAGGACTTGGCGAATTCAGAGAGACGGCTTTTTACGCAGTGCTGCCTCTTTTGTGCGTTGCGTCTCTTCTCAGAGGCTGTTCGGCCATGAGCGCGGAGATTCCCGAAGCGATGCAGAAATCGGCAGCCGGGCAGCAGATCGTATCAGAAGAGGCGGAAGAGACGAGAGCAGCGGATCATAAAGTGGAGCCGGAAGAGACGGCCGGGAACGCGAAGGGGCAGGAATCGGTAACTGTCCGCCCGAATCCTTACAATCCCGCGAATTTCTCCTATTTGGACGAGATTTCTGAGAATATCGCATATTTTGACGAGAACTATGAATCTCTTCAAGGAATCGATGTATCGGATCACCAGGGCGAGATCGACTGGCAGGCTGTTGCGGACGCGGGCTACGAGTTCGTGTTTGTCCGCGTGGGATTCCGCGGCTACGGAGCGGAGGGAACCCTCAACGAGGACTCTATGGCTATTGAGTATATGCAAGGCGCGGAAGCGGCCGGCCTTGAAGTCGGCGCCTATTTCTTTTCCCAGGCGGTCAATGAAGAGGAAGCCGCGGAAGAAGCGCTGTTCGCCGCGGACGTGATCCAGAGGTCCGGCGTCAGGATGACCCTTCCCCTGGTATATGATCCCGAGTCTATCGAGGGGGCGCAGGGAAGGGCAGATAACCTGAGCCGTGAGCAGATCTCCGCCAACGCGCAGGCCTTTAAAAAGGCGGCAGAGTCAGCCATGAAATGTAAAACAGCGCTCTACACCAACCTCTACTGGGAAAAGAACTATTTTGACAACGAAACGCTCAATGACTTTGAGATCTGGTACGCGGACTATGAGGAGACACCTCAGACGCCTTATCATTTCACCTGGTGGCAGTATTCGGAGACCGGTTCGGTTCCCGGGATCAAAGGCGAGATGGACCTGAACCTGTGGATCAAGAGGGTCGACTGAGATTTTGTAAATAGGTAACTACAATTAGTCAAAACAGAGAAGGGAGACTGGATATGGCATTTTCAAAAGACTTTCTGTGGGGCGGAGCCGTAGCGGCGCATCAGCTTGAAGGCGCCTGGGACGTGAACGGAAGAGGACCCAGTGTCAGCGACGTGATGACCGGCGGGTCCAACAAGGTGGCGCGGCGCATTACGGACGGCGTGGTTCCCGGCGAGAATTATCCCAATCACAAAGGAATCGATTTTTACCACACCTATAAAGGTGATGTGAAGCTGTTTGCGGAACTTGGCTTTAAGTGTTTCCGCACCTCGATTTCATGGAGCCGTATCTTTCCAAAGGGCGATGAGACGGAGCCCAATGAGGCGGGACTTCAGTTTTATGACGATCTGTTTGACGAGCTGTTGAAATACGGCATCGAGCCCGTGATCACGCTGAGCCATTTCGAAATGCCTTATTACCTGACACAGGAATACGGCGGCTGGGTCAACCGCAAACTGGTGGACTTCTTTGTGCGCTACGCGCTGTGTGTCATGGAGCGCTACAAGAATAAGGTCAAATATTGGATGACCTTCAACGAGATCAACAATCAGTCCAATACGGCTGTCGATATTTTCGGCTGGACCAATTCCGGCATCCGCTTCTCGCAGTTTGAAAATCCCAAGAAGGCGCTCTATCAGGCGGCCCACAATGAGATGGTGGCCTCCGCGATCGTCGTGAAGAAGGGCCATGAGATCAATCCCGATTTCAAGATCGGCTGCATGCTCGGTTTTGTGCCGTTCTATCCCTATTCCTGTGACCCGGATGACATCATGCAGGCTGTGGAGGCCATGCACGAGAGATATGTATTCTCCGACGTCATGTGCAGGGGACACTACGGCGCCTATGCTTATAAGGAGTGGGAGAGAGAGGGAACCGCGCCTGTAATGGAAGAAGGCGACGCGGAGATCCTGGCACAGGGAACTGTGGACTACATCGGCTTCAGTTACTACATGACCAACACTGTTAAGGCTAAAGTCGAGAAGGCCGGCGCAATGATCGTCGGCGGCAATGCCCATTCCGTGCCCAATCCCTATGTGAAAGTCTCCGACTGGGGCTGGGCTATTGATCCTGTAGGCCTTAGATATGCGCTGAACGCCCTGTACGAGCGCTACGAAAAGCCCATGTTCATTGTGGAGAACGGCCTTGGCGCCTATGATAAGCTGCTGGACGACAAGAACTGTGACGACAGTTACAGGATCGATTATCTGCGCGCGCACATCGAGCAGATGAAAAAAGCAGTGGAATACGATGGCGTTGAACTCATGGGATACACGCCCTGGGGCTGCATCGATGTTGTGTCCTTCACCACCGGCGAGCTGGCCAAACGCTATGGGTTCATCTATGTGGATCTCAATGACGACGGCACAGGGACCGGAGCGAGATACCGCAAGAAATCTTTTGACTGGTACAAAAATGTGATCGCGACAAACGGGGAAGAGCTGTAAGAGATAAGATCAGGCAGGCGGCCATCGCGGGTGCGGTGGCCGTTATGTGTAAGAAGGGAGTAGAATGATCGCCAAAAATCAGATCTGGAAACTTTATGGAACTGAATATAAGGAGATGACCAGGGAACTGCTCTCCAAAACAGACCTTGCGAGTCTGATCGGGGACAAAAAGAAAAGAATCGGCATTAAACCCAACCTGGTGGTTGCCTCCCCTGCGGAGTTCGGTGCCACTACGCACCCCGAAGTGGTGGCAGGAATTGTCGAATATCTGCAGGAAAATCAGTTTGAGAATATTGTTATTGTGGAGAGTTCATGGGTCGGAGACCGAACTTCTGAAGCGTTTATATACTGCGGCTACAAAGAACTGTGCGAAAAATACGATGTGCCCTTTATAGACGGACAAAAAGACAAATGGCATGAAGTCGACTGCGCCGGCATGAAGCTCAATATCATTGACGCGGTGGACAGTATCGATTTCCTGATCAATGTGCCGGTGCTCAAGGGACACTGTCAGACTAAAATGACCTGTTCGCTCAAAAACCTCAAGGGACTTATTCCCAACACGGAGAAATCACGTTTTCACCGCATGGGTCTGCACAAACCGATCGCGCATCTGCAGGCCGGGATCCGGCAGGACTTCATCGTTGTGGACCATATCTGCGGAGACCTGGATTTTGAAGAGGGCGGTAATCCGGTGGTGCGCAACTGTGTAATGGCGGCGGCGGATCCGGTGCTGGTGGACAGCTATGCCTGCAGTCTTCTGCATTACACACCGGACGATGTTCCCTATGTGCGGATGGCGGAACAGCTGGGAATCGGATCAGCGGATCTTGACTCCGCGCAGATCATCGACCTCGGCGGTTTCCATGGCTATGCCGGCAAGGAGATGAAGGAGGACCTTCCCCGGGAGCACAAGATCCTGGAAGTGTCCTACGCTGTCAACGAAGTCGATTCCTGCAGCGCCTGCTACGCGAGCCTTTCCGGAGCGCTGTGGAGACTCAAGGAGGAAGGTCTTCTCGATAAGCTGGATACACCGATCGGCATCGGTCAGGGTATGCAGGGCAAGACCGGAAAGCTGGGCGTAGGAAAGTGCACGAAAGACTTCGACGTGTGCATCATGGGATGTCCTCCGGACGAGGATAAGATCTATAATGAACTAAAGGCGTATATACTGCGCTGAGCCGTTCAGACAGACGGGCGACAGATAAAAAATCTCCTGTAGAGCCGGGGTGATCCCGGATTTACAGGAGATTTTTTCTATTATTTTATTACAACGAAGGACTGGGCACCAACGGTGAGAACACCGTTATCGAGGGAAGTCCTGCCCAGCTCGAACAGCACGCTGCCTTCAAGTTTCGCGGCCGCGGAAGCGGGGAGTGCGACGGACTGTTCACTGCCTGCGGGATTCACTGCGCAGAGCAGGTCACCGCGCCTGTAGACGAAAGGCTTTCCGGCTTCACTGCACACGACCTTAAAGTCCGCGTCTGCCTGCAGGTCTTCTTCCTGATGGCGAAGCGTCAGGATCGCGCGTACGGTGTTCAAAAGGGATGCGGGATCCTTTTCCTGCGCCGCAACGGTAGGGGCATCCTCGCTGCTGTCTACCGGAAGATAGAGATCAGACGCCTCGCCTTCGGAGAAGCCCAGGTTTGCGCTGCCGTCCCACTGCATGGGGGTTCTGGCTCCTGTGCGGAAGTATCCGCCCTCCTTGGTAGGCACATCGAGGTACTTCATACCGATCTCGTCGCCATAGTACAGGAAGGGTACGCCGGGAAGTGTGAAGAGGAAGGAGTAAGCGAGCTTAAGCTCGGTCGTATCCAGGTTATAACTGGGACGGATCGTGTCATGGTTGCAGGTCAGAACAGAGATGTATCCATGATCTTTGGTGTCCTCATACCACTCCAGATACTGGTCAAGGAAACGGGCTATGCTGCCGCCTGCATCTTTCTTGAAATAACTGTGATCTTCTGCATTCCTGTCTCCGTGAATGCTGCCGCCGTGGTTGTAATAGTCGCGCATCAGTGTGGAGTAACCGCCGCCCTGCTCGTTGAGAACGAAGTCCATGTCGTAGCCGCAGCGCAGGGACAGGGAAGGATTGCTCCATTCCGCCACCATCGCGGCATCCGGGAACTCGAGGTCCAGCATGCGGCGCACATCCTTCCAGATCGCACTGGTACCGCTCTTCTTCTCATCGTCGTTTTTGACCAGGGAGGAAGCCATGTCTACGCGGAAGCCGTCGCAGCCGTGGGAGAGCCAGAACCGCATGATGTCCTTAAGAGCCTCGCGGGTAGCGATGGCCGCAGGATCGCGGAAGCTCTTCTGCCAGGGTTCGGTCACCTTGTAGAAACCGTAATTGAGGGCGGGCTGGCACTTGAAGAAGTTCAAAATATAGCAGCCGCTTCTCTCGCTCTCACCGCCGACATAGGGGAGTCCGCCGGCGCCCTGGAAGCAGAAATCCGTCCAGATGAAGCGGTCGGAGTATTCATTTTTCTCCACCTTCTGGCTTTCGACAAACCAGGGGTGCTCCTCGGAAGTATGGCCGGGGACCAGGTCAAGAAGGACCCGGATGCCCTTCTCATGGGCTTTGTCAAAGAGACGGTAAAGATCTTCGTTGGTGCCGTAACGGGGTGCCACTTTTTTGTAGTCGCGGACGTCGTAACCTGCATCTTTAAAAGGGGAGTCGTAGCAGGGATTGATCCAGAGAGCGTTGCAGCCAAGGCTCTTAATATAATCCAGCTTTTCGATGATCCCGTTGAAATCTCCGATGCCGTCTGAGTTTGTATCCTTGAAAGACTGAGGGTAGATCTCATAGAATACAGTGTCTTTTAACCATTTTGCTGCCATTTGTAATTCCTCCATATAAACAAGAGAATGAATATGTTTATGTATTGCGGCGGGTTTCTTGCTGTGCCCTGCCTGTGATAGTATAATACGATAAACAGAACATATAATTCTTGCGATATTGCAGGAATTTCTAACAGGATTCTATGTTTTTTATGAGAGGTGAGCATGCCGGAAACAACGAATCAGGCCGCGGTGAGAGAAAAAGCGAGGCACGGCGATATTTTCCTGCCGGTGAACAGCTACCATTGTCTGGTGCCCGTGACATACAGAGAGCTCGCGCTTCACTGGCACGAAGAGATGGAGATCACGCTGATCCGTGAGGGGACGTCGGACTACCGGGTCGGGCAGGAACCCTTTCGCGCAGAGGAGGGCGATATTATTCTGATCCCTCCTTACTGCACGCACTCCGCGTATGAGATCCCCGGCAGGACAATGGTCTCAGACAGCCTGGTCTTTCATCTGGATCTGCTCGGGGCACAGGGACAGGACCTGTCGGCCTCCAAATATCTGAGGCCGCTGGCAGAAGGCCAGCTGCAGATGCCGGGGGTGATCCGTACTTCCGACAGAGGCTACCGGGAGATCAAAGAGGCCTTTCTGGGCGCGCTGGATTGTTTCCGGAATCGTCCGCCATTCTATGAGATGCGGCTGAGGGAGAGCCTGCTCCATGTGATCATCCTGCTTTTTGAATACGGCTATATCCGGGAACCGCAGGAGAGCCGCAGCACATTCGAGAACCGGCTGCAGCTGAGGACCGTCCTGCAGTATATCGCAGAGCATTACCGCGAGAAGATCAAGGTGGCGGACCTGGCAGGCCTGAGCGGGTTCAGCGAGAGCTATTTCATGAGCTTTTTCAAGCAATATGTGGGCATGAGCTGCATTCAGTATATTAATCACTACCGGGTCCAGAAGGCGGCGCACGCGCTAGAGGAGACTTCGCAGCCGGTGATGGAGATCGCGATGGACCACGGGTTTGATAATATTTCCTATTTCAACCTGCAGTTCCGGAAGGAGTTCGGCATGACGCCGCGCGAATTCAGAAGTCAGCACAGAAGGGGGGCGTGAGTATATGGCAAAGGTTAATAATCACAAAATGGCGCTTTTATATATGATGCGGGAGCTGCTTCTGAAGACGGACGAGGAACATGTGCTGAATGCGACAGACCTGATCAGGACACTGGAGAACATGGACCTGGAGGCGGACCGCCGCACCATTTACAGCAATGTGGAGATCCTGCAGGATTTTGGCATCGACGTGATCAAAAAAGAGAGCGGCCAGGGATATTATATCGGATCGCGGGATTTCGAACTGCCGGAATTAAAGCTCCTGGTCGATTCCGTGCAGTCCTCCAAATTTATCACTGAAAAAAAATCGCGGGAGCTGATCGGCAAGCTCATGCGGCTGACAAATGAGCAGAAGGCCAGGCAGCTCAACCGCGCGGTCTTTATCCGAAACCGCATGAAGACCGGCAACGAGAGTGTCTATTACAATGTAGACGCGCTTCACGAGGCAATGAACCTGAACCGTCAGATCGAGTTCAAATACGGAGAGTGGAATACCGGTAAGAAGCTGGTGGAGAAGAAGGGCGGCAGGAAGTATCTGGTCAGTCCCTGGGCGCTCACCTGGGACGACGAGAATTATTACCTGATCGCTTTCGACGAGGCTGCAGGCATCATCAAGCACTATAGGGTCGATAAGATGATGAAGATCGATCTGACTGAACGGGAGAGGGTCGGGCAGGAGGCCTTTCAGGATTTTGACCTGGCGGCGTTCTCCAAAAAGACCTTCGGCATGTTCGGAGGGCCCGATGCGGATGTGGTGCTCCGCTGCAGGAACGAACTGGCCGGCGTCATCATCGACCGCTTCGGCACAGAGATTTCGATCGTGCCGGAAGACGGCGGGTACTTTCACGTGCATGTCACAGTCGCGGTGAGTCCGCAGTTCTACGGATGGGTGACCGGCATCGGAGCGGGGATCGAGATCAGCTCGCCCCGGGAGGTGCGCATCGGCTATAGGGAATACCTGCAGGGAATCCTGTCAAAGTATTGAAATTTCTGATTTTTGGCGAACTTGTCCATTTATTGTTCGATCTTGTCTATGTACAAGTCAAAAAGTAATGGGTAAAATATTATTAGTTTCAGGCACATCAGCTGCAAGTGAAAAGGAGATGTATAGCAAAATGAAAGATTTTAAGGCTGAATTCAGAAAAATTGGTATTGTTCCCGTAGTAGTATTGGATGATGCGAAGGACGCGGCACCTCTTGCCAAGGCGCTCGTAGAGGGCGGTCTTCCCTGCGCAGAGGTTACATTCCGTACCGCAGCGGCGGCAGATGTGATTAAGAATATGGTTGAGGAATTTCCTGAGATTCTGGTAGGTGCAGGAACAGTCCTGACAACTGAGCAGGTCGACCGCGCAGTAGAATGCGGCGCTAAGTTTATCGTAAGCCCCGGCCTCAATCCGGAAGTCGTAAAATATTGCCTGGACAAAGGTATTCCGGTCACTCCCGGCACACAGACTCCCAGCGAGATGGAGCAGGCTATTGCTCTCGGTCTTGACTTTGTCAAGTTCTTCCCTGCAGAGCCCGCAGGCGGCCTCAAGATGATCAAGGCTGTCGCAGCTCCTTATGTAAACCTGAGCTTCATGCCCACCGGCGGCATCAACGCCAACAACGTAAGAGATTATCTTGCATATGACAGGATCGTAGCTTGCGGCGGCAGCTGGATGGTTCCGAACAAGCTTGTCAAGGAAGGCAAGTTCGACGAGATCAAGGCTCTGGTAGCAGAAGCAGCAGCAATCGTTAAGGAAATCCGCGGCTGATCAGTCGCAAATATTTAGGAGGGAAGCAGAATGAAATTTGACCTTAAACCCGAGGGAACCTACAAATATGACGCTGTCAGCCTTGGCGAAGTAATGCTCCGCCTTGATCCCGGCGAGGGACGCATCCGCACAGCCCGTTCTTTCCGCGCATGGGAAGGCGGCGGCGAGTACAACGTTATCCGCGGCCTGCACAAATGCTTCGGCATGAACACAGCTGTTATCACCGCTTTCGCTGACAACGAAGTCGGCAAACTGATGAAGGATTTCATCGAGCAGGGCGGCGTAAGCACAGACCTGATCTACTGGAAGAAGACCGACGGTATCGGCAGGATCTGCAGAAACGGCCTGAACTTCACAGAGAGAGGCTTCGGCATCCGCGGCGCTACGGGCTGCTCCGACAGAGCAAACACCGCTATTTCCCAGGCTACACCTGAAGATTTCGATTTCGAGTACATTTTTGGAACGCTTGGCGTTCGCTGGATGCACACCGGCGGTATCTATGCGGCTCTTTCCGAGCAGGCATGCGAGACCGTTATCGCGGCATGCAAGACTGCTAAGAAGTACGGCACATTCATTTCCTACGACCTGAACTATCGTCCTTCCATGTGGAGCGCGATCGGCGGACTTGCAAAGGCGCAGGAAGTTAACAGGGAAGTTGCCAAGTATGTCGACGTCATGATCGGCAACGAGGAAGACTTCACTGCATGCCTCGGCTTCAAGATCGAAGGCAACGATGAGAACCTCAAGGAACTCAACATCGAAGGCTACAAGAAGATGATCGGCGAAGCAGCCAAGACATATCCCAACTTCAAGGCTGTCGCTACGACTCTTCGTACAGTTAAGACCGCTACCGTTAATGACTGGAAGGCAATGTGCTGGGCAGACGGCGAGATCTACATGTCCAAGGAATACAACGGACTTGAGATCATGGACCGTGTAGGCGGCGGCGACTCCTTCGCTTCCGGCTTTGTATATGGCCTGATGACAACCGGCGATCCCGAGAAGGCTGTCAACTACGGTGCAGCTCACGGCGCACTGGCTATGACAACTCCCGGCGATACCTCCATGGCTACCGTTGACGAAGTCGAAGGCAGAGATAATCCGGCTTTGTTGCGGAGTGCTGATTTTTTCTAAAAATAGTGTATATATAGAAAGAAGCAGCACATACTGTTGCGGCGGCAGCCCGGCAAACGGGCGTTAAAGAATCCGGTTATGTGGGACATCAGCAGAGAGGGGGATTCTCTGCAAGGTGGACCTATACATAATATGTGACTCCTTGATAGCGGAAAAGGGGGCGTTTTCACGACACACTGCAGTGTGTTGCGAAAACGCCCTCTTTTCTTGCGCGTAGCAATGAGCCATGCGTGGACAAGACTGATACCAGACGATGTGAGCTGGCTCACGATCGGATGGTAACAGGATTGGACACATACGGCGAATGCCGCGACAATCGCTGGGCCGCGAAACGGCACAGCGATTTGTCGGCATGGCTCATTGCATATCGAACGCCATGCGCAGACGTGAAAGCATTTGTGTCCTGCACGTTAATGTGGTAAAGTGTATCTGTTATGCGAATTACACTTTCAGAGAAATGACTCGATATACGGCATATTCAAAGAAATGACACAATAAAGAGGTAATCAACATGCACAAAGAGTTTCTGATGGGAAATGAAGCCATCGCCCTCGGCGCTCTGGCGGCCGGTGTGAATCTGGTCGCGGGTTATCCGGGGACGCCGTCTACGGAGGTTCTGGAGACGATCGCGAAGAGGAACCCCGGCAATGTATATGTGGAATGGTCGATCAATGAGAAGGCGGGCATGGAAGTGGCTGCGGGCGCGGCCTATGCGGGCGCGCGTGCACTGGTGACCATGAAGCAGGTAGGACTGAACGTGGCTTCCGATCCCCTTATGAGCCTGGAATACATTGGCGTTAAGGGCGGAATGGTCGTGCTTGTGGCGGAATACCCGCACGTTTGCAATGTTTTCCAAAGTGCCGGTCTTTGATCCGTCCTCTGTGAGCGAAGCCTATGAGATGATCCAGGAGGCCTTTGACTTCTCGGAAAAATATGGAACGCCCGTATTCTTCCGCGCGACCACAAGGGTGGATCACGGCTATGAGGCGCTGGAAGTCAAGGATCCGGAGGAATACTATGTCAATAAGCCGGAAGGGTTTGTGAAGGATCCTTCCAGATGGGTCATCTTCCCGAGGCTGTCTGTGAAGAACCATGCGCTGATCGAAAAGAGAAATGCTGATCTGAAGAGCGTCTTCTCGGAGTACCACCGCAACAAGATCCTGTGGGAGAAGGACAGCGCAAAGTGCCGCAGAGGCATTGCGACTCAGGGCGTCAATTTTATGTACACATTGGACTCCCTGCATGACGAAAATGCACGCGTTATGAGAGTGGCGACGCCGTTCCCGTTCCCGGAGAAACTGGCGCGGGAATTCCTTGCAGGGCTCGACGAGGTGCTTTGCATCGAGGAGTTAGATCCCGTGATCGAGCGCGCGCTTACATATGTCTGCGGCAAGTATAGTCTCGATGTAAGGATCTGCGGCAAACTGACCGGGGATATCTCGCCCTCAGGCGAGAACTCTATGGAGATCGTAAAAGGGGCGCTGGCGGAGTTTTTGAAATACAATGAAACTGATACGACAGTTGAAGAAGCTGAGCGGGCGGCGGATGAAACAAAAGAGGAGCCGGCAGCAGAGCTTCCGCAGCCTCCGGCACTGCCCGTCAGACCGCCGGTGCTGTGCGCGGGATGTCCCCACAGGGCGTCTTTCTACGCGGTCAAGGCCGCGATGCGCGGGAAGAAGACCATTTACTGCGGAGATATCGGCTGCTATACGCTCGGAAACGCGGCGCCTCTGGACATGTGCGACACCTGCCTGTGCATGGGCGCGGGCATCGGTATTGCGCAGGGCGTCGGACATATTGAACCTGATACTAAGTGCTTCGCCTTTGTGGGAGACTCGACATTCTTCGCGTCCGGGATCACGGGCACTGTGAACGCGTTTTACAATCAGGCGGATATGACGCTGATCGTACTGGACAATTCGACGACGGCCATGACAGGCCATCAGCCGCATCCGGGCACCGGGCGCACAGTCATGGGGCAGGTCGTGGAGAAGGTCAGCATTGAGAGAGTTCTCAGAGCGATCGGCCTGACAGTGGTGGAAACTGTGGATCCTTTGGACTATGCGCTTAGTGTGGAGACAGTAAAGCGTGTGGCGGATGAACCCGGCGTAAAAGCTATCATATTCAGATCTCCCTGCATAGCGATCTCTAAACCGAAGGGCCGGTCCCAAGTGGATCCGGATAAGTGCGTCGGCTGCAAAAAATGCATCCGAGAGCTGGGATGCCCGGCGCTCATACTGGATGAGGACGGCAAAAAAGCGAAGATCGACACTTCCGTCTGCACGGGCTGCACGCTCTGCGAGCAGCTCTGCCCGGTAAAAGCGATCTCCGGCGGCACGAAAAATGACACGGCAGGAATGAAGCCGGAAGGAGGCCGTCATGAGTAAGAATATAATTTTGTGCGGCGTAGGCGGACAGGGCACTATTTTGGCGTCGAGGCTGATCGCGACGGCGGCGATGGATAAGAATATTCCGATCAAGACTGCGGAGACCATCGGTATGGCGCAGCGCGGCGGCAGTGTTTTCAGCCACCTGCGGCTTGGCGAGGGGACCAATTCACCGCTTATTGGAAAGGGTGAAGTCGACCTGATCATCGGCTTCGAGCCCGGCGAGACCGTGAGGCAGCTCCCTTTTCTGAAAAAGGGCGGCGCAGTGGTGGTAAGCAGCAGACCGGTAATGCCGGTGAGCGCTATGATCGGCCAGTCGAAATATGACGCGGAAGCTATGATCGAATATCTCAGGGCTAATGTGGAGCATCTGACCATTGTGGATGCGGACAAAGCCGCGGAAGAACTCGGCTCAGCCAAAGTATTGAATGTCGTGCTTCTCGGCGCGGCGCTAAAAAGCGGAGAGCTGGGACTTGATGAGAGCGATCTTGAAAACGCGATCCGGGAGAAGGTCCCGGAGAAGTTCCTTGAACTGAATAAAAAGGCTTTAGCCTGGAGCAAGGGGGTAAACCAAAATGCAGATTAATGAAAAACAGTTGGCACAGGTAAACCATCAGATCCGGCGTCTGATCGCGGCGGACAATTTCTACGGAAAACGCCTCAAAGAGGCGGGCGTAGACCATGTCAGCAGCGTTGAGGACTTCCTGAATCTGCCTTTTTCCGAGAAGCAGGATCTTCGCGAAGCATATCCTCTCGGACTTATGACCTGTAAAGAAGAGGAGGTTGTCAGGATCCATTCTTCATCCGGTACAACAGGAATGCCCGTCATCATTCCCTATACCGCCAAGGACGTCGACGACTGGGGCGAGATGTTCAAGCGCTGCTATGAGTTTGCCGGAATCACCAAAAAGGACCGCATTCATATCACGCCCGGATACGGCCTGTGGACTGCAGGTATCGGCTTCCAGAACGGCTGTGAGAAACTCGGCGCGATGGCGATCCCCATGGGACCCGGCAACACCAACAAGCAGCTGCAGATGATGATGGACCTTAAGTCCACAGTTCTGTGCGCGACGTCTTCCTACGCTCTTCTTCTGGCGGAAGAGATCGAGAAGCGCGGCATCGCGGACAAGATCCACCTCAAAAAGGGCGTTATCGGATCCGAGCGCTGGGGCGAGAAGATGCGCAAGCGCATTTCCACAGAGCTGGGCATTGAGCTGTATGATATTTACGGACTGACTGAAATCTACGGACCCGGCATCGGCATCAACTGCAAGTATGACACCGGAATGCACTACTGGGACGACTATATTTATCTGGAGATCATCGATCCGGCAACGGGTAAGAACGTCCCCGACGGCGAGTGGGGCGAGATCGTCATCACGACGCTTGTCAAGGAGGGCGCGCCGCTCATCCGTTTCCGCACTCACGACCTTTCCAGGATCATTCCGGGCGAGTGCCCTTGCGGAAGCAAGTTCCCCCGCATTGATGTGATCACAGGCCGAAGCGACGACATGATGAAGATCAAGGGCGTCAATGTATTCCCCAAGCAGATCGAAGAGATCCTGGGAACCTTCCCCGAACTCTCCAGCGAGTACCAGATCCGCATCTCTCATCTGGACGGCAAGGACAGTATGCGAATTTATGTCGAAGCCAGCGGAAGCAACGATTTCAAGGCTCTGCAGCAGCAGGTCGCGGCTGCGGTCAAGAGCAAGATCGGCTTCACGCCTATCGTATATGTGGTGGAACTCGGTTTCCTTCCCAGAAGCGAGAAGAAGTCCAAGAGAGTCATCGACGAGCGCTTCCAATGATCAAAAACACCGGTCAAAACAATATTATCAAAGTGGAAAAGACAGGCGCAGGCGCCTGTCTTTTTTGTTATACTTAAGGGTAAGACATTAGTATGCAGTCCAGGAGGAAATTCAATGAAAGTATGTCTGTTAAATGAGTCTTTTCCGCCGGTCATTGACGGCGTCGTTAATGTAATGATGAATTACGCAGACTATATGATGCGCGATTACGGCGCGGAGATCGAAGTCGGAACTCCCGAGTATCCTGACGGGAAATATGATGACTATCCGTATCAGGTTGTGGCTTATCCGAGTTTTGACACTGCGGCGCAGACAAACGGATACAGAGCCGGCAACCCTCTGGTGGGGAAAGCTGTATCGAAACTGGCCGATTTTGAGCCGGATATCATTCATGCGCACGGCCCCGCGTCTGCATTGGTGGTGGGGCGGCTTGTCCGCGAGATGACCGGCGCGCCGATCGTCTTTACCTATCATACGAAGTATGACATCGACATCCGCAGAGCGGCCAAAATAAACCTGATCGCCGATGGGACGATCAAAGCTATGGTCGGCAATATCGAAGCCTGCGATGAAGTCTGGACGGTCAGCGACGGCGCGGGACAGTCTTTGAAGGCACTGGGCTTTCAGGGCGATTACCGGGTGATGAACAACGGCGTGGACTTCGCTAAGGGCAGAGTCGATAAAGAGACCGTTGACAAGGTCACAGCCGGTTATGATCTGCCGGAAGGAGTCCCGATGTTTTTGTATGTCGGGAGGATCATCAACTATAAGAACCTGCCTCTGATCATGGACGCGCTCAAGATCCTTGCGGACAGCGGCCAGGATTTCAGGATGGTATTCGTTGGCAAAGGCCCCGACAAGGAGATTTTGGAGCAGAAAGCGGTGGAATTGGGACTGATGGGAGGAAACGCTCCCAAGGTCTTCTTTACCGGTCCGATCTATGACAGGGACGCGCTGCGTGCGTGGAACACAAGGGCCGACCTCTTCCTGTTCCCGTCGACCTTCGATACAAACGGCCTTGTGGTGCGCGAGGCTGCAGCCTGCGGACTGGCAAGTGTTCTGATCAAAGATTCCTGCGCGGCGGAGGGAATCACGGATGACCGCAACGGATTTATCATCGAGGAGTCCGCGGAAGCTATGGCGGAGCTTTTAAAGAGGCTCTGCGGCGATCTGTGCGGCGATCTGGACCACGTACACGACGTCGGACAGCACGCGATGGACGAGATCTATCTCTCCTGGAGCGAGTGCGTGGCAAAAGCGTATGAGCGCTATCAGTATATTTTGGCCAGAAACAAGATCGGAGCTATGCCGCATCGCAAGGAGCAGATGACGGACAACATGGTGAAGATCGTCGCAAAGGCTATGGAAGAAGAGAACAAGGTCCGCAGAAATGTCCAGGAAGCGTTCAGAACTATGCGAGGCAGGGCGCTGACAATGATGGAGTACACGAAAGCGGAACTCAAAGCCATGGATACACAGAAACTTCGCTGGGATGATATCGCCGAGGATCTTTGGGCTGAGACTGAGGAGCTCTTTAAGAAGTGAAAAAGCAATATGATTTCCGGAAGATGTCATTTTATCAGATCTGGATCCGCAGCTTCTGCGACGGTAACGGAGACGGGATCGGCGATCTGTACGGAGTATATGACAAGCTGGAATACATCAAGGAGCTGGGAGTGGACGGCATCTGGTTCAGCCCGATCTATCCCTCGCCCAACGCGGATTACGGCTATGACATCTCCGACTACAAGAATATCCATCCCGATTACGGGACGCTTGACCAGTTCAAAAAAGTGCTGGACCGGGCCCATGAGCTGGGCTTGAAGGTGCTGCTCGATCTGGTGATCAATCACACTTCTGACGAGCATCCCTGGTTTATCGAGAGCTGCAAAGGGAAAGACAATCCCTACAGCGATTACTATATCTGGCGGGATCCGCGCTTTAAGGGAGAGGAAAAGCTGCCGCCCAACAACTGGTACAGTCAGTTTGAGGGTATAGCGTGGGAATATAACGAACAGAGAAAACAGTATTATCTGCACGTTTTTGCCAAAAAACAGCCCGATCTCAACATGGACAATCCCAAAGTCCGGGAAGAGGTAAAGAGCATCATGCGCTTCTGGCTGGATCTGGGCGTGGACGGCTTCCGGGAAGATGTCATCAATTTTATCTCCAAGAATCCGGATATGCCGGACGGATGGTCCTTCGTGCCCGCGATCAACGGCCTGCCCTTTTACAAGGACGGCCCCAACCTGCACAGTTATCTGAAGGAGTTTCGTGAAGTGGCGAAGGAATACGGCGCCATACAGATCGGAGAGGCGCCTTTTACCTCGGTGAAGACAGCGCTCACATACATTGGCGGGCGGGACCGGGTCCTGGATATGCTGATCCAGTTCGACACCATGTTCGCGGACTGTTTCATGACGGAATATGTATATCATGGCTTCAGACTGCGCAAACTCAAGAGAGCTTTCCGCCGGTGGCAGTACGGGCTGCAGGGAAAGGCGTGGTTCGCGCTCTATTTTGAGAACCACGATCATCCCCGGGTCGTGAGCCGTTACGGCAATCGCCGCTACTGGAAAGCGTCCGGCTCCATGCTGGCGGCCTGCTATATTTTGCAGCGCGGGACGCCTTTCTTATATCAGGGGCAGGAACTGGGCATGACTAATATCGCGCTCAACTCCATAGACAAATACATAGATGTGGCGGCGAAAAACGCGTATAATTCATTTTTCCTCAAGGATTCGGTGGAGCGCAGACTCGAGCGCATCCATGTCTCTACGAGGGACTCCGCCAGGACTCCCATGCAGTGGACGGACGGCCCGAATGCCGGATTTACCACAGGCAAGCCCTGGTTTTATGTAAACCCCAATTACTCTTATATAAATGCGGAGACGGAAGACAGGGATCCCCTGAGTATCCTGAATTTCTACAAAAGGTGCCTGGCGCTGAGGAAGCGGAGCAAAACGCTGCTGTGGGGCACTTACAGAGAATACTTCCGCGGCAGCAGCCGGATCTATATGTATGAGAGAAAGTATGAGGACAAGGACCGCGGCTGCGAGGAAAGGATCCTTGTGATCTGCTCTTTTTCTACACAGGAGCTGCGCTATCCCGCGCCGAGGGGCTATAACATGGCTAAGGGAAAGCTGATACTGGACAATTATATCTCCGGGGAGGAGATGGAGACCGCTCCGACAGAGAATACAGGCGCCGGGATCCCGGGGAAACTGCATCCCTATGAGGTCCAGGTCTGGAAATTCCGGAAGAGGCCGCGGACACAGACAAAAAATGATCGTTAAAAACAGATAGTAATAAAAGGAACATGACATGAGTGGAACACAAATTTTCGAACTGATCACAGGGATGCTGAGCGGACTTGCGCTGTTCATATTCGGCATGAATGTGATGAGCGATACATTGACTTTGATGGCCGGCGGAAGCCTGAGCGGGGCGATAGACAAACTTACCGGCAAACGCATTGCCGGATGGGCTTTCGGAACACTGCTGGCAGTCTTTGTCCAGTCATCGGTGACTACAGTCATGACGGTAGGTCTTGTTAATTCTGAGATCATAACCGTCGCGCAGTCAGTCGGGGTCATGATCGGCGCAAATCTTGGAACTACTGCTACTGCATGGCTGCTCAGCCTTAACTCCCTGGGAGGATCTTTCCTGCTGACGCTTCTCAAACCCTCTTCGTTTACTCCGTTCCTTGCGATCGGCGGCGTGGTTTACCTGATGTTTGCCAAAAGCGCCAAGAAGAGGTCGATCGGGACGATTATCGTGGGATTTTCCGTCATGATGATTGGAATGGACACGATGAGCAACGCGGTGGAGCCTCTCCAGAACGTTCCGGCTTTTAACCAGATGATGTTCAGTTTTTCGAACCCGTTCCTGGGCGTTCTTGTTGGTATAGCGTGTACGCTCCTTATCCAGAGTTCAGCGGCGGCGATCGGTATTCTGCAGGCTCTGGCGATGTCGGTCGGCGTGACCTATTCCATGGCGATACCGATCGTCTGCGGCGCTCAGCTGGGAACCTGCATGACTGCCATTCTGGCGTCCCTCAGCTTCAACAACAGGGGCAAAAGAGCGGCGCTGATCCATCTTTCTTACAATGTGATAAGAAATGCTTTGTTCCTGGTGATCTTCTACCTGATCAATGCGATAGTGGGAATTCCTTTTCTCAAGGCAGAGACAGGCGCGGTCGGGATCGCGGCGTTCCACACGCTGATCAACCTGGCCGGAAGCGCTGTTTTCCTGCCGCTGGGAGATTTCCTGGTCAAACTGGTGCATCGGATTCTCCCTTTCAACGCGAAGGAGAAAGAAGAGGAAGCAGATACTCTTACCATGCTCAACCCGCTGTTCCTGTCCAACCCCTCATTTGCGCTGGATCAGGTCTGGACTGCTTCGTCTATGCTGGGAGACGCGGTTCAGGAATATTTTGACGCCTACCTGGATATGATCGGACAAAACCTTCCGGAGCAGCCCGACAAAGTCCGGGAACTGGGAGAGAAGACGGAAAGATACGTTTCGCAGCTCAGGAAATACTGCTTGCGCTTGTCTCAGCAGAAGATGCAGGATAAGGCTGCCAGGACCCTGTCGCTTTTGACCGGATCCATCAATAACTACGCGGAAATGGCAGAGAAGATCACCGCCATGAAGGAGACCTTCCTCGCGTTCAGAAAAGAGGGAACCGGCTTTTCCGAGGAGGCGGCAAAGGACCTGAAAATGTTCGGCAGCGCGGTTCAGGAAATCCTGGAGGTAACAGTCCACAATTATACAACCCGGAACACAAGGCTTGCGGGTACGATCCAGGCGTACAGAGAAGTCATCACAGATATGTTGGGGAAGATCAACAGAAGAAGCGTCAGAAGGCTTCACAACGGTATCTGCAGTCCGGAAGGAAGCAGGACTTTCTCGGAGATCTGCACGGGATATGAGAGGATCATCGACCGGTGCGACAGTATCGCAAGGCACATTCTGCGGATTTCCCAGGAGCCGGAGGTACCGCCTACGCAAGAACAGTACGATGCGATCAAGGCGCTCTTTGAGGACAAGTTCGAAGAACTCGAGTGATCGTCAGAAAAGAAAATACTAAAAAAGAACAACCCTGCGGGCTTTCTTAAAAGGCCTGCAGGGCTGTTTTATGTTATGTAGAAGTTATATCGGAGCCAGATCCGCGGTCAGATCTTCTGAGTGTAGTCCTTGTAGATGAATGCATAGCAGGTGCCGCCGTTAGGGTCGTTGATCAGCAGTCTGTACCACTTGCCGTCTGCGGTGATACCGTCGACTTTCAACTTGTGGCCATACTCATAGGTCTTGGCGATCGGGCCGTTCGGGGTGTACCTGCAGTTCAGGCTGGAAGATGTAACCTTTACCCAAATGGGAGTAATGCTCTTAACGTCGATCTCCTGTCTTCCTACGCCGCCGGTTACTCCTTCAAGTTCTTCCGCATTCAGTTTGTTTTCTTTCAGGTCGCTCATCTTAATTCTCCTTTCATGAACGTTGAATGATCAAAATATTAATATGTGTGTTGTTTTCAGCTTGTTTTCAGCATGTATTGTTTTAAGAGGTCCGACCGGCTGCGCCGGCCGCTCGTTTGTTGTTTATAACATTATATACTTGGCCGGATCAGTATTTCCACGAAAAAAAGAAAGGAGATTTCCCGGAATATCAGGCGGCTGTATCTGTACAAACATATGTACACCCCCTCTGTTAAGATTAAGACCATAGAAGAAAGCAAACAGATTTACACAAGGAGGTCTGCTATGAAAGGATATCTGAACGAAGACGGTTACATGGGATTTGTCAACGGCCGCTATATTTTGTTCGCGAGCGAGGCCGAGTATGAAGAGTATATGATGGAGGATTGATGATATGGTGAAGGCAATCGGCTGGCTTCTCGGCGTCGCTGCATTTTTGTGTATGAGCATGCAGGTGATCGCCTGAGATTTGGGAATTACAAACGGATAGAAAAAAAGGCTGCCGCTTATGCGGCAGCCTTTTTTATCCGACTGCGGAAGATGGGACTTGAACCCACACGGTGTACCCACCACAAGATCCTTAGTCTTGCTCGTCTGCCAGTTCCGACACTTCCGCATATTATCCTCTTAAGAAATATAGAGGATGCAGGAGATGGGACTTGAACCCACACTATGTTGCCATAACAGGCACCTGAAGCCTGCGCGTCTGCCATTCCGCCACTCCTGCGAACAGATGCTATTTTACATAAAACCTGCGAGCTTGTCAAATATAAAACGTCAATAATTTTATGATATAGTAGAATGGATCAGTTAATTGCACGCTCATGGAAGGAGAAATACAGTATGTATGCACTTGTGACAGGCGCCAGTGCCGGAATCGGACTTGAGATCGCCAGATATCTCGCGGTAAAGGGGTATGACCTGATTCTTACAGCGAGGCGCGAAGACCGCCTGCAGAAGGTGCGCAGGCAGATCCTGGACAAATATCCGGACAGGAAGGTGCTGGTGATCCCGGCGGACCTCTCGAGGCGCGAAGAGTGCCTGCGGCTCTTTGAGGAGTCATGCGCCGGAGCCGGCAGTGAAAATATTGATTTTGTCGTCAATAACGCAGGCATGGGCGTCTACGGACGTTTCCTCGAGACGGATCTTGAGAAGGAGCTGACACTGATCGACCTGAACGTGACGTCAGTGCATATTTTGTCCAAACTATTTCTGAGACTGATGGTGAAGAACGGACACGGAATTCTGCTAAATGTCGGTTCCTGTGCGGGATTTACATCCGGGCCTACTTTCTCGAGTTACTACGCGTCGAAGAATTATGTGGTGAGGCTGACAGAGGCGATCCACGAGGAACTGCGGCAGGCGAAGAGTCCGGTGAAGGTGTGCTGCCTGTGCCCCGGTCCGGTGGATACCGCCTTCAACGATAATTCGGGAGTGACAGTATCGGGTAAGCAGATCACGGCGAAGCAGGCAGCCCGGGAAGGCGTTGACGGCGCGCTGAAGGGAAAGATGCTGGTCATCCCCGGAACGAAGATGAAGCTGGTTACCGTGGGATCACACATTCTCGGAGAGCATCTGTCTACCAAGATCAACTATCACGTCCAGAAAAAGAAAGCGGGAGAGTGACCGGACAGATGCTTATGTGATTTTTATGTAATAAACGATATAATAGAAAGACAGGGAATACAGAAAGCAGAATCAGGTGCTCAGATAGTTATTGGAGGTACAGCATGACTAATATCCGCAACAAGCAGCGACCTTTTCGGATGCTCAAGTATTTGTATGAGAATACGGATGAGAACCATCCGGTTTCCACACCTGACCTTGTAAAGATCTTTCAGGCGGAAGACGCGCATGCTTCCAGAAAAACGGTAAAGGACGATATAGACGTCCTGATCGGAGAAGGATTCGATATCGTTACGGTCAGAAGCACGCAGAATTCGTTTTTCCTGGCTAATCGCAAGTTTGAGATCCCGGAGATCAAGCTTCTGATCGACGCGGTCTCTTCTTCGAGGTTTATCAACAAGGAGAAAAGCGCAGTCCTGATCGAAAAGCTGACCGGTATGGTGAGCAAGGCGCAGGCGGAGAAGATCCGGCGGCATCTTTATACGGCGGACCGGGTCAAGGCGGACAATCGCCAGATTTACTATACGGTAGATGCAATCACAGACGCCATCAATGAGGGAAAGAAGATCAGCTTTCAATATTTTGAATACAATGGAGCCAAGGAGAGGCTCCTGCGCCGCGATGGGGCAAAATATCATGTGAGCCCCTACGCGCTTGTTTGGGACGACAACCATTATTATATGCTGGGATTTTCGGATGACAGACAGAGAATGGTGAATTATCGTGTTGACCGCATGTGCAATACGGAAATGACGGAGGAAGCCGCTGTACCTATGCCTGCGGGATTTGACATGGAGGAATACGTACAGCACCAGTTCCGCATGTTTGCGGGAGAGGAGGTGGAAGTTGTCCTGGAGTGCCGAAATGACATGATGAAATACATTGTCGATCAGTTCGGAGAGGAAGTCGAGACGCGGCCGGCATCGAAGGAGACATTCTTCGCCAGGGTAAGCGTCGCGGACAGCCCGACTTTTTACGGATGGGTATTTCCTTTTGAGGGAAAGGTTAGGATCGCGGAGCCTCAGGAGATTCGGGACAAATATATGGCTATGGTGAGGGCGGCCGCAGAGCAGGTTTACGAGTAGAACGAAATGATTCGGGCCGGAGACAGAGGAGAACCGGAAGATGTATCAGATCGAGATCAGAGCGCGACTGCAGTCAAGGCGATGCGCCAGGCCTGCAAGAACATTCTTTACACAGTCGGCAACAGCGGATACTACACGATCAACGAGCAGACGGAAGGCGGACTGACCCGTATGCAGAAGATCTTCTACGGTATTGATGCCCTTACAGCTGCGATCGTGATCATCCCGTTAGTGCTCGTGTTCATGAATTGGAAGAAGAAAACGGCATAGGAGGATCAATGAAGCACAAAGATTTAATTGATCAGCTGACTTTGGAAGAAAAGGCCGCCCTGCTCGGCGGAAAGGGGGAGTGGGACTCCAGAGACATCCCCAGACTGGGCATTCCGTCGATGATCATGTCAGACGGCCCTCACGGACTCAGGCGTCAGGCGGGAGCAGGAGATCACCTCGGTCTCAACGCTTCCCTTACGGCGACATGTTTTCCGACGGCCGCTACTATGGCGAACAGCTGGGACAGAGATCTGGGAACGGAAGTCGGCGTCGCACTGGGCGAAGAGGCCAAAGCGATGGGCGTCAATATTTTGCTCGGACCGGGCATGAATATAAAGAGAAGCCCGCTGTGCGGACGAAATTTCGAGTATTTCTCCGAAGACCCGTATCTGGCGGGCAGAATTGCAGCATCTTATGTAAAGGGAATCCAGAGCCAGGGGGTATTCTCCTGCATCAAGCACTTCGCGGTCAACTCTCAGGAGGAACGCCGCATGGCGATGAACGCGGTCGTAGACGAGCGAACCCTCCGGGAGATCTACCTGACCGGATTTGAAGTGGCGATCGACGAGTCGAAGCCCGGCGCCGTTATGACCTCCTACAACCAGGTCAACGGCGAGTATGCCAATGAGAGCATGCACCTTCTCAAAGAGATCCTCCGCGAAGACTGGAAGTACGATGGGTTCGTGGTATCCGACTGGGGCGGAGCAAACGATCATGTGACGGCAGTCAAGGCCGGCTCCGATCTCGAGATGCCTGCACCCGGACTCGGCTCCGCGAGAGAACTGGTAGAGGCGGTGAAGAACGGTTCCCTCTCTATGGAAGATCTGGACGCCCGTGTGGATGAACTGCTGGATGCAGTGCTGACCACCACAGAGGCGGCCAAAGGCCGCAGCGAGGAGTTCGATATCGAAGGCCACCACGCGCTGGCAAGAAAGGCAGCGGCTCAGTGCGCGGTACTTCTCAAGAACGAAGGCGCGATCCTTCCTCTTAAAGCGGGAACAAAAGTTGCCGTAGTCGGAGATTTCGCATTCCTTCCCAGATATCAGGGCGCCGGATCCTCCATGGTCAACTCCACGAAGGTTGAGACGATCGAAAACTTGATCAAAGAAGAGGACCTGGAAGTCACAGCGATGTGCCATGGCTATAAGAGAAGCGGCGAAGCCGACTCCACGCTCTTAAGCGAGGCGGTTAAGGCCGCGGAAAGTGCTGATGTGGTACTGTATTTCTTCGGTCTGGATGAGATGAGCGAATCGGAAGGCCTCGACCGTACGCATATGCATATTCCGCAGGTTCAGGTAGATGTGCTCCGGGCGATGGCGAAAGTCAATCCCGATATTATCGGTGTGATCAGCGCCGGATCCTCCATCGAGATGGAGTGGGAGGACAGCCTTAAAGCGATCCTGCACGGCTATCTGACAGGCCAGGCGGGCGCTGGCGCCATGCTCGACCTGATCATGGGCCGCGTCAATCCGTCCGGCAAACTGGCGGAGACTTATCCCATGGTCTATGAGGACACGCCGCCCCAGCCGTATTATCCCGCCAAGGAGAGAAATTCCGATTACAGAGAAGCGCTGTTTGTCGGGTATCGCTATTTTGACACATTTGACAAAGAGGTCCGCTATCCCTTCGGATACGGTCTCTCCTACACGACCTTCGAGTACTCGGACCTCAAGGTCGACGACAAGGGCGTGACCTTCACGGTAAAGAACACCGGTGCCTGCGCCGGCGCGGAAATCGCACAGCTCTACGTCGGTCTTCCGGATGCCAATATACTGAGAGCCCGCAAGGAGCTCAAGGGCTTTGCAAAGGTATTCCTGGAAGCAGGCGAGTCGGGGACCGTGACAATCCCGTTTGACAACTATACATTCCGCTATTGGAATGTGAAGAAGAACGGATGGGCAGTCGAGGGCGGAACCTACGCGGTTTGTGTGGGCAGTTCTGTGGCGGACATCCGCCTGTCAGGCACAATTGACGTTGCAGGAGAGGATGCTCCCGCACCTTACGACGATGCGAAACTTTCCGCTTACAGAGAAGGAAAGATCCAGGCGATTCCGGATGAAGCGTTCGCTGAACTCCTTGGCGGCCCGATCCCGGATGGCAGCTGGGGCAGTATGCTGACCGAAAATGACGCGATCTGCCAGCTCGGTAATGCAAAGAGCGGTCTTGCGCGCTTCGTCTACAAGCAGCTTGAAAAGAAAAAACAGGAAGCAGACGCAGCCGGCAAGCCCGACCTGAACGTTCTGTTCATCTACAACATGCCTTTCAGGGCCATCGGCAAGATGACCGGCGGACAGGTTGACAAGAAGATGGTGGACGGCATGGTGGACGCCGTGAACGGACACTTCTTCAGCGGACTCGGTAAGGTGATCGGCGGTTACTTCTCCAACAAGAGCGCCAACAGAAAGTACGAGAAATTGCTGAAGGGAGACAAGTAACAATGAAGGATCGGGGAGAAGAAGAAATTATGAGTGAATTGGCAGGCAGCCGGGCAGAAATCCGCCCGGCTGCCTGTTTGCTTTTTTTTTATTTAGGAGTATGCTATAAAGAGCGAATTTTACATATGCATTACAATTGACATTTATCAGGCTTGAGGACGGGAGACATTATGGCAATACTGCTGTTTCTTCTGTGGATCATATGGAATGGAAAGGTGAATGCGGAAATTATCCTTTTTGGCGTCGCACTGACTGCGCTTGTACTTTTATTTGCTGTAAAGGTATTGGGATACAGCCTTGAAAGCGAACGCCGATTCTGGAGAAATTCTCCGCTTTTTTTGCGTTATGTGGGGGTTCTGATCGGAGAGATCTTCAAAGCGTCTCTGGCAGTGGCGAAACTTGCCTGCAGCCCCGGAGGAAGCCCTGACCCTGTGATCGTGGAGTTTCACTCCGGACTGCCTTCTGACTTTCAGAATGCGCTGCTGGCTAATTCGATCACGCTGACGCCCGGAACGTTTACTCTGATCCAGGAGGGGGACCGTTTTGTGGTGCACTGTCTGCGCAGAGAGTATGCGGAAGGGATTGACGAATCTGTTTTTGTAGAGCTCCTGAGAAAGGTGAAACTATGATGACGGTAGAACAAGCTTATCATATCTTATACGGCGGAGTGCTGATCGTCCTGATCCTCCTTATAGGCGCGATGGTCATACGCTCGATCATCGGGCCGCGCAGCACGGACCGGATCATGTCCGTCAATATGCTCGGGACGATGACGATCTGCTCGATCGCGGTTTTGTCAGTTCTGCTGGATGAGGGGTATCTGGCGGACGTCGCGATGATCTACGCGATGATCAGCTTCGTCGCGGTGCTGATGATGGCGTCCATGTTCGTGCCGTCGAAGCCTAAGGCGCCGGTACTGGACCGCGGTAAGGACATGGATACAGCAGCCGAAGGAGAATCCGGAGGTGAACAGAAATGATTTTGGAATGGATGAGATTTGCTATAGCGGCAGTTTTGGCCATACTGGGCCTGTGCTCTTTTGGCGCGGCAGTGCTGGGGGCATACAGGTTCGGATTTGTCCTGAACCGTATGCACGCAGCCGGAATCGGTGATACGGCGGGGATCTTTCTTATGATCGCGTCGCTTGCGGTGGCGCGCGGACTGCATATGGATACGCTCAAACTTATCGTGCTCGTATTCTTTTTGTGGTTTACTTCGCCGGTTTCTACTCATTTTCTGGGGCAGGTGGAGTTCTACACCAATCCGCTGCTGGGCAGACATGTTAAGAAGGCAGATCTCCCTGAACGGACAGATCTTACGGAGCAGACGAAAGGAGACGGCGATGGTGCTGACTAAGATTGCCGAAATCATACTGCTGATCCTGCTGGTGGTCTGCGCCGTGGGCGTAAACTTCGGAAAGAGTCTTCTGCAGGCAGTGATCATATTTATGTCATACAGCTCGATCATGTGCATCCTGTGGGTGCTTTTGGAGTCGCCGGACCTGGCGATCACGGAGGCGGCAGTCGGAGCGGGCGTCAGCAGCGTTCTGTTCATGCTGACGCTGCGGAGAATCCACACAGAGGATCTGAGGCTGGAGGCGCTGCAGCAGGAGGCGGGAGAGAGCGATCCCTCGCAGAGCGCTGAGGCTTCACAGAATGAGAGCAGTTCGGAAACCGGGATAACGGGAGAATAGACGTGAAGATCTTCGATTTGAATTTTGATGTGGAAGAGGACCCGATCCCTGACGGAGAGGAACACGATCTTCTCGAGAATGTCATGGATGGCGAGGAAGTCCATGACAGTCCAAGGGAAAAGGTCAAAACAGAGAAAGAGTATTATAGAAATTATGTGCGCAGCACACAGTGGGTGCAGAAACTGATCCTGACAGAAAACAGAGGATTTAACGTTTTTTATTCCTCTGTGGCGGTGGTCAGTTGTGTTCTTCTGATCGGTATGCTCCTTTTTACGATCTCATATCTGCCGCGCTACGGCGTGGAGAATCCGGAGAGCGCGCTGGTGGTGAAGAGATATGTGGAGAACGGCCTTCAGGAGACGGGGGCGGTGAATATAATCTCGGGGATCATTCTGGACTACAGGGCGTTCGATACACTGGGAGAATCCCACGTGCTGTTCACGGCTCTGATGTGCGTGACAGTGCTCCTTCTCAGGGATTCGAAGAACATGCGCACGCAGTATGAGGACTTCTATACGATTCGTGACGAGAAGTACCACGAGCTCTACAGGGAGTCCATCATGAAATTTGTGGCGGCGGTTCTGCTTTCCTGCCTCCTTCTCTATGGAGCTTATGTGCTGCTGAACGGGCAGATCTCGCCCGGCGGCGGTTTCTCCGGCGGCGCGGTGCTGGGGGCAGGTCTGATCATCTGCGCGGCCGCGTTTGGATTCAGAAGTACCGACAGGGTGATCACTAAGAGGACCGCGAACCTGATCGCCTTCTTTTCGCTCGGATTTTACAGTTTCGCGAAGGGATACGTATTCTTTACAGGAGCAAACGGGCTGGAGAACCACATTCCTAAGGGAACGCCCGGCGCGATCCTCAGCGGCGGCCTGATCCTTCCGCTGGATATTGCGGTGGGTCTTGTGGTGGCAACCACGATGTTCGGTTTTTACAGTCTGTTCCGCAGGGGCAGCATCGGAGGAAACAAGTGATGGAAAACCTGATCGCCAACAGCACGGAAGCCGTGGCTGTCATCTTATTCGGTATCGGATTTACGATGCTTCTCTTTCACAGAAACCTCTTCAGGAAACTGATCGGGCTCAACGTCATGGATACGGGCGTATTCCTGTTCCTGGCGTCCATGGGATATATCGAGGGCCGCAAAGCGCCGATCATCGTCAACGGCGTGCAGAGCACGGAGGCTTATATCAACCCGCTTCCGGCGTCCCTGGTCCTGACAGGTATTGTTGTATCCGTTTCGGTGACCGCGATCATGCTGTCACTGACAGTCCGCCTGTATATGCGCTATCACACGCTGAACCTGGACGAGATCTACAGAATGGCCGACCATCTGGAAGATGACCGGTAAACGAAGGAGCCGACAGTGGACTTTATCAGAAACTTTCCGATGTTCAGCGTTGTGCTGAGCCTGTTCTCAGGCGTTTTGTGCACTATGCTGAGCGGCAAAAAAGCAAGAATATACACGATCATCTACGAGTGCATTCTGTTAGTCATGGTTGCAGCGGTTCTCCGCTATACTGTGGTGACCGGGGAAGCCTTTACCTATGTGCTGGGAGAATTTCCTGCCCCCTGGGGGAATGAGCTTCGGGCCGGCACGCTGGAAGCGTCGATCGCGGTCCTGTTCATCGCAGTGATGCTGTGCGCGGTGCTGGCGGGCCAGCACTATGTCCGCAAGGATATTGACGAGAGCAAGGTCAACATCTATTATGCGATCCTGAACCTGATGACAGCAGCCCTGATGGCGATGACCTGGACCAACGATATTTTCTCCGGATACGTATTTCTGGAGATCCTGACGCTGACAAGCTGCGGCGTCCTGATAGTGCGCGAGATCGGCAGAACGACACTGGCGGCGGTGCGCTACATGATCCTCAATCTGGTGGGGTCGGGCCTGTTTCTTCTGGGCGTTGTGCTCCTGTACGATATCACGGGAAATCTTCTGATGGTGCCGATGCAGCGCGAGATCGCGATGCTGTACCAGGATCCGGGCGCCCGGGTCGTGCTGATCATGGCGACAGGCATCCTGACCATCGGACTCTCGATCAAGAGCGGACTTTTCCCCTTCCACTACTGGATGCCGGACACTTACGGCTGGGCTACGCCTACATCCGGAGCGGTGCTCTCGTCGCTGGTCTCCAAGTGCTACATCTTCTTGTTGATCAAAATATACTGGCGCGTGATCGGGATCGATATCTTTACGGATATGCCGATCCGCAACGTTTTGTTTGTGCTTGGACTGTGCGGAATGGTGTTCGGCTCGGTCTCGGCGATCCGGGCGGAGAATATAAACCGGATGGTGGCTTTCTCGTCTGCGGCACAGATCGGCTACATCTATATGGGGATCGGACTGGGCGGAACCGCGGGCTTTACCGCAGCGGTGTTCCACATCATGGCCCACGCGGTCACCAAATCCCAGCTGTTTCTGACAACGCCGAGACTTGCCGCGGTGTCCGGAAACAGCCTGCGGTTCAAGAATCTGCAGGGCTGCGCCCTCAGAGATCCCAATGCGGGACTGTTTTTCCTGATCCCGAGCCTTTCGATGATCGGTATCCCCATTTTCGCAGGCTTTTCGTCAAAACTCTTTTTTGCTTTGGCGGCCGCGGACAGGGGCGGGATCAAACTGATCCTGGTCATGCTGGCGCTGGCGGCAAGTTCGCTGCTGAACGCATTGTACTTTATAAGGACGCTGATCCGTATCTATACACAATCTGACTCTGTAAAAGAGAAAGTCAGACACCATCTGGATTACAATATCCCAATGGCCGTCCTGACACTTGCCAATCTGGCGATGGGACTTTTCAGCGGCGTTTTCGCGGCGCTGATCGGGCAGGGATTTGGAATGTTCTACTGAGGGAGGTTAAGACATGCTGATGATCGCGGCAATACTGATACCTGTAGCGGCAGGGATCGTGATATCGGCGGTCCCCATGGAGGACCGGACGAGAAAGATACTGTACATGTGCAGCGTGCTCCTTACAGATATCGCCGCTGTTTTTGCGGCAATGAGCGGCGGTACGCTGCGCCTGTCGGAACTGTCAGAAGGTGTGGCTATAATCTTCAGAGCTGACACGCTGGGCAGGTGCTTCCTGGCAGTGACAATACTGCTGTACACCTGTGTGCTCTTTTATTCCTTCGAGTACATGAAGATGGAGGAGCGGATCCCGACTTTCTACGCATTCTACCTGATCTCCATGGGAGCGCTCATTGCGGAATGCTTCGCGGGGAATCTGGTCACGATGTACCTGAGTTTCGAGTTCCTGACACTGACCTCTATGCCGCTGGTGCTCCATGAGAGGACCAAAGAGGCTGTCGCAGCAGGCCTCAAGTACCTGTTCTACTCAGTAGCGGGCGCTATGATGGGTCTTCTCGCGATTTTCTTCGTCTATCATGTTGCGAAGAACCCGGAACTCTTTGTCTACGGCGGCTTTATGGATCCGTCAAAATATACCGGCGAGGAGACTGTCCTTCTGGCGGCTGTTCTGGCGGGTATTGTCGGCTTCGGCGCCAAAGCGGGTATGTATCCGCTTCACGGATGGCTTCCGACCGCGCATCCCATCGCGCCGGCTCCCGCCTCCGCGCTGCTGTCCGCCATGATCGCCAAGGGAGGCGTTCTGGCGGTGATCAGGCTTGTATATTTCTCTGTGGGGGATCAGCTCCTGCGGGGGACCTGGGCGCAGCTTGCCTGGATGTGCCTCGCGACCCTGACGATCCTCATGGGTTCCACCATGGCTTTCGGTGAGGAAAATCTCAAGAAGAGACTTGCTTATTCCACAGTCAGCCAGATCTCCTATATCATGCTCTCGCTCTCTCTTTTGACAGACGCGGGTTTGCGGGGAGGGCTTCTGCATGTGTTCAGCCACGCCTGCGCCAAAGGCTGCCTGTTCCTGGTGGCCGGCGTCTTTATCTATAAGCTCAGGATACGCAGAGTTACTGAACTTATGGGGATCGGCAGGACAATGCCCCTCACACTGGCGTGTTTCACACTTGCCTCTATCTCCCTTGTGGGAATACCGCCGATGGGCGGATTTACAAGTAAATGGGCCATCGCGACGGCGGCTATGGACAGCGGAGCGGGCGTTTTCGCGGTCCTGGGTCCTGTGGTCCTGCTGATCTCAGCGCTCCTGACCGCGGGCTATCTGCTGCCGGTCATGGTAGACGGTTACTTCCCGGGTATGGTGACGGGATACGAAGACGATGAGAAAGCTGAGCCCAATGCGCTTATGCTGATCCCGATGTTCATCCTGTGCGCGGGATCCATGCTGGTAGGCGTATTCGGAAGTTCCTTTATGGGAGGACTGGTATTCTGACACTGAAAACGGGAGGAGATCGATCTTGAGCCCTGTATTTTTGCTGATCCCGATCCTGCTGCCCATTGCGGGCGGACTGGCGATGCTGATCAGACCTCTGAAAAAAGAAAAGAAAAGGAGAATCTGCTGCGAAACCCTGGCCCTTTTGACGTCTGCCTGTGTCTGGGCGGCCGCCCTTTGGGTACAGCGCGATTCTGTCACGATCTACAGCTTCACCCGCGGGTTTGCGGTGAACTTCTGCGTGGACGGCATGGCGAATGTGTTCGCGATCATGATCTCCCTGATGTGGCCGCTCGTCCTTCTGTATGCCTTCGAGTATATGAAGGGTGACGAAGGGAGAGACCGCTTTTTTGCCTTTTATATGATGACTTACGGCGTGACGCTGGGCGTCTGCTACTCGGCGGACATGATCACGATGTATGTATTTATCGAAATGCTGACGCTGGTTACGATCCCGCTTGTGTCTCACTATGGCGGACACGAGAGTATGTACGCGGGGCGCAAGTACGCCGCTTACACCATCGGAGGCGCTTCCCTGGGCTTTGTGGCGGTGGTCCTGACAACAGTGTTCGGCATGTCTGGAATCTTTAAATACGGCGGAAGCATCGACGTAAGCTATGACCCCGCTATGATGCAGCTGGCATTCGTGCTGGGCTTTGTCGGATTCGGGGCCAAAGCGGCGGTATTCCCTCTGCACGACTGGCTGCCGACGGCTTCTGTCGCGCCGACTCCTGTAACAGCGCTTCTGCATGCGGTGGCGGTGGTCAATTCAGGCGTCTTCGCTGTGATGCGGATGACTTATTTCGTCTTCGGGGCGGATTATCTGCGGGGAACAGCGGCGCAGGCGATCTGCCTTTCACTTGCGATATTTTCGCTTCTCTTTGGCGCCGCCCAGGCGTTGAGGGGGCGCCATTTTAAGAGACGGCTTGCCTACTCCACAATGAGTAATCTTTCCTACATGCTCCTTGGGACAATGACGCTGACGCCGCAGGGACTTAAGGCAGGACTGGCGCATATGGTATTTCACGGCGTCATCAAGATCAGCCTGTTCATGTGCGCGGGCGCTTTTATGCATCAGGCCCGGAAATCCTATATCTATGAGCTGAACGGGATCGGCCGGCGGATGCCCGCTACTTTTACAGCCTGCACGCTCTGCGCTCTGTCTCTGACGGGAATCCCGCCCTTCTGCGGGTTTGTCTCCAAGTGGCAGCTGCTGTCAGCAGGACTCGGGGCCGCTTCGGATGCAATGAAAATGCGGACGGCGGATTCGACCGTCTCGCGGATCCTTCCTTATCTGCTGTACGCAGGGGTAGTGGCGCTGATCATCGCTGCTTTTCTGTGCGCGATGTACACGATCAGTATTACGGTGAGAGCTTTCTTCCCTCTGGACGAAAAGGACCTGTATAAGAGCAGCAAGGTCAGGGAGGCGGGGCCGCTCATGCTTGTTCCCCTCTATGCCTTCGGAGTATGCAATATTCTGTTCGGAATGTTCCCGGGACCGATCCTGGCCGTACTGACGGCGATAGGAGAAGGAAGGCTTTGACGGCAAAACATTGATAAGTATTGAAAAAATGCGGAAAAATAACGGCTAGAACAGCTGTTTTTTCCGCGGAACGGAGCACAGGGATGCTTATTGCGACGATCGTTTTCGGACCGTTTGCCGGAGCGGCAGCTGCGGCCGCCATAGGGAAAAAGAGTGAAAAAGCCGGAGAATACGCGGCTCTTTTCCTGACGCTCTGCGTACTTGGACTGTCGCTGGCCCTTGTGCCTCTGGCGGGTACAGCGACCCTCTATCCGTCCGCGGAAGGGGCAGTCGGGGCGTCCTTTGTGATCCCGGGAATACTGTCCGGAAGCGGACTGACTTTCTGTGTTACGGGGTTCAGGGCAGTGTACGCTGTGATCACCGCGATCATGTGGGTCGGGACAACGATGTTTTCCCCGGAATATTTTGCCCACGAGAAGGAAAACCTGGGAAGGTACAAGTTTTTCGTGCTGTTTACGCTGGGAGCTGTTGAGGGCGTCATGCTCTCGGCAGACCTGATGACGGCGTTTGTGTTCTTTGAGGTGCTGTCCTTTACATCCTTTACATGGGTAATCCATGAACAGACCCGGGACGCGATCCGCGCCGGGTACACCTACCTGTTTGTTGCGGTGATCGGCGGTCTCATGCTGTTCATGGGTCTGGTGCTCCTCGACCGCACTGTGGGAACGCTGTCTTTTGCCGGGTTGTCGGAGGCGCTCAAGGGCGCAGGCTCTTCGGCGGACAGTCTCGCGCAGCCCAAGGTACTGGCGGCAGGCGTACTGATCCTTCTCGGCTTCGGCGCAAAGGCGGGTATGTTCCCGCTGCATGTCTGGCTCCCCAAGGCCCATCCGGCGGCGCCTTCCCCTGCATCCGCCCTTCTGTCAGGCATACTGACCAAGGTCGGCGTATACGGAATCCTGATGACAGCGCTCTATGTGCTGGCCGGAGATTTCCGGTTCGGGCTGATCGTGCTGGCGGCGGGAATGATCACCATGCTGCTGGGAGCAGTTCTGGCGCTGTTCTCTGTCAATCTCAAGCGCACGCTGGCTTGTTCCTCCATGTCTCAGATCGGATTTATCCTGACGGGCGTGGCAGTGACGGTGCTCATGGGAGCTGTCGGCGAGAAAGAAGCCGTGATGACAGCGCTGGCCGGCACAGTGCAGCATATGGTCAACCATTCGCTGCTCAAACTGACGCTGTTTATGTGCACGGGCGTGGTGGTCATGAACCTTCACAGCCTGACATTGGACGATATCAGGGGCTTTGGCAGGAACAAGACTTCTCTCAAGATCGCATTTGCTCTCGGAGGCCTCGGGATCAGCGGCGTGCCGCTCTTTAACGGCTATATCAGTAAGACTCTGCTCCACGAGGGAATTGTTGAAGCCATTCATGTCATGGCTGAGGCGAGGGAATTCGGCCTTTCGACGATCGATGCGGCGACGGCAGGGAATATTACTGATATTTTGAGAGTCGGCGAATGGATCTTCCTCTTCTCCGGCGGCCTGACTTTTGCCTACATGCTCAAACTGTTTATCTGCATCTTTGTGGAGAAGAACCGGGATGAGGAGCGTCAGGAGCGGTATGACAGTTCTGCGAAGTGCATGAATCCCGTGAGTACAGCGGCGATCCTGGGATCGTCTCTGTTCATGGTGATCCTGGGAATGCCGCCGGTGACGAAGAGACTGATCGCTTTTGCTCTGGGTGAGGACGAGATCCTTGAATTTGCGGCTTTCACATTGGAGAACTTAAAAGGAGGCGCGATCTCTCTGGCGATCGGCGCCCTGGTCTATCTGTTTGTCGTAAGGCGCCTGCTGTTCAGGGAAGGTTCCTATGTCAACCTCTGGCCGGAGAAACTGGATCTGGAGGAGGGACTTTACAGGCCCGCACTGACAAAATGGATTCCGGGAGTCCTTCTCGCGGCCGCTTCCGTTTTCGGCGAGAACAAAGTGCTGAGACCGGTGTGCGGATTCTGCCTTGATATGGTGCAAAAGACAGCATACTGCTTCAGCGTCAGCACGGACTATCTGATCCTGGAAATGAGGAATTCCGTACTGCGGGAGAAAAAAGTGCGCAAAGCAGGCATGGGACAGGTCAGCCGCTTCCGCATGCTGCGGGAGGGCACAGCGGCGGCTGTAAACCCTATTTTGCGCAATTTTACGTTTGCTTTGCTTATGACTTGCCTTGGAATCCTGATGATTTTGGGAGTTTTGCTGATTGCAATTGTGCATATTACTCCATAGAATAAAAAGACAGGGTAAAAAATAGAAACAATAATGAGCAAGAAAAAAGGTATATTTAATGAGCATATTTGACTTCCTGACACTCTTCGGCGGTCTCGCTATGTTCCTTTACGGAATGCGGCTTATGGGAGACGGCCTCAAAGAGAGCTCCTCCGGAACCCTCAAGAAGGCAATGGAGTCGGTTACCAACAACCAGTTCAAGGCATTTCTTCTGGGTTTGGGCATTACGGCGATCATTCAGTCGTCTACGGCTACGATCGTCATCACATCAGGTCTGGTCGGAGCGGGTCTTCTGACGCTTCACCAGTCCATCGGTATCATTATCGGCGCTAACGTCGGTACTACCGTCACGGGCCAGATCATCAGGCTTCTGGATCTGGACACAGGAGGCGGAGCCACCTCCTGGCTGCAGCTTTTCAAACCGTCGTCTTTGGCGCCCATCGCGCTGATCATCGGCATTATCATTATCATGGGAGGCCGGCTCAAGAGTTCGCGGCAGATCGGAAATATCGCGATCGGCTTCGGTATTTTGTTCTCGGGCCTTATGAACATGACCGCCGCTGTCAATGTCCTGACAGAGTCAGGCATGGTGGAAGGGCTGTTCACCGGCCTTGGCAACAACCCGGTCCTCGGCTATCTGACAGGTGCGGCCGTCGCGTTTGTGCTGCAGAGTTCATCGGCTACGATCGGTATCCTGCAGGCCTTCTCCGCATCGGGCATGCTGACATTTAAGGCAGTGTATCCGGTCATTGTCGGCGTCTATCTCGGCGACAGTGTGACCACGGGTATTGTCTGCTTCATCGGTGCGAGCGCGGAGCAGAAGAGAGTAGGTATCGTCAATATTCTCTTCAATATCGGCAAGATGGCGCTGATCCTGATCGGCGTTGCGATCCTGCGTCAGTTTGGTTTTCTGGACGGAATCTGGGACAAAGTAGTGAACTCCGGCGTGATCGCGAACACCAATACAGTCTTCAACCTGGCTGCAAGTATCCTGTTGTTCCCGGTAGTCGGGGTGTTTGAGAGGACGGGAGTCCGCCTTGTGCCCGACGACAAGGAAAAGCCGAACAAATACCAGGACAAGCTGGACGCGCTCAACCCCATGTTCTTCGATACGCCGGCGCTGGCGTTGCGAAGCTGCTACGATATCCTGCTTACTTTATGCCGTTCTTCCAGGGCCAATATTGAAAAGTCCTTCGGGCTTTTAGAAAATTATGACGAAAAAGTCTATGAGGAGATCGTGGAAGAAGAGGCGAATCTTGACCTGCTCACAGACCGCGTCAGCCGCTATATCGTGGAATATCTTCCGCATATTCGGGACGCGCAGAACGCGGCGATCCTCGACCAGTACTACAAGGTTGTGACAGATTTCGAGCGCCTTGGCGACCATGCGGTGAATATTGCCGACAATGCCGGCAGTATGCACAGACTGCAGAAAAAGTTCACGAAGACCGCGATCAGCGAGCTGGAGATCCTCGAGGACCTTCTAAGGGAGATCCTTGACAATGTGGACCTTGCGTTCGGAAAGAGGGACGTGGATGCGGCGTTCAGGATCGAACCGCTGCAGCAGGTTGCCACCGACATGGTCAGTAAACTCAAGAGACACCATCTTGACAGAATGAGTAAAGGTGAGTGCGACATTTTCACAGACGCCAACTTCGAGAACCTGATGTCGGACATGCAGAGAATTGCCGACGTCAGCACCAACATCGGCGAGGCGACGCTGGTCCGCGTCAACCCTGAACTTGCCGATAATGAGCACGATTACTTCGCCGCGCTGCGCTCGGGTCAGAACAAGGAATACAACGAACAGTTCAACAGCGCGTACGAGAAATATAAGGACCGTTTCAGAAAAGTGGCGGAGAACGGTTGACAGAACCGTTACAATTTGGTAATAACATGTGTGTAGAATAAAGGTTTTCGGTTACTGACGGGTTTGTGGAGCACCACATGGGAACCGGAAATTGTGAAGAAGTCGACCGTCTGGGCAGTGATAGGTAGTAGAGCAGATACTGTAAGACTACCGTTACTGCTCTTTTTGTGTAATTATTCAGCACCCCGGGAAAAAGTCCGGAAACAGACCGGGGAGCTTGTTCACCGGGCTGTTTCCGGACTTTTTCCCGGGGCGGACAAGGCGCGCAGCGCCTCTGGACGCCTACAGTCCCGAATGCGAAGCATTTGGGACGTGGGTGCTGAATGCGAAGCACCCCGGATGCGAAGCAATCGGGACGTGGTGCTGAGTAATTATAAAAAATATACAGTATACCAACATTAAATTCAGGAGGAAAGAATGGGATACAAGAGTGATATCGAAATTGCGCAGGAATGTCAGATGCTTCCGATCACCGAGATCGCGGCAAAGGCAGGCATCAGTGACGAATACCTGGAACAGTACGGCAAATACAAGGCCAAGATCGACTATAAGTTTCTGAAGGATTCCGACAGGAAAGACGGCAAGCTTATCCTTGTTACAGCGATGAACCCTACGCCTGCAGGAGAAGGAAAGACAACAACAACCATCGGTCTGGCGGATGGTCTTCAGAAGCTCGGCAAGAAGGTTATGGTAGCACTGCGCGAGCCCTCCCTCGGACCGGTTTTCGGCGTCAAGGGCGGCGCTGCAGGCGGCGGATACGCTCAGGTCGTTCCCATGGAGGACATCAACCTTCACTTCACAGGTGATTTCCACGCGATCGGTGCCGCGAACAACCTGCTGGCAGCAATGATCGACAACCACATCTACCAGGGAAATGAGCTGAACATCGATCCCCGCAAGATCACATGGAAGAGATGCGTGGACATGAATGACCGCCAGCTGCGCTTTGTAGTGGACGGACTGGGCGGAAGAGTCAACGGAACGCCCCGTGAGGACGGCTACGACATCACAGTTGCCTCCGAGATCATGGCGGTCCTCTGCCTTGCCAGCGACATCAACGACCTCAAGGAGAGGCTCTCCAGGATCATCGTCGGCTATACATACGGAAAAGTCAGCGAGCAGAAGCCCGTCACAGCAGGCGACCTGCACGCTCAGGGCGCTATGGCTGCTCTTCTCAAGGACGCCCTCAAGCCCAACCTGGTACAGACTCTTGAGCACGTGCCCGCGATCGTACACGGCGGACCCTTCGCCAACATCGCTCACGGATGCAATTCCGTGACCGCTACAAAGATGGCTATGAAGCTTGCGGATTACGCAGTAACAGAGGCAGGTTTCGGCGCTGACCTCGGCGCGGAGAAGTTCCTGGATATCAAGTGCCGTATGGCCGGCCTTCGTCCCAACGCGGTGGTCATAGTTTCCACAGTCAGAAGCCTTAAGTACAATGGCGGCGTTGCTAAGGCAGACCTTGGCGCGGAGAACCTTGAAGCCCTTGAGAAAGGTCTTCCCAACCTTCTCAAGCACGTCAGCAACATCCGCGACGTATACGGTCTTCCCTGCGTAGTCGCCATCAATGAGTTCCCTACCGATACAGCGGCGGAAGTCAAACTTGTGGAAGACAGATGCAAAGAGCTCGGAGTAAATGTCGTCCTCTCCCAGGTATGGGCCAAGGGCGGCGAAGGCGGCAAGGCTCTCGCTGAGGAGATCATCCGTCTCGTAGAGCAGCCCTCCGATTTCCGCTATTCCTATGAACTGGAAGGAACCATCGAGGAGAAGCTCACCAAGATCGCGACCAGGATCTACGGCGCGCGCGGCGTAGTGATGACCGCTGACGCGGCCAAGCAGGCGAAGCAGCTCGAGGCAATGGGCTTCGGAAACTGCCCGATCTGTGTTGCGAAGACACAGTACAGCCTGACCGACGACCCGAAGAAGCTTGGCGCTCCCAAGGACTTCGATATCACGGTCCGCGGCGTCAAAATATCGGCGGGCGCAGGCTTTGTCGTGGCGCTCACCGGCGATATCATGACCATGCCCGGCCTTCCCAAGGTACCTGCTGCGGTCAAGATTGACGTAGATGAAAACGGAAAAATTACAGGTTTGTTCTGACAAAAAGTCGGAAATGTCCTAATTTATGTCGTTTTTCTGCCTGTTTTTCTAAAGGGGATTCGGGTATCATAACCATTGTCAGCAGAGAGCTGACACATTATCAATTACCCCCCTATACATTATTAACATCCCCTAAGAGATGGAGCTCCGTTCTGAGGCTTAAGCCCGGAATGGGGCTTTGTTTCTTTCAGGGGGGGGGTTTTTTTATCCCCCGCGGAAAGAGATTTGTGGTATTGTAGTATATATTCGGTAGTACAATATTTTGACAGTAATCATAGATAGACCGGCGCTGCGCGGCGGCGTCAGGTTTTTGGAAGGATAGTTATGAAGACAGCGTATATTGGCGGTATTTTACTGGACGGCACAAAGGACATGGTGCCGCAGAAGGGGAAGACAGTCATTGTGGAGAACGGCAGGATCGCGGACATTATCTCCGCGGACGAGCTTGTGCCCTCAGGCTGCAGGATCGTGAATCTCAGGGGCTGCTATCTGATGCCCGGACTGATCAATCTTCACGTACACCTCAACTCCGGCGGGAAGCCTTCCGGAAAGAAGAAAGCGCCGGAAGACTATGTGCGCCTTGCGCAGATCGCCGCTTCCAATAAGATCGCCGGAGAGGGCGTGCGCGCGCTTATGCGGGGATACGCCAATACAGCGCTTCACAGCGGCGTGACCACGATCAGGACAGTCGGAGGAATTTCTGATTTTGACGGGAGACTGCGGGATGAGATCGAAAAGGGCTGCAAAGTAAGACTCAAGGCTGAGAAGGAAGGCACGAGCCGCACGAGCAGCCTGCCTGAGACGATCCGGAAGGCGAGAACAGGCATGTCCAGAATTCCTGTGGGCGCTGCTGCCCCTGAAGGGATCGGCGCGCTGCTGCGCGGAGGCACGTCCGGCGAGACAATGCCCGGTCCCAGGATCCTGACGAGCAATAAGGGAATCTCGGTGCCCGGCGGACATATGGCCGGATCGCTGGCTTACTCTGTTTCCACCCCCGAAGAGGCGGTACGGTGTGTGCGCAAGATCGCGGCGGAGCGACCTGACCTGATCAAGTTGATGATCACCGGCGGGATCATGGACGCGGAGAAAGAGGGCGAGCCCGGAGTTCTGAAGATGCCTCCGGAGATCATTGAGGCGGCCTGCAAGGAGGCTCACGACCGGAGACTCCCGGTGGCGGCCCATGTGGAGAGCACAGAGGGCGTTGTCGCCGCTCTCAGGGCGGGCGTTGACACGATCGAACACGGAGCAATGCCTACAGACGAGATGATGGAACTCTTCAAAGAGAAGGGATCTTCCCTTGTGACAACGATCTCACCGGTCATTCCTCTGGCGCTGTTAGATACAGGTAAAACAAATGCGCGGTCTATGGACCGATACAATGCGGGGATCGTACTGCGCGGTATCATTGAGTGCGCCAGAAGGGCGCTGAGGGAGGGAATTCTCGTAGGCTTGGGCACGGATACCGGCTGTCCCTATGTCACTCACTATGATATGTGGCGTGAACTCTACTACTTCAATGCTTTCTGCGGCGTATCCGAAGCCTTTGCACTTTACAGCGCGACCCTTGGCAACGCGAAGATTGCCGGCATTGGCGCGGAGACGGGCAGTATTGAAGTTGGAAAGGCTGCTGATTTCCTTATCACAGCGGGCAATCCGCTGGAGAGCCTGCGCGCACTGAGAAAACCGAAAATGGTGGTCGCAAGAGGCGTGCTGATCAGAGAGCCTGTCATCAGGAAAAATGTGGAGATGGAACAGTCCCTGGACAGCCTGCTTCACTACGGATATGAAGATCTGGATGTTCTGCTCAGGAAAGGAACAGGCAGATGAGCGAGAGGGCGGAAGGAACCCGGCGCAGACTCTATGGAGCCCAGGACATGGTCAGGATCTCCAGCAGTTCATGCGCGGGCTGCGGAGCTTGCTGCAGAGGGATGTCAGACACGATCGTTCCTGATCCCTATGACGTGTGGCAGATGGGCCTTATCACCGGGAAAACTTTTGAAGAGTTAATGGGAGCGGGCATTGACCTGCATGTGGAGGAAGGAGTGATCCTTCCTCACCTTATGATGAAGAAAGATACTGAGGGCTGTTACTTCCTGGGAGAGGACGGGAGATGTACGATCCACGCGTACCGGCCGGGCATTTGCAGGCTGTTCCCGCTGGGAAGGCAGTATGACGAAGAAAAGACCTCCTACTTCATCGTCCCGGAAGGGTGCGTGAAGGGAGGCCTGTCCAAAGTCAGGATCGACAAGTGGCTGGGAATTCCGGATCTGCCTGCCTATGAGGACTTCAAGTCCCGCTGGCATTCTTTTATCCGAACACTCACGGCGAGAATCGCCGCGGAGCAGTCAGATGAGATTCGCAGAAACATCAATCTGTATTTTCTCCGGCTGTTTTTTGTGCAGCCTTACAATCAAAACCCGTCTGCGAGCACATTCTATGAGGATGTGTCAGACAGAATGAAAAGATTCGCGGACGCTGTGCTGTGAGGTCAGCGTTTGTCTACATATTCCGCATTCATCACCGGCATGGTCATGGAGGAGCCGTCCATCATTCGGGCGCTCACTTCCCTGTACATGCCGTATATTTTGACCGGAACTCCCTCCGGAGGGAGCTGGCCGTGAAGTGTCTTGGTATAAGTGGCGCACAGTATGCCTGAGGTCAGGCCGAGGAAATCGCCGCTCATCTCAATGAAAACCTCGGTGCTTCCGTCCGTTCCGGGGCGGATCTCCGCGATGGTTCCCTCGACAACGACATTGGTGCCTGTGTACTTGGCAGGGTTGCGGTAAAGAGATGAGTAGCTTGCGGATATGCAGCCGGCCTTGAATTCCTCGGGGGTAGGCGTAGTGCAGGTGACCTCCAGCGTGCAGACGCTGTCCTCGTAATGGATCTCCAAAATATAGCGCTCTTTTGGCTCAAGAGTCACGGACTCCGCCAGCGTCCACTTATCCACTTCCTCAGAGGTGCGGTCCGCGTACTTGGCGGTTACCGTCAGGTCCTTGCAGCCGGTGGAGATCACTGTCCCCTCCTCGGTGCTCCCCTTGTAAGAAGCCGTCAGGCGGACGATCTCCCTGGTGGTGCACTGGATGGAGAGCGCGCAGGAGAATCCCTCATATTCGATATTGACGGTCGTGATCTTTTCCTTCTCCAGTACGGAGGGGTTGGCGACCCGCCATCCGCTCTCAACGGGAGTCTTGTTTCCGTCCCGGATCGCGTAGACATGAATACCCGGATTGGTATCTGAGATCTGCGTTCCGGCGGACGTTTCGCCGTCGTACTCCGCGGTGATCGACTGGATCAGGCCGGAAGTGCACTGGACTTCGCATTGTGTGCTGGCTTTCTCATAAGTGATCGTGACAATGCTTACCTCAGCGTCTTGCAGCGTCTGAGGCTCCGCTATGGACCATCCGGTGACTTTTTCGCTGTGGCCGTCCTTGAAATAGGCGGTCACGATAAACCCGGTGTTTTTGTCGTCAAGAACGACACCGGCCTTGGTATCCCCGGTGTATTCTGCCGTGATATGGTCGACGATCTTCCTCTTGGGCTTTGCGCCGATAACGATGGCGGTAATGACCGCGGCTGCCAGCAGCACTGCCGCAGCGATCAGAAAGCACTTGCGATGTTCTTCCCAAAAGGTATTATTGCCCTTGTCTTTATTCATCTATCCACCTCGCTTATCATTTCTGTGGGGTGTGTACAATTCCAATACTAATAACGGCAAAATATAATCTGCATTACGTTCGCTCAAATCCGCATTTCGTTCCTTTATATATAATATTATATCGATTTAAGTCTTGACATAAAAGCATTACAGGCATAACATATAGACAAACATATGAATAAATGTTCAAATGTTTGTCGTAAGCGTTGAAGAATCAGGAGATTTGAAAACAGTAATGGAAAGAACAAGAATTTACGCCGCGGCGGAGGCGCCGTGCTGTGACGAAAAAGAGGTGCACGAGGACAAGGTCCGCTTTGTCAACGAGAACATGCCCTCAGAGGATGATCTCTACGATCTTGCGGAACTGTTCAAGGCGTTCGGCGATTCCACGAGAATACGCATACTGTTCGCGCTCTTCGAGGCGGATATCTGCGTGTGTGATCTGGCGGAGTCGCTTAACATGACACAGTCCGCGATCTCGCATCAGCTGCGCCTGCTCAAACAGGCGGGACTCGTAAACGGACGCCGGGAAGGCAAGCAGATCATCTATTACCTGGCGGATGAACACGTAAGGACTATCATCTCGATGGGATTGGAACACATCAACGAATAAAGATCATGCGCTCAAAACGAGGAGCGCGTGATCAGGAGCTGCGCCGGAGGCGCATCTGCAAAAAAGGAGACAATTATGAAAAAGACTTACAAGATCGATGTGGACTGCGCGAACTGCGCGAACAAGATGGAGCAGGCGGCGAAGAAGACAGAGGGCGTCAAGGACGCGACCGTCAATTTCATGGCGCTGAAGATGAAGGTGGAGTTCGAGGACGGCGCAGAGCCCGCCGCAGTGATGCAGGAAGTGCGCAGGAACTGCAAGATCGTCGAGGATGACTGCGAGATCTTCCTGTAAAGAGGCGTGACGGAGGCTCCTCAAGGAGATGATAAAAGTGACTAAACTGACAGAAAATCTGAATAAAAAACAGAAGAACCTGCTGCTGCGCATCATCGCGGCAGCAGTTATGCTTGTCATATTGTTTATTTTGCCGCTGGATGACTATCCAATTGTGCGGTTCCTTCTCTTCCTGATCCCGTATTTCACCGTGGGATATGACATCCTGCGCAAGGCTTTTAAGGGAATCCTGAACCATCAGGTCTTTGATGAGTGTTTTCTTATGGCGGTGGCTACCATCGGCGCGATGATCCTGGGAGAATATACCGAGGGCGTGGCGGTCATGCTGTTCTATCAGATCGGAGAGCTGTTTCAGAGTATTGCCGTCGGCAAGAGCAGACGCAGCATCAGCGATCTGATGGATATCCGCCCTGACTACGCAAACCTCGAGCAGGACGGAGAAGTGGAGAAGGTAGATCCCGATGAGGTCGAAGTCGGCAGTATCATCGTGATCCGGCCGGGCGAGAAGGTTCCGATCGACGGGATAGTTGTAGAGGGAAATTCCTCACTCAATACCAGTGCCCTGACCGGCGAGAGTCTTCCCAGAGACGTCAAGCCGGGCGATGAGATCATCAGCGGCTCTGTAAATATGAGCGGCCTGCTGCGCGTCGAGACTACCAAAGAATTCGACGAATCCACCGCCTCCAAGATACTGGAACTGGTGGAGAACGCGGGCGAGCGCAAGGCCAAGTCCGAGCAGTTCATCACCAAATTCGCGAGATGGTATACGCCTGCGGTGTGCTACAGCGCGCTGGCTCTTGCGATTCTCGGGCCGGTAATCAATGTTTTGGCCTTTCATAAGGCATCTGACTGGGCGCTTTGGTCAGACTGGATCTACAGGGCGCTCACCTTCCTGGTCATCAGCTGCCCCTGCGCGATCGTAGTCAGTGTTCCGCTGTCCTTCTTCGGCGGGATCGGCGGCGCGAGCAGCGAGGGAATCCTGATCAAGGGTTCCAATTTCATGGAGACCCTGGCCAATGTCAAATACCTGGTCATGGACAAGACCGGAACCATTACCAAAGGCAATTTCGAGGTTACGGCGGTCCACGATGGGCGGGACCAAAACATAGACTCAGCAGAAATCTTAGAACTCGCCGCATTGGCAGAGTGCCACTCCTCACACCCCATAGCCTCGAGCATCCGGCGCGCGTATGAAGCAGGCGGCGTAGAACTGGACAAGAGCCGGGTGGCGGATGTGCAGGAAGTCAGCGGCAAGGGCGTGATCGCAGTTGTCGACGGGATACAGGTTGCAGCAGGAAATCTCAAACTGATGCGTCAACTGAACATCGAATGTGAAGCCTGCCACCATGTGGGGACCATTGTATATGTGGCGAAGGGAGCTGTGGATGGCCCGCTTTCCTACATCGGCCATGTAGTCATCTCCGACGAGATTAAGCCGACTTCCGCGGAAGCCATCAGTGCATTGAAGAAGGCAGGCGTTGTGAAGACAGTCATGCTGACCGGCGATATCACTTCTATGGCGGAAAGCGTGGCGAAAGAAGTGGGCCTTGATGAGGTGCATGCGGAGCTCCTGCCGGAAGACAAAGTGACGCATGTGGAGAAGCTCATTGCTGAGAAGAACGCGCAGGCAGGTCCCGGCGCCGCGCTTGCCTTTGTCGGCGACGGCATCAACGATGCGCCTGTCCTCGCTATTGCTGACCTGGGTATAGCGATGGGAGCCCTTGGCTCCGACGCGGCTATTGAGGCGGCAGATGTCGTCCTTATGGATGACGATCCGGCGAAGATCGTCAAGGCGATCCGCATTGCGCGCAAGTGCATCCGTATCGTCAACGAGAATATCTGGTTCGCCATCGGCGTGAAGTTCCTGTGCCTGATCCTCGGCGCACTTGGAATCGCGAATATGTGGCTCGCGATCTTCGCGGACGTGGGCGTCATGGTGCTCTGCGTGCTGAACGCGGTAAGGGCGCTGTTTGTGAAGAATGTGTAATATCTGATTTTATAGAAAGGCTGTCGCAAGATGATCAGCGGCCCGGCGGGGCGGTTTGTCGGCTTGCGGGGGCCTTTTTTGTGGGTTTTGGCAGGCTTTTTGGCTTGGTGCGCGGAGGCGGGGCAGAGTTTTTGGCTTGCTGCGCGGAGGCGGCCCAACCTTTGGGGGGGATTTTTGAAATCGGATGGTGCGATTTTAGCTTGTTTTCGAGAGAAGGCCCATCCACTCGAAGCTTTTTAAAAAACTGATGGTGAGAAAGAAGCCATCTTCAGTGAAAGTACCCATCCTCGGACAAGTCTTTGAAAATCGGATGGAGAAGCACCCCTTCCTCGAGCAGGTCTTTTAAGATTTCGATGGAGAGAACTAGATTTCTTGCGTGGTAGTACCCCCTCCATGAACAAGATTTTAAAATCCGGATGGGGTTTGTGAATTCTAACGAGGCGGTTGAGCCTCCGGAGGCTCCATCCGATATGAAAAATATTCAAGAAGGATGGATTGCCAAGGCAGCGCTATTCTCAAGGCAGTTCTATCAAATGAAAAACGAGCAGGAAAAGATGATATAATAAATGCATTACTATCAAATTTCACCGGAGAAATAAAATCATGAAAAAAACATTTATCGCCCTGGCCATGTGTGTGACCTTGGCCTTTTCATCAAATAGCACCGCCCTTGCGGCCTGCGAATGGAGCGCATCCGCTTCCACAACTGACGAGCAGAAATTGTATGTCGAAGGGGAAGCTCTTGCGATCGTGAGAGGAGATGTGCAGTTGCAAAGTCCGGGAAAGGCTGAGCGCATCGCGCAGGTCAGCGCAGAGGCTATTGAAGATGCCATCGGGGACTGGAACAGCAGTGGATATGACGCGTACCGAACAAATATAGCTCTGCCAAAAGCAATCTTGACAAAAGAAAGCGGGCGGCAGTTCGCAGAAGATGAGACCTTCGCGATCTGGAGCGTCAGCGACCGTAATCAGACGACAGAAGAGATTCTGCAAGAGCTTCGGACCAATCCTGACGTGATCGCTGCGGAGCCGAATTACATTGCTTATGCGGCGAACGAAGAGGCGGCAGAAGCGGTGGAAGCAGAGCCTGAAGAAGCGGCAGAGGAGGCGGAAGCGGAGACGGAAGAAGCAGAAACCGCAGATCCTGAAGAGGAAAGCCCGGAAGAAGATAATTCAGAAGCCGACAACACCGAACCCACAGTAACCAAGGGAGATCTCTCCCCCATGCAATGGTCAAACGGGAGCCCCGGCTCGGAATCACCCGCGATCTATACCACCCCTCTCTCACCGACCGCCGGCTACACTATGGAGGTGCCCGGCTGGCAGGAAGGGCGTACGAACCCGAATGCCCCTGTAAACGCGGGAGGCACGATCTGTATTATGGATACCGGCGTTGATACGGATCACCCTGATCTGCAAGGTGTGCTCTACGAGTTTACACCGGAGCAGCAGGCCAAGTATGGATGCGGCAAGTACGGCTATAACGCCAGCGGCGACGGCCGGCCGGAAAATGAGCAGAAAGCGACTGATTCCCACGGCACGCATGTGGCGGGCATTATTGCCGCGAACTGGAACGGTGAAGGAACATCCGGCATTGCTAATGGCGTCAAAATATTCTCGGTCAACGTATTTGGCGGAAACGGGACGGAGCAGGATATTAAATCCAACGTCAAAGGCTTCCAGTTTCTTTTGGATGTGGCGCAGGAAGTCAATCTCAAGGCTGTCAACTGCTCCTGGGGCACGGCGCAGCCAATATTCATTCTCTCCGTCATGATGGATGAGCTGGGACGCAAGGGCGTCAACACCGTCATTGCTTCAGGAAATCGATACTGCGATCTGGATGATTCTATCGACCTGGGCAGTATGACCAACAGTGAATACGTGATCGTCGTGGATGCCGCGTCTATGGATGGAAAGATGACGGATTTTTCATGCTGGGGCCAGGGCACGACTGATGTTTTTGCGCCGGGCGGCGGGATCTTCTCCTCCGTGACGCAGATCATTCGGGAGGATCTGATGGGCGAGGTCTACAGCTATCAGGACAACACGCGCTTTATTCCCGAAGTGACGCCCGAGGAACATCTGCTGTCCGGGATCGAGCGCTTTGACTTAGAAGAGCCGGGCGTGCGCTTTTTTGACTCAAATCCGGCGCTGAGCGGGGAGGCCAAAGAGATCGGAGAGATCAATACAGCAAACGGCTTCGACGATAAACGGGCAGCGGCCATTCGCCTTTCTGATCTTAAAAAGGAGGCGCAGAGGGAACACGCGGGCTTCTCTGCGATTAACGGATATGTATATATGGCGATCCCGGTGTCTTCCGGGGAAAACGTCGAGTGGATCGGTGTCAAAACAGCGATGAGCGACGGCTTCAAACCTAACGGCGGGATCGATTCGGTCACTTGCAAAGGCGCGGACGGCGAGCCGGTCGAGATCGACTGCCTGTGTTCGGGCGCGCTGAAGAAGGGTTATGAGACAGGTGCCTTCAGCAATATTTATCAGTGTCAGTGGGCACAGCTCAGCTTCAATGTAAAGGGCTTTATCGATGCGTCGAACGAGCTCCATGAAATGCTTCAGAAGGGCATGGAACAGGAGAAGATAAATAACCTCGGGATTGCCGATTACCAGGGACAGACTTATCTGATCGCGCGGATCGGGATCGGTCATGTCGCAAAGGACAGCCAATCATATGAGTGCACACAGGATACCACTCTCTATTTTGACAATGCGGCAGCTGGCGATGCAGATGCTTATACGGGCTCCTATATGTTCATGTCCGGCACATCGATGGCGGCGCCGGCGGTGACCGGGTGCCTTGGTGTGATCGCGAAGGATGAGCCCGCGAATGCTTCGCTTTCGGAGGAAGAACTCATGGAAGCGGCGCGCGGAAGAGCTGCCAAACTTCTTGCAGCAGTTGACTATGACGAAGCTCTCTCCGGGCTCTGCAGCACCGGCGGAAGGGTCAACCTGCACGGACAGACGGACTTTGCCCGCAAGGCACCTTTGATCAGCAAAGCACAGGTGGAGGACCGGGGGCTGGAGCTGTCGGGATGGTATTTTGGCGAGGAAGGAACTCTGGCAATAGACGGCGTAGAAATCGAAACGCAGACGTGGCAGGACAATGTAATCACGGCAGATATCCGCGCACTTCCCAACGGATTGCATGTGGCGGCGGTCACAAATGCGGACGGCGCGGTGAACCGGGCAGTGTTCAGTACTTCCTCTCAGGACGCGGAGGGCCGCATGCTCTTTGAAAGATCCCACAGCGTTCCTGTTCTCTATCCCGCGTTTATCGCGGACCAAAGCCACCGTATCTACGGACCGATGGCGATAAGCGGCGGAAAGATCTACACGATGACGAATACGGCCAAGTACAAAATAGTGCAGGCAATATGGAGTTATGATATCGAGCAGGACAGCTGGGAGCGGCTTCCATTGCCCGAAGGATGCGATCCGCAGTCGATCAGAGACGGGGACTTTGCTTCTCTGCGTGACAGACTATACCTGTATGGCATACACCTTTCAACAGATGAATCCGGATTAAACGTGAGCAGAGGATGCTTGTGGCGCTATGAGCCTTACGGAGATTTTTGGGAACAGCTGGAGATTCCTTTACCTGATAACGCCGAAGGTATCTGCGCGCTGGGAGACGAACTCTTTGTGGTGGGCGGCAGTGTTTACGACATGCAGCTCGAAGGAGCGCCTGCCGACAGTGATGGAGCTTACAACGCCGGTTTCTACAAGGCGGACCTCGCACGCGGCGCGCTTGTCCGGGTTGGCGGGAAACTTCCCGATGATGCCGCCATGGAAAATCTGAAGATTACTGCAGGCAGAAACAGGATGTACATTTACGCGGAAATCGATGATAGTTTCTACGAACAGCCCGGGGAGACTTCGGAAAACGGAATTGTGTATCGAAAGACAGTCTCAGGAGGAAGGCTCTTCCGCATAGCCTATGATGGCGCTGAGAACAAGATCACTTTTGAAGAACTGACAGATACTCTCAATGAAACATTGGGGGATGACCTGCGCACGGACTACGAGTACAAGATGGGCGGGGATGTACCCGGCGAGCACTTCGCGATCGCGGGTCTTGATACGGGCGTCGCGATCATCGGATCTTCTAAAGTCGGTGAAGACGTGCATATCATAAACGATACCGACGAGAAAGCGTTGCTTTACGACAAAGCCACTTGCTATCACAAGGCTTTCGATCCGATCGCGGCTTTCAGCGGCGGAAGGCTTTATGTGATCGGCTACAATGGAACTGAGCCGGATATAATGTACTTCCGGTCCCAGGAAATGACGCCGCAGGCAGCAGCAAACGAAAGCGGCGCGCCCGAAGGAGCCGGCGGCAGCGTCAGCGGAGGTGGAATGGATCCCACGGTCATTGGCGGAGTGACTATCGGATTGTTTGCGGTACTGATCATTGCGCTTTCAGTCACACGCAGAAAGCACAGAGCAGATGAGTGATTTGCGGCTCTTGAAATGAATAGACCTGGGGAGAGAATTGCTGCCCGTAACGGAAAGATAAGGCGGAAAGGACAACGGCACTTTGTTAAAAAGTGCATTTAATGGTTGTTTTTTCCGCCTGTTTACAGTAAGATACTATTTGTCGAATGAAAATCATATGACATGGGGGCGTAGCTCAGTTGGGAGAGCGCGACACTGGCAGTGTTGAGGTCATGGGTTCAAGTCCCACCGTCTCCAGTTTTTGCGAAAAATGAAGTTCGAAAAATGCCTTATTTAAAGGCTTTTTCGGGCTTCGTCTTTTTTTGGAGATGCCGGGTGACTCCAAGGTGACTCTCAGGTGACTCGCCGAAGAAACAGATGACCTTGCAATTTGGATTTTCCTCTTCGAGCGGATCGAGCCGGAGTTCATCAATTTCACCCAGCATGCGGGATCTTTCTTTCATACGGTTGCGGTCTTTGATATAGACGTTTTTCGTAAAATTAATATTGGTATGGCCTATCTGATCAATGATCATCGCATCGTCAACGTCAGCTGCATTTAGAATAGACGCATAGGTCTTCCGGAACTTGTGAGGGGGCCTGTACGGGATATTCAGCTCAGCACAGATCGTTCTCAGATGCCGCCTTACCTGGCTGGCCCGGACACGATTCCCAACGTAACGTTTTTTAAACCGTCCCGGTTCCTGTTTGAACAGATATCCTCCGCCGGTCTTTTCCGCGATTTCCTTGATTTCGCGGACCCATTCGAGAGCGCTATCGGGAATCGCCACACGTCTGATCCCTGCTTTTGTTTTAGCGCCTTCCCTGACTGTTTCCATCTGCTTCCCTGTAGCATCTGCCTGGGTTTCGGTCCGGCGTACGAGGATGTAACGTTCTTCCAGGTTTATATCCTCCGCAAACAAAGCAGTACATTCGCCGATGCGCTCGCCCGTATTCATTGACAGCAGGATACAGCGGGTATAGGGATCCGGATTTGAAAGGCAGTATGACTTCAAGAGCTTATATTCATCAGGATAATATACTTCCTCTTCCGTAGTGGATGTCGTATGACGGAATCCGTTTACGTCGGTACGAACATGCGAAATTACATCATCCGCTGTGTATGTGATCAAGTCCTCATCTTCTGCACGATTTAAGATCCCCTTCACTATGTATTTTATCCGCCCCAGCTCTTTCGCTGTGATCCTTTTATTAGGGTCTTCTTCTGTCGGGCTGCCTGCGTCATAAATATCCTGAAGGAAACGGGTCCATTCTTTCCGGGTGATCTTTTCAATTGATTTCTTATTGATAGCTGCATTTTTAATATACTTGTCGCATGTCTTGCGATATCTAAGAGCGGTTGAGCCTAAGATCATCCCGCGGGCGAGTTTTGCCATATTCCATTCTGTGAAGACGTCTTCCGGCTTTTTGCATTCGGACTCCTCCTTTTTTTCTTCCTTTCCTTTTGAATCTTTATGATCTCGTTCTCAACATCTTCCCGATTCTTTCTTTTGATCCTCCTTCCGTCGGGGAGACGGCAATACCATCTTCCGCCGCTTTCAAAGATTTTGTATTCATAGGAATCTAATAAGTTCATTCGTTCACACTCCTCGTATTGAGTGCGAATGCTGCCAAAATCTATTATGCCTGCAGCAATAGCGTAATTCAATATTTCGGAGTCTATAGTAAAATGATCGGTCATTTTCACCTCGGTGGGAAGGATGAAAGAAAGGTTGGCGTATCAAAGCTCAAAATAAAAACCTACAGTTCCGGCATAGCCATTGAAGGTTTAACCGGTTCCTGTAGGTTTGAGGTCTATTCGTTCTTTCGTCTGCTAGTAGTTTTGCGGCCTTTTTGTTCAGCTGATTGTACTGAAGTCCTTATGATTTCTTTAACTGCCTCATAAGGAGTGGGGTCTTTCGTGCCGCATATGTCCCTGAGACAAAGCAGTTCATGAGCTGCTTTGTGGTTCGTCCGCTGTCTGTATCTGTTCTTCATTGCTTTAATTATCAAGGCATGCTAAGTAAGCATTTTGTGATTACGACGACATCCGTTGGACGGGAAACGCCGGGTTCTCAGAACAGCTATACCTTGTTCATCAGAACCACCTATTCAGCCAAGAGAGAATGAAAGCACAAAATACAATCACATATATGTGCTTTTAATTGTTTTGATTGTAAATCAACTACAAGCGTATGTCAAGAAAAATAATCACATTAAATAATCACATATACGTTATTATTAATTGTGAGCATGCTTTATGGTTTATTCTTTTTGAAAAGAAATGGTTGTGTTATTATATTTATTAGGCTTTGTTTTTTTAAATGGAATACTGTGAGAAAACTATTTTAGTAGTTTTATTTCACGAGGTAGTTTTGTAATATACAGCGTTTGGATTGGAGAGCATTATGGATGAATCTGTTAAAGCCATAAAAGGCCCTGATGATGAGCATACTCCTGAAGAAACCGTTGATAAAACGATAGAACCGGATGCTCTTCGGATCATAAGTCAGAATTGTTCTATGGAGTATATTAAGCGATTAAGAGAATCGCCTGATACAGACATATTCAGTACTGCTTATCGCGTGGGGAGCAGGATTCGACTTATACGTAAAGCAAAAGGCCTGACACAGGCAGAGTTGGGCGAAAAAGTGGGTCTTACTGCGGACCGGGTACAAAAATACGAGAATGGAATAAGAAAACCAAAACCTGAGCTGATTCAGGAATTTGCAACAGCATTAGGGGTAAACAGAAAAGCATTGGAAGATCCCATTACATCGGATCCGGTAGGTGCCCTGTTTGCATTATTTGAAATGGAGCTGCTGTATAACCTTAAAGTAGAGCGGTCGCCCGATAATAACAGTACTGTTTTGACATTTGGTCATGGTGTCTCTCCTCAATTGGATGCGTTTCTGGCTGAATGGGAGAAAGCATATAAACACTTTAATGAAAAGATTAATCTTGCTTCATCTGAGAGGGAAGCAAAAGATATTGTTAATTCCTATACGAAGTGGAAATACTCTGTATCACAGGAGTCCGTTGGTGAAATGTCAAAGCAGAGTCAGAGGGAATTATTAAAAAAACAGATAGAACTGCTTAACCAGGAGTTAGAAATACTTGGGGAAGAATAAAGAGCACAGATTTATACTGTAAATTCATATAGCAGCGAACGCTGGTAACAGGCAGCGTTTTGTGAGGTTCCTTTACTGTGAGGAGCCTCTTTTTTTGTGTGATCAACATTTTCTGATAAGCAATCGGCCGATAAAGTGTGAAGAACAGAGACCGAATATGATTTGGAAATACAAAAATTCCGGTGTTATATCCAAAAGGACAACTCAAGCGGCAAAAAATGCACGATTTTCGAGAAATTCCGATATATCTATTGTGGGCGGGGAAATTAGATAACAAGATGCTCCCTACGAAAGGTTGGATAACATGGAAAATCGACATGATAATGATGATTTCAAGAACATGGACAACAACGGTGCTGTTTCAGTGAAAGAGAATGCAGGCTTTGCCGCGAATATTATGTTTGCAATAAGGGAGAGCAATTGGTTGCAACCGACGGGACATAATGTTTCGTGCGATCGTATCTACCATGCATTTCTCAGCATTAACGCAAACGAGAAAGGCAGCCGCAATGCCATACAAATGTATGCGCTTGTGGTTGAGAACATTACGGTAACGGCTTGTAATGCGGTAATGCTGCGGGGGATTGATATTAGGGTTAACAGACAGGATCTCCTCGGAGATATTCAAATGGCAGGATCTGCCGGGGGTGTTGATTATTACTATATTGCGGTCCCGGAAGAACCGGAAATGATAGAGGCGGCTGAATCGGCAGTACGACCGGAGTGGGGGATCATGACAGTCGATCAATCAGGCAATGTCAAGGTAATCAAGGAACCTGCCCGACTGAAGATCATCCGTCGCGAGGATGCTCTGTCTAATATCATTATCAAATTATTGGGGGACAGCGTCTTATTTATCGAATAATATCGCTGTATTATTTGGCATGGCAATTCTGGCGGCCGGATTTATCTTTGGAGCACAGGTATAGATGTATCCTCCGAGCCAATAGCCATGTATCTCAACCCTTTCATTAACACACTTATCATTCATACACTTCGTAGGAAAGGTGCCGGAACCATAATGCTCCGGCACCTTACTTCAAAAAAATCATCACTTGTTTACTTATAAAAAAACCATTCCGCTATATCCCTTATGAAAACAGAAAAAACGGAGTGTCAGAACAGGGAAACACATGGAAATTAGATCGAACAGGGCAAGGGAAGCTCAGTTCAGGTCACGTATTAATTGTCTTCCGGAGCGAGTCTGAGCCGCTCCTTCAGATAATAGCGAATAAGCGAAACAGATCAGAATCCTGCGTCCGTACCGGGCGGGGAACAACGGCAAGCAGCGTTTTCTGCTTAACGGCACCGCTCAGCCGGATCGTGGCGGCGTCCGCTCCGACGATATAAGGGGCCGAAAAAATCCGATGTACGACCAGCGCGCGCCGCAGAGCGCTATATGCCCGTCAGGGCGACCCTAACGTGACAGTCCAAGGACGACATACCCAGTCTAAAACACGGGTGGGGGCATCTTAACATGTAATAGGCGGAAAAAGCATTGAAGAAAGAGAGGAAGAACTATGCCCAGAAAAAGGGAAAGCTTTAAGTATGCGCTCAATAAGCGGGCATTTCGAAATACAAAAAACGACAAAAATGACAACACAGAGACCACGTATAAGCGAGGCATTGATCAATTCGTTCAGTGGGCAAAAAAGCGAGGGTGCAAAACGGCGGAGGAAGTCACGAAGGAACTTATCCAGGAATATGAAGAGTATCTGGAAGGACATCCGAAGTCCTATCAACCGTCGACAATTCACACATTCCTGACACCGGTCTGCGTTGCCGCAGGCGTGTCGATGGACGAGATCAGAAAACCGAAAAGGACAGCGGGAAGAATCGTCCGCAGCCGAGATAACGATACTGATGAAAATAACCGCAAGAATTCGCAGGGACTCAAAGAGGAATGCAGTCCCAAATACGCGAGGGTCGTGTCGTTTCAAAAGGCGGTTGGCATCCGTCGGGCGGAACTTGCGGATTTATTGGGGATGGACCTGATCTACACGGGCGAAGACCGGTCTGTTCTTGTCCGGCAGGGTAAAGGGGGAAAAACGCAGTTGCAGCGTATTCTTCCGCAGGATGTTGATAAAGTCCGTGAGATCTTTGCCGGCATTGAAGACATGGAAAAAGTATTCAGTAAAGAGGAGCTCAATAACAAGATCGATTTTCATGGTATGCGGGCAGAAAACGCCAGAAGATGCTACGTATACTATGCGGAAAAGATCGAAGCAGAGCCGGGATTTGCAGAAGAAATGAGGCGCAAGCTGATGAACCGCTGGCTTGACGGACATGAAAGGTTTCGTAAAACGAATCCTGATGCCTGGCTGCGGCAGAAGAAGCTTTTCGAGCGGGAAATTGACGACCGCCCCTATAGGCTTCGCGGAGACAATCTGACCAAGGCGCTGGCATCCGGATCGCCGAAGGAATATAACCGCCTGGCGCTGATGTGCGTGTCTGTGATGCATCTGGCGCACTGGAGGCTTGATGTGACCGTGACGAATTACATTGTGAAGTAGCCGCACTTGCGGCCGAATTATAAGCATCTATCAGAAAAGGAGGAAGAGATAATGAGATTTGATACTGATAACATCGACTTGTTGCCTTTTAGCAGTGACACACACCTGATGCACCACCTTGGCTATCTTTTTCGCACAGACAGAGCTCAGAAGTGGACGAACAGGCATACTGACCAGAATCGTATTATTATGAATGATTCGCTTTATGCAGTCGGTTCGACTCTGGAGAGCAGAAAAGCTACGGAAAAGATGATGAGGGACCTTATCCGGGAGCTTAAGACGGACTACAAGCACCTGTATATGTGCAGGATCGAGTGTCCCGATGATAGAGTGTATTACTTCGATGATTCGCTGTTCAGAGAAGCATCGGATATCATTCGGGGGCTTGATGAAGATCTTGCTAAGCTTGACAAGAAGATTCTGTTTGCGGTTACCCATGAGGATCAGACAAGAGAATTCCTGCATTTTCATCTTTTGATCTTTGAAGAGCGGTAGGTAATTATTTCTGTTTACGTTTTTGAATATTGATGGTTGCTGAAACGCTGCTGAAATCCCCTGTGATTACTACTATATGTAGTATGACAGGGGATTTTGTTTTATCCGTTTTCTCGCCCAACCTGCGTAATCGACCTTAAATATAGAAGAATTCTGTCTCATAGGCGTCGGTATTGCTGTATAATTATAGTTGCGTTTTTATATCAAAAAATAGACAGGTATTATATGAATAGTAATCAAAGAGGCTACAGTGCAGGTGCCGTCAAGCACGCATTCTGGTTTATGGAATTCCGTAAGGTGGTTACTCTCAGAGAAGAGGGAAAAGCCTGGGAAGAAATAAAGAAGACGAACGAAGAGGAGAACCTGTTCGGTGCGCCAACCCCTGCACGGGCAAAGCAGATTTGGAATACTGTATCAGCGAGAGTAAAGGCGTTGGACGGTAGTTTCTATCCCATTTTTGCAGATAGTGATCTGGCTTCTCAGAAGCTGTTCGCGCTTGTAGCAACTATGTCTAATGACATGTTGTTCGCGGAGTTTGTGTATGAGATCATCCGCGAGAAGATGATCATCGGAATCAACGAGTATTCACCCAGCGATATCCGCCTGTTCTTCAAGCATAAGCAGGAACAGAGTGAGAAAGCTGCTGGATGGACGGACCAGACATTGGAAAGACTTGGACAGAGTTATCGGAACTTCCTATATGAAGCCGGTATGACAGATAATGGCAGAGAGATCAGAAAGATCCTCAAACCGATATTGGATCCGGAAATGGAGAGATGGCTTGAGGATCAGCATATGGATTACTGCCTCAAAGCACTGAAAGGGGTGAGATGATGGCATCAATACAGAAAAGACTGGATGAGATGGAAGCCGCGATCAAAAAGCCTTCTTTCAGGCAGAGCAGCGGCAGGGCGAACGAAGTCAATTACTGGGTGTTCGACTATCCGCCGGAATACGAGCTGGAAGTGCGTGAGCGGGTGGAGTACCTGAAGAAAAAGAATCAGAAAGGTGTTGACGGATTTGAGCTGGTTGTTTTCGATCTGTACGACATCATCATGGACTATCTGGAGAAAGAAGACTTCCTTGAGCAGTGCTACAGGTTCGAAAAGAGGCGCGGACTGGACAGGATCACGAAGGCAGTAAACAGTGCCATGAAGATCAACGATGACGACAGCTATATCGTGCAGTATATCAGGGATCATACGCCGGAAAACGCCGTTGTGTTTCTGACGGGGATCGGGAAGTGCTATCCGATCCTCCGCTCGCATAAGGTGTTGAACAACCTTCATCAGGCGTTTGTGAGAGTGCCGGTGGTCATGTTCTTTCCCGGCACATATGACGAACAGGAGCTCGTCCTGTTCAATGAGATCAAAGATGACAATTATTACAGAGCGTTCAGGCTCGTAAAGTAAAATTGAACGGGGAACTGTCCCCCGTTCAAAAAATGGAGGAAAACCATGCAGCTCAAGGACATGTTCGTAAAGCCAATCGACCGTGATATTCAGGGCGTCATAATAGTGGGACAGGGCGAAGAGACCAACGTTGCCCAGGAGCTGGAAGAATACGTTGTTACAAAGGAGCTGCAGAAGCATTTCGCAGATTTCTTCGCTGCCTACAAGAAGGGAATTCTCGGCACGACCCCGAAGATGGGCGTATGGATCTCCGGTTTCTTCGGCAGCGGTAAATCTCACTTCCTTAAGATCCTTTCTTACCTTCTGGAGAACCGGAAGGTCGGCGACCGCACGGCTCTGGATTATTTCACAGAGGACAAGAAGATCACGGATCCGATGGTGCTGGCGGATATCCGGCTCGCAGCCGAGACGCCGTCCGACGTGGTCCTTTTCAATATTGATTCCAAGAGCGATACCGGCAGCAAGCAGAACAAGGACGCCATCGTCAACGTTTTCCTTCGCGTGTTCAATGAGATGCAGGGATACTGCGGCGCCCTGCCGCACCTGGCGGATCTGGAGCAGCAGCTCACTGAAGCCGGACGGATGAAAGAGTTCGAAGAGGCTTTTGAGAACGAGTATGGCAAGTCCTGGAAGGAGAACCGTCATAAATTCGACTTCATCCAGGATACCGTTGTCGATGTTCTGACGGACATGGACTTCATGAGCGAACATGCAGCGCGCAACTGGTGCGAGAAGGCAGCGGAGCCGTATCAGATCAGCATTGAGGATTTTGCCAAAAGAGTGAAAGCCTACATCGATTCCAAGGGCAAGAACCATCACGTGGTATTTCTCGTTGACGAGATCGGGCAGTATATCGGCGAGGACTCCAAACTGATGCTCAACCTGCAGACGGTAACGGAAGAGCTGGGTAAGGAGTGCAAGGGCAAGGCGTGGGTCATCGTGACCAGCCAGCAGGACATCGATTCCATCACGAAAGTGAAGGGAAATGACTTCTCCAAGATCCAGGGTCGATTCGATACCAGGCTGTCTCTGTCTTCGGCGAACGTGGATGCGGTCATTAAGAAGAGGATCCTCGACAAGACCGATACGGCAGCGCAGACGCTGCGCCTTCTGTATGAGCAGAAAGCGACGATCATCAAGAACCTGATCGTCTTTAATGACGTCGTGGAGAAGAAGCTCTATTCCGGAGCAAAGGACTTTACGGAAGTATACCCTTTTATTCCGTACCAGTTTAACCTGCTTGCCAGTGTTTTGACATCCATCCGTACGCACGGTGCTTCCGGCAAACATCTGTCGGAAGGTGAGCGTTCCATGCTGGCGCTGTTTAAAGAGTCGGCCGCAAGACTGAAAAATGAAGAGATGGGCGTCATTGTACCGTTCCATCTGTTTTATGATGCACTGGAGAATTTCCTGGACCATAGTCACAGGGGTGTGATCCTGCGCGCCTATGACAATACGAAGATCAATCCCGAACATAAAGAGAGCGGCGTCTTTGTCGTTGACGTGCTCAAGACATTGTTCATGATCAAGTATATCTTGGAAATCGAGGCGAATGTGGACAATATCACCAGCCTCATGATCAGCAATATCGACGATGACCGCATTGAGCTGAAGGGCAGGGTGGAAGATGCCCTCAAGGTACTGCAACAGCAGATGCTGGTGCAGAAGAACGGAAGCATATATGTTTTCCTGACGGATGAGGAACAGGAGATCAACCGCGAGATCGACAGCCAGAATGTCGAGATGGCGGAGGTAATCAACAAAGTGTCCGAGATGATCTATGAGGATATCTTCAAGGACAAGTATTACCGCTACCCGGCTTTCAACGGGCGGTACGCTTTCTATTTCAACCAAATGGTGGATGACAGGCTGTATAAGGCTAATCAGAGATATGATATCGGGCTCCGTATTTTGACACCGTGGTATGAGGGCGGGAACGATGATACGACCCTGCGCATGATGTCCGGCCAGGGCAAAGAAGTGCTCGTGGTTCTTCCGAACGACGCTGCCTTCCTAGAGGAGATCCGGGTCTATCTCAAAATAGAGAAATTCCTGCGGTTGAACACCTCTGTACAGCTGACCAAGTATGAGACCATCAAAGAGGCGAAACGCGTGGAGATGCGCGAGCGCAGCGCTAATGCCAAGGTGTATCTGACCGAGAACCTGAAGGACGCGGTCATCTATGTCAACGGTGATACCGTCAGGACCGGCGCCAAAGAAGTGACCGGCCGCATCAACGAGGCGATTGGAAGGCTGGTGCAGACGGTTTATCATAAGCTTTCTTATATCGAAGCAGCTTTCGGGGAAGCGGACATCCGGAAGATGTTTAAGACATCGAACCAGCTCACGCTGGACCTTGAAGGCGGACGGGAAGTGAACGTCAACGCGCTGGATGATGTGCTGGGATTCATCTCCGACAACAGCCGGATGCACATGAAGACTTCCATGAAGACCGTGAAGGACCGCTTCATGAAAGCGCCGTACGGGTTCGTCGAGGACGATGTGCACTGGCTGGTGGCGAAGCTCTTCAAGCGCGGAGACCTCGCGTTTACAGTGAACGGGGCCACCGTCAGTTCGATCAATAAGACTGATGAGGAACTGATCAGCTTTATTACCAAAAAAGCGTTTGTCGAAAAACTGCTGATGGAGAGAAAAGTCGGACCGAATCCGAAAGACAAGAAAGCAGTCAAGGATATCATGAAAGAGGTGTTCGGAGTCGGCTCCGTATCCGATGACGACGACACCATCATGAAAAACTTCCATCGCTATGCGCAGAGCACGTTGAATGAGATCCTGCGTCTTGAGCCGCAGTACCAGAGATATGCATATCCGGGCAAAAAAGTGCTGGATTCGGGTAAGCGCCTGATGCAGTATGCGATCCAGATCCAGGAACCGCTGGACTTCTTCCAGAAAATGTCGAAGATGCGTGACGCCTTCTATGACTTTGCGGAGGATTACGAGCCGGTCAACGCCTTCTTCGGCAGTGAGCAGCAGGAGATCTTCACGCGTGCGCTCGATATGCTTGCCATCTACGATGACAGCAAGACCTATATCGTGGACAGCGAGCTGGAGCAGATCGTCCGTGAAATGAGGGGTATCGTCACACAGGAGAGACCGTACAAGAATATCCCCAAGCTGCCTGCCCTGCGCGATAAGTTTATGAAATCATACGGCGAAGTGCTGAGCAGGGAGGAGAAGCCGGTATTGGATGCCATCGATCAGGCCAGAAAGCGCGTGATCGAGGTGCTGGATACCAAAGAATATGCGGATAATTACAGGTCCCGTTACAGTACGCTGTTCGCCGAGATCAGAAGCGGCGCGGAGTATTGTAACAATATCTCATCTCTCCGTAGCTATGCCGATAAGGCTAACGCACTGAAGATCCGCCTTCTGAACGAGATGACCGCCCGTGATAATGAGATCGCAAAGCGGAAAGCGGAAGAAGCGAAGAAAAAAGCGGAGGAAGAAGCCAGGAAGGCACGCGAAGCTGGCAAGACTGTTTCTGTGCAGCCTGATCCGGTGGTGATCGAATTCAAGGAAAAGAAGATCAAGAACGTTCCGGTCAAGGAGCTCACGCATATGGCGACCTGGAGACTGGAGAGCAAGGAAGATGTTGAGAAAGCATTATATGTTCTCCGAGGGGAGCTCTTAGCTAAGCTGGAAGAGTATGATGTGGTGAATGTAGAGTTCTGATACAGCAATCTTCTGTTCGTATACGGTAAGTGTTGTGTTTTATGAAAGCCTAAAGAAAGGTGTATTGAGAATATGAAGTTTTATTTCGCCGGCGGTGCCATGGAAGTAGGCGGGAGTTGTATACATCTGCAGATTGCCGGAAAAGGGATACTGATGGACTGCGGGATCCGGCAGAGCGGGAACAGGGAGGCGTTTCCGGATTTTCGCGGTATTCAGGAGAGAGGCGGTGTTGACGCTATTTTGATCAGTCATGCGCATATGGATCACACAGGATCGCTGCCGGTCATCAGCAAGGCTTATCCGGCGGCGCGGATCTATATGACGAAAATGGCGATGGAACAGACGCGGGTGCTTCTGTTTGACAGCCTGAAGCTGATGGACCGTCGCGAGGAGGAGATCCCGCAGTATTCCCGGGAAGATGTGCTCTCCATGCTGGAAAGGATCACGCCGATCGCCTACCAGCAGGAAATGCCGATTCCGGAGCTGAACATGAAGGTGACGGCCTATCCTGCGGGGCATATCGCGGGGGCGGCCTGCCTGTATCTGCAGACGGAAGAGGGGAGCATCTTTTATTCCGGGGATGTGTCCGGGTTCGCACAGCAGACGATCGAGGGGATCGGGATCCCGAAACTCCGCCCGGACGCGGCAATCCTCGAGTCCACCTACGGAAACCGCCTGCACGCATCGAGGAGTCTCGAAGAGGCGAGACTTGTTGAAACCGTGGCGGACTGCGCACGGAAGGGAATGAAAGTCCTGATCCCTTCCTTCGCGCTCGGCAGGTCACAGGAAGTCCTTCTGATCCTTCGTAAAGCGATGGGCGATGGCAAAATACCGCACATCCCCGTTTATGTGGATGGCATGGTGCGCGACATGAATCGCGTCTATGCCGGTAATCCGACTTTTCTGCGGAGAAACCTCGCGAAGAGGATCATGAGGGGAGAGGACCCGTTTTATACGGAGGATATCCGCGCCGTGCAGGTGACGGAAGACAGGGACACACTGGTGAATGCGCCGGGAGCTGCTGTTTTCGTCTCCAGTTCGGGAATGCTGTCCGGAGGACCCAGTGTACTCTATGCGCAGAAGCTCCTCCCGCGGGAGGATGCCTGCATAATCCTGACAGGATATCAGGACGAGGAGTCGCCGGGCAGAAAACTGATGGACCTGCTGGACGAGAATGACCATTCGACGGACCCCGAACGGGAACGACGGATCACGCTCGATAAGGTAACCGTCCCTGTAAAGGCGCATACGGTCATGGTGGGCCTCTCTGCGCATGCGGACCAGTCGGAACTGTGCGGGATCATTGAGAGGATATCCGCCCGCAGAGTGATCCTGGTGCACGGCGACGAAGATGCGGTCCGCGCGCTCGGGGAACAGCTTTCTTCCGATGTCCGCAGGCAGATCTATCAGCCGTCCGTCGGGGAAGAAGTCGTCATTTCCATCGGATCGAAGCGGGCGCAGCTTATGAACGGCCTTTCGACACATATGAACTGTACGACTTTTGACGGGGATGAGGACGCGCTCCGGCTGTGGGACTTTGTACGCATAAGTTACAGCGGGAGAGCGTTTACTGTGCAGGAGCTGGCTTACCTGTGGTACGGGAATACTGAATGTATGACGGAAGACCGGCTGCAGGCGTTTCAGGAGAAGCTGCTGGGAAGCCTCTTTTTTGACAGGCATGCGCGGCGGCTGTACCTTTTGGTGCCGTGCACGGAAGAAGAGATCCACGAGAAGCGCAGGACGAAGGAACCGAGCGCCCAGGATGTGGAAGCCGTCGTTCGTGAACTTGCGCAGAGAGGAGCGGCGGACAGCGGGGAGGAGATCGAGATCAAAAAGCTCGGTTTCTATCCTGAAGAGAAGCGTGTCGTCCTCACGGTGGATTTCCCGGATGTATTGCCGCCGGAAAGGATCTTAGAGATGAAGGAAGCGCTGTGCGCGCAGACCGGATGGGAGCTCTCCGTGAAGCCGACGATGAATTTCGCGAGCGCGGGGATGCTGCTTGAGAGTCTGTTCCCGCAGAGGATATTGAAGTCGTCGTACTTTACCGAAAAGAAGTATTATCAGGTGACGCTCAGTGAAATACAAGCGGACGATGCGCAGTCGTGCGAGCGATTTTGTCAAAAGACAGGATGGCGCCTTGTGATCACCAATCTTGGAACGGGAAGCACCGTTTACGGGCATCCCGGAGAAGAAGCTGCATCTAACGAGAGCGGAACGCGTGAAGAAGGCGAACGGATGTGGTTGTACCCGCAGCCCGGTCAGGAAAAGGCGGAACAGAACCTCGCCTTCAGCCTGATCGACATGGCATTTGCGGAAAGTGAGATCAAACCGTACAAGAAGGGACGCAAAAATGACATCGAAGGACTGTACCTGGAATTGTCCTTCCTCTCTCCCGCGCTGGGGATCCGATGCTCCGCGATCCTGGAAGAAGTCGCCAGGCAGATCGGCTGGCGGCTTCACATCAGCGAGAGCGTTAACCAGAATCAGCTGCAGATGATCGCGGCGCAGATGTGCGCGCAATACGGCGTCACGCAGAAAAAGGCGGCGTCTTACCTGCCGGCGCAGCGCAGTATCCGGATCCAGAACCTGCCGGACACGCCGGTGCCTGCCAAGATGAAAGAGGACTTTTTGGAACGGACGGGAGTGCCGATCGTAGAGTAGTAAGTAATACAGAGGAAATATATAACAATGAACAAAACCGCCATCAAGAGCTTCGCCATCTGGGCAAGAAACAAACTGATCGCCGACATCAGTTACCGCGCAGGCCTGATGGGCATTACGCCGAACGGGATTCACCCCGCGCTTCCGCAGTCAACCGGCCAGACGAAGTTTTATGACATCGGAACAGCGGAGCCCTATGCGATCAGCGGCGAAGCCATCCGCCAGCGCGAGCACCTGGCTGAACTGATCCGAAGAAAAGAGAAGGATTTCGATTACAAAACTGCCTATAAGTATATCATTGAGGAGGTTGCCTACACTTGGTTCAACCGCCTGATCGCTGTGCGCTTTATGGAGGTCAACGACTACTTGCCGAGCCACATCCGCGTCCTGTCCTCCGACCAGGGCAAAATAGAGCCGGATCTGGTGACGACCCCCTTCGACGCGGATCTCGATTTTTCAAGGGATGAGCAGCAGGCCATCATCGACCTCAAGAACGAGAACAAGCTCGATGAGGTTTTTCGCTTATTGTTCATCAAGCAGAGTAATGCGTTGAATGAGATCCTCCCTGCGCTTTTCGAAAAGACGAACGACTATACGGAGCTTCTGCTCAATCTGTCCGTCGTCGATCAGGACGGCGTGGTGTATCATCTGGTGCATGATATCCCGGAAGAGGATTTTGATATCGAACGCGGCGGCCAGGTAGAGATCATCGGGTGGCTGTATCAGTATTACAATACAGAACCTAAAGATGAAACATTTGCTCTTCTCAAGAAAAATGTAAAGATTACAAAAGAAAGAATACCTTCAGCAACGCAATTGTTCACACCGGACTGGATCGTTTGATATATGGTCGAGAACAGTTTGGGAAGGCTGTGGATTGAGCATCTGATGGTTTGCGGTGATTCCAGAACAGAAGCGGAAATAGCTGCGGGTTTCGGATGGAACTACTATCTACCGGAAGCAGAACAGGAACCAGAAGTAGTAGAGCAACTGAGGAAGATCAGAGAAGAACGCAAGGACCTGACGCCAGAGGCAATCCGGTGTATCGATCCTTGTATGGGCAGCGGGCATATCTGTGTCTATCTGTTTTCAGTTCTGATGCAGATTTATGAGAGTGCCGGATACGGGCAGAGGGAAGCTGCGAAAAGCATTCTTGAGAATAATCTGTATGGTCTTGATATCGACGACCGCGCATTTCAGATGGCGTATTTTGCCGTCATGATGAAGGCGAGAGAGTACAACAGGCGGATTCTGAACGGGGAGAATCGGCCTAATTTGTATTCGATTCAGGAGAGTAATGACATTGATCGGGAGCAGCTGAAGTTCTACGGGAAGGGAATGGAGAAGGCTGAGAGAGAAGCGGCGCTGCAGGATATGACAGAGCTGCTTGATACCTTTGTGGATGCGAAAGAGTATGGTTCAATCCTGACTGTGAAGATGTATGATTGGGAGCGATTGGAAAGACTTGCAAATGACTACGAAAGTGAGGGGCAGATCAGTTTCGAATCGGTAGGGCTGGAGGAAACGAGTGCGGCGCTGACTCAAATCATTGAACAGGGGAGGTGCTTGGCACAGAAATATGAGGTTGCTGCCACAAATCCACCTTATATGAGTGGGGCTAATATGAGCCCAAGATTACAGAGGTATGTTCAAAGTGGTTATCCAAACAGCAAGATGGATTTATACTCTGTTTTTATTGATAGACTACAAGAATTTGGCAAGAAGGATTCTGTCATAGGATTAATGACTTCATATACATGGATGTTTCTTACCTCGTTTGAAAAATTCAGGATGGATTTATTAAGCTCTAATCCTGAATCCGTGAAGCTCAGCTTCAAAATATAAGGATCGGCTCACAAAAGGCATTTTTTATTGATGCCTACCGTGATGATCCCTGTTTACGGGTTACCTGTAGTTGAATTGCTGGTTGCCAAAGGCTCCCTATGGATATAAGAGCGCACTTAATAAAGGCTGTACTGATGTTTTATGCTGGCGGATTTCATTTTACGATAAAACCAGCTGCTGATGCAGATCCATAAATACCGGAATCCAGACATTACTCTTTCCAAGTGAAAGAATGAGTCTCCTGGCATGTTCTTTGACATGACCGGCGATCAGGACCAGGTTGCTGATCACTGTGCGGATCCTGCGGCGCTTTACCTTTCGTTTCGTTTTGGGAGCACTGCCGCTCTTAAGCGACTTCTGGCCGATAATGCGCAGGACATTATAAGCGAGTACAGTGAGCTCCAGAACAAGCTCGTTAGTATCAAACTTCCCGGAAGGAAACCGCTCGACATCCATATCCGTCTTGATCTCGCTGTGATACTGCTCGCTTTCACCATGCTCATGGTAAAGCCGGATCACATCGTCATCAGACTGGCCAAGGTTTGTCCACCAGGTATTTACCTCGATATCGGCAGGAAACAGATATTGGCCATGCTTATCAATGGTGCGCTCGATGATCTCGTAGCCTATACGAAGGCAGATGGTCTTCTGTTCACCGTTGACTGTCGTATAGGGAACATCCTTCCAGCTGCTTCCAATGTATACGGTTTTCCCCTCACGGGGATGACGGATATCCTTACAGCAGTCCTGT
>CADBIU010000028.1 GCA_902794825.1 uncultured Lachnospiraceae bacterium
TACGTTTATCTGGTCATGGGACTTCCCACCGACATGAGCCGCCTCGGTGCCCAGGTCATCACAGGACTTGGCTTTATCGGCGCGGGCACGATCATTGTCACGGGCGCCCGCACTGTCAAAGGCCTTACCACTGCTGCCGGACTCTGGGCCACCGGTATCATGGGCCTTGCGATCGGCGCCGGTTTCTACGAGGGCGCGCTTCTTGGAACGATCGCGATCCTGTTCTCAGAGATCGTCCTTGGAAAGATCAAGGTAAAGCGTGTCAAAGGTTTCCAATGCGTCGTCAATTATCTCAATAAAGATTCTCTTGACCATGTCCTGCGCTTTTGCAAAGATCGCGGTATCGCGATCAAAGCGCTCCAGATTGAGAGCGTGCGGGATGAATCCGGCGTCAATGTCTACTCGGCCTTCATTAATCTGCAGCCCAACACCGAGGTCAACCACAGAGAGTTCGTCCACAGGATCGAGGCAATTGACGGAGTCCTGAGCGTGATCATTCGATGACAGGAGGGTCATTATTTCTGAATTAAAAAAGAGTCAGGGCATTTTCCCCTGACTCTTTTCATGTGAGAATCATTTTACACTTTCATCGCCGCTTCATACGCTCCCCAGATGACGCTTCTCAGATTCCCGACGCTGCGGCAGTCGCCGACTATCTGCACATTCTTCTTTCCGGCGGTTCCAAGCGGTGCAGGCATGTATCCTGCGCAGGAGATCACGCTGTCGCAAGGGATCTCGAAGGACTTGCCATCCTTATCCTCACAGACGATCGCGCCGTCCTTCACCTCTGTAAGCCGGGTCTCAAGATATACCGGCACCTTTTTCCAGGCAAAATATTCACGCAGATAGGAACTGTTCGCAAGGCACACTCCCTTCTGCCTGATCAGGTCATCCAGCATCTCTACGATCACAGGCTTTTTGCCCTGCAGCTGCAGTTCATAAGCGATCTCGCATCCGGTCAGTCCTCCACCGATCACAGCCACGGTCGTTCCAACTATTGAAGCTCCCACAGGAGCCGCCTCAAAGTCATGTCCCGCTGCCACCACAGCTCCCGGTTCGCTTAACAGGAACTCGCAGGCCTCGATCATTTTCTCATGGCCCTTTACGCCTTTGAGGATACGCGGTACAGCGCCGGTCGCTATGATCACGGGCTGATCTCCGAACTCCTGGACCGTCCTCACTTCATAGTTATAGTGGATCTCTATGTCAAGATCCTCCATCTGCAGCCGGTACCAGGCGAGCAGATCCCTCAGTTTCCCTTTGTAGGACTCCGCTGCAGCTGCGATAAAGGCACCTCCCAGACAGTCTGTGCGCTCATAGATCACCGGCTTGTGGCCGCGCAGCGCGAGAACACGGGCTGCTTCCATGCCGCCTATGCCGCCTCCGACGATCGCGACAGTCTGCGGATTCTTCGCCTTCTCAATGTGGTGCTTTTTCCACTGCATCATCTCCGCGTTGACGGCGCAGCGCGCAAGATGCAGGGAGTCAAACAGATCCTGGTCGTTGGGAACTCCCTTATAATGCGCCATGTTGAAGCATCCGTTATGGCACAGGATGCAGGGACGGATCTCGTCTTCTCTTCCCTCGATCAGTTTGTTGACCCACTCCGGATCCGCGAGGAACTGTCTTGCGAATCCCGCTCCGTCAATGCCGCCCCTCGCTACTGCATCAGCGGCTGTCACAGGGTCCATTCTTCCGGCGCAGACAACCGGAATATCCACAAATTTCCTGATGTGCTCCACATACTCCAGGTTGCAGTTCTCGGGCATGTAGATCGGCGGATGCGCCCAGTACCAGGCGTCATAGGTTCCGTTGTCGCAGTTGAGCATGTCGTATCCCGCATCCTGGAGATATTTTGCCGCCCACTCGGACTCCTCCATGTCGCGTCCCGCCTCCTCGAATTCCTCGCCGGGAAGCGCGCCGCGGCGGAATCCCTTCGTCTTGGAGACCACGCTGTAACGCAGGGACACCGGGAAATCATCTCCGCAGGCCTTCTTGATCGCCTTCACGATCTCCACCGGGAAGCGGTAGCGATTCTCAAAAGATCCGCCGTATTCGTCCGTGCGGTGGTTCACATATTTGAGTGTGAACTGATCGAGCAGATAGCCCTCATGCACAGCGTGGATCTCCACGCCGTCCACTCCCGCCTCCTTGAGGAGCCTTGCGCACTCGGCGAAAGCATCCACAAACTCATGGATCTCTTCCACCGTCATCGCTCTGGAGGGAACTTTGTCAGACCAGCGGTTGGGCGCAGGCGAAGCGCTCGCCGTGATCTTGTCCAGGTCCATGAACGGCTTTGATGCCTCTCGCAGGACCTTGTCGGAATAGAGCTCCTCCATCATCTGAGAGATCGTGAAGCTGCGGCCGAATCCCGCGGTCAGCTGCACGAACAGCTTGGCGCCGGTCTTGTGAAACTCCGGCAGCCACTTCGCCAGGTCCCTGTACATCTTCTTGTTCTTGTGCAGCCACTGGCCGAACATCGGATTGTAAACAGGCTGACAGCCGGGAAGGACCAGACCCGCGCCTCCTTTGGCAGCTTCCAGTATGAATCTGGCGCCCTCTTTGTCAAAATGATTTCGTTCCATCCATCCGAACAGATCCGTGCCGCCCATCGAAGTCACGACAAAGCGGTTCTTAATCTCACAGTTCCCGATCTTCCACGGAGTCAGGAGAGCCTGATATTCTTTCTTTACATTTGTTTCGGCACTCATGTTTTCCTCCTCTGCCTCATCACAGCCACTTACGGCGCGGCGTCGAATAAGTCTTCACATTCAACGAGCACAGTCCCGTCTTCCTTGACGTGGATCCTCTGCCCTTCTTTGATCTCCTGCAGGAATTCATCCCCCAGGTCATCGACCAGGATGATCGGGTGCTCGGACCAGTTAGCTGTCAAAACAGCGCCGGCCACAGCCAGTGTATCCGCCTTCTTGCTGAAAAGCATGCAGGCGGGACCAACTCCCATCACAGAAGCGCAGTACAGGACCATTCCGCCCGTGGTCGATCCGATGGTCTCCGGCAGGCAGAGGATCTTTCCGGGCATTTTCTTCCCATAGAGTTCGGGATTGTTCATATCCTGAAGAACTCCTCCGGGATTTAAGAATGAGCCCGCGGTCTTGAGATTTGCCAGCGTGTTAAAACCTGTGTGGGTGACCAGTGCCTCCGCGATCACATCTCCCGGTACAACGACCCGGCCCTTGTATCTTTTGATCATTGCTCGTCACCTCCATTTCTCATCCCAGCCGCCGGTAATGATCTCCGCCAGTTCCTCCTCGCTGTAGAATCTCGCTTTGCTGTAATAGCGCAGCTTGTTGGAGGCAGTAATGATGCGGATCTTGTCCGTGAGCGGATTGGAAGTATAGGACAAAGGACAGAGTCCGGAGATGGTCACTCCTATCCTCTTGAGCCTTCGCGCTCTTACAGGGTATTTCTTCTCGAAAGCCTCGCGCACATCGGGCGCCGCACAGAAGATCGTGTTCATCGTGACCTGAGTGTTTCCGTGTCTCTTAAGTCCATCGACAAGTCTGTCTGTCCAGTCCCTGAGCTGCTCGACCGAGAAGTGTGGACAGCCTGCAAAAGCCAGCTCCGGGGCATCTTCCTTGAACTCCCTCCCTTCCCAGGGATTGGGATAGCTCGCCTTGACGCTCTCAATCTCGGCGTCATCGATCACGAACACCTTCGCGTTTTCTTTGATGAGGGAATTTCCGCCCTCAGGCAGCGCATATTTGACCGCTTCCGGCGTGATGTTTTCAACATGGTATAGCCCGACGGAGCCATTAGAAGCAGCCGCCGCGCCCATATCCTTCAGATAATCCTTTACTGTCTGGGTAAGTTCCGTCCCCAGCCACTTGTCCAGTCCGCGGATGTAAGGCACATCTTCTATGCACTTAAATCCGATGGCGCTGCCTAAGAGCTGTGGCTCGGGCATATTTTGACACTGTACGTCTATGATCCAGTCCGCTTTTCTTCCCTCGTCTGTGAGGAGACCGAACTCCGGAACGTAGCCCAGAATGTTGGACATCAGTTCCAGGATCCCCGAATTGCGATTGCAGCGGGCGCCGATCACCGAATTAACATAAGAGACAGCGGAGGATTCCGCCCAGCCCAGAATATCGCCGTACTCCGGGATATTACCAACTTCTTCCATGTAGGCAGTACATGTGTAGGCATTACTATCCTTGATGCCCATGCGCTCCCATTTCTGCTCCATCCGCTTCTGTCCGGAAAAGATCACCTTGAACATCGCGCGGTCCTTAAGACTCATCGGTACATGGTCTTCCACGCCGCGGGGATCCGTAGTGAAGCTCTGCCTGGGCAGTGCTCCGCCATCGATGAGTTCCTCCATAAGATCAAAGACCGGTTTCCACGTCATACTGCCTGTACCGATCACTGAGTGTCCCATCTTGCCGGTGATCTTTACCATCTTCTCAGCGCCGAAGGCCTCACCGTACATGACAAGTGTGTTAAGCACCTTCCTCATGGCTTCGCCCTGCTCACCTCTCTGGACGGCGAGCAGTTCCTCATTCAGGATCATATCCATCCCTCCTTTCGCGTTTCCCTATTACAAATATTTTATCAACGAAATATCGAAGGGGCAACTGCTCTCAGCTGCCCCTTCATCCTGAATTTACCTGTTCTTTTCTTAAGAGAACCCGGCTTAATCTCTGTGACGCTTTGCGTAATCTTCTCTGATCGGCGCAAGCATCTCTTCATCGTCAAATACCGCTTCCATATCCTCGACTGTAGCAGCCTTTCGGGCACAGCCCACCACATGAGAAAGCACCTTATAATTGAGCTGCGTGCCGGCGCTGTCATTCTCATAGCGCACCGCCCGGGATGCGTTAATTCCGAACCTGCCTGCTTCCTTCACCGCGTCAATATTCGCTCCCAGGAACATGAATTCCCAGTGATATTGCTCCTTCCGGCGCTCGATCATGCGGCGCACCTTCTCATAAGTATACTGATGGCTGGCATTCTCCATACCATCCGTTGTGATGATAAAGATAGTCTTCTCCGGCACATCTTCTTCCCGGGCATATTTGTGAACTGTGCTGATATGATGGATCGCGCCGCCGACCGCATCGAGCAGAGCCGTACATCCGCGCACATAATACTGCTTGTCATTCATCGGCTCTATCTTCCGAATATCGACCCGATCATAGAGCACCTCCGAACGATCATCAAAAAGCACCACAGAGACATATGCCTCGCCTTCTTCCTTCTTCTGCTTGTCGATCAGGCTGTTGAAACCGCCGATGGTGTCTGCCTCCAGCCCGCTCATGGAACCGCTTCTGTCGAGGATCATTACCAGTTCTGTTAAACCTTTTTTCATATTTTGCCTCACTTTCTGCTGCTGCGCAGCTGCCTCATTTCTTCTTGTGAGGTCAGTATAGCAAGGTGAAATAAAAAAACGGTCGCCCGGCAGGCGACCTCTAAAGTCATCGCTGATTACTGATAAGGACAGCAATTGCAAAGGCAATGATTTCTGCTACAATCAAGTTCGTAACTAATAGTGCTGTTTTGACAGAGTAATCAGGTGCTTCAAAATGATCATCAACACGGGACAGAGAACAGATATACCGGCGTTCTACGCCGAATGGTTTGCGAACAGGCTAAAGGCAGGTTTTGTCTGTGTTCGCAATCCCTTTAATCCGAACCAGGTCAGCCGCTATCGACTTGACCCTTCCATTGTGGACGTCATCGGCTTCTGCACCAAAAATCCGGCTCCGATGTTCCCCCATATGGATCTTCTGAGGGATTACGGCCAGTACTGGTTTGTCTCCATCACGCCTTACGGAAGGGACATTGAGCCGAATGTCCCGGATAAGCACCGCTTAATAGATGACTTCAAGCGGCTTTCCGACATGATCGGTGCAGATTCTGTCGGTTGGCGCTTCGATCCGATCTTCCTCTCAGATCGTTATACAATGGATTACCAGCTCAGCGCTTTTGACAAAATAGCAGCTGCCCTTGACAGCTATACCCAAACTGCCGTGATCAGTTTCATTGACCTCTATCCCAAGGTCAGACGGAACTTCCCGGAGGCAAGAGAGGTCACAAAGGAGCAGCGCCTGGCTCTCGGAAAAGAGATCATAAAAATTGCTTCCTCCCACGGCATGACAGTAAAGCCCTGCGCGGAAGGCGACGAGCTTGCTGCCTACGGTGCGGACTGCGGCGGCTGTATGCGGATCAGCGATTATGAGAAAGCCATCGGAAAACATCTGAACGCGCCCAAAAAGAAAGGCGCAAGAGCAGATTGCGCCTGCTATCTGTCCTGTGATATCGGCGCGTATAATACCTGCCAACATTTATGCCGGTACTGCTACGCAAATGAGGAGCCCGAAAAGGTTCTTGCGCAGAGCAGGCTTCATGATCCTGCGTCGCCTTTCCTGATTGGGAACTATATGGATGGGGATAAGATCCATGATGTTCCTCAGAAGTCATGGATCGATGAACAGATGAGTCTTGATCTTGAGTGAATAACAGAAAATAAGAATCGCCGCACTTTCCTGTATGTGCGGCGATTCTATGTGACTCTCCTGCGCGGTCCGTACCATCAGTCCATATTCAGGAGGGAATAACAATTATGATCAGGCCAGTGCAGCGCCAAGAGCTTTGCAGGCTTCGAGCGCGTCATCATCAGGCTCGTTGTTGGCCATAACGCTGTCCACAGCGAGATTCGCGCCGGCATCACGGCAGTCATCTTCCCAGTTGCGCATCCATTCGCCGTCTCCCCAGCCGTAAGAACCAAACAGAGCGATCTTTTTGCCGGAGAGTTCTCCCTTTACATCGTCGAACATCGGCTGGAATTCACTCTCCTCCAGAACTTCCGCGCCCATCGCGGGGCAGCCGAAAGCGATGGCGTCGTAAGAAGCGACGTCCGCCGCGCCAAACTCGGAAGCGGTCTTAACGTCTACCTCTGCGCCTGCGCCCTGCGCGCCTGCCGCGACAGCGTCCGCCATTGTCTGTGTGTTGCCTGTTCCGCTCCAGAATACTACTGCTACTTTGCTCATTTTTTACTCCTTTCAAATTGAAAATCTATACACTAAGCGCCTGCCACTGCAAGCCGGGTGAGCGGTACGCCTTCCGACCAGCGTCTGCAGTAGATGCGCGTGCATTTGTCAAATCGATCAAAAGTTTTTCTGGCAGTTTCCTCATCGCCATATACCTGCCAACAGCCTGTCAGCTTGCTGCGCGAACCGCCATAGCGGATGAAACCTCGCACATCCTCCGGAGGATAACTGAGAAAGAGTCCGATCTCATGCGGAAATGCTTTCCGTCCCCGAAGTCTGCGGATCAGTTCCAGAAGACAGGATTCAGAGTTCCTGTCAGAATAACCCTCCTGACTTAGAAGATCTCTCGCTTCCTCCCCCGCCAGGTCCCTTTCCAGACGGTCAGGCCTGTACAAATAAAGAAGGACGCGCTTCTTGCTCCATCTAAGAGGAATCAGCCTCAGACCTCTGGGCACCAGTTTCCTGTTCAAGTCCCTCAGCTGCCCCGACAGTTCATGCAGATCCGTATATTCACAGGTAAAAATATTGCCTGTCTTGAGGCCCGCCAGAGTCGGTGAGCCGAACTTCACCAGTGTCTCATCAGACATTTCCCATTTCCTCCCGTTTGTGACAAAGGGACGGTTCTTCTGACACAGAAACTGTCAAAAGGACCGGAATCTTGTCATGCAGATGCTGCCGCGTACTTCTCAAGAATCGACCGCAATGCTGCTACCGACGCTGTCTTGGAGTGCTCCACATGCGTTCCGCATCCTCGAATCTCGCACTGAGCATTTTTAAGGACTTTATGAGACAGTGCTCCGGTAAAGCAGATCATCAGGTCCGGCCTGCCCAGTTTGTTCTTAAGGCTTCCGGAAGGTTTGATGAATATCTTCGCCTTTCCACAGTACTCTTCACAGATATCCTTATACTGTCTCTCCATACATTCGTTTCCGCCGAGTATCACCACTTTCATGTCATGTCTCCTTGCGCCTTATATAGTTATACACAACTAACTCATGGTTGAAATAAATGCGCCTCTCCGGCGCCTCATGGGTTAAATATAACTAACTATTCTATTTTTGTCAACCGTACTGAGAAATTACGTCTTTTCGGATTAAGATGCAAAAGAGTGAGGAGCCTGACGGCTGTCAGATCTGATGAGAACAACCATTTGACGGTTTTGTTGTGATCGCTTTCAGCGCAGGATCTCCTCCGCTACTTCCTTTTTGGACAGGCTTCTGTCCATTGCTTCTTTCTCCAGATAATAGTGCGCCTCTTCTTCCGTCATCTGTCTGGTCTGCATAAGGCGGATCTTGGCGCTCGTTATGATCCTGATCTCATTCAGGTTCTTTCTCATGCGCGCCAGTTCCTTGTCTTTGTCGTCTATGACCGTGCGGATCCGCAGCATAAAGGACGCCGCTTCCGCCAGAACCTGGCGCTTGAAAGGCATAGCGATGACAAAGATCTGCTGATTCCTGCACTGATAAGTGACCTGTTCGTAGGCTTCCTGACGCACCAAGAGTATAGACATCAGCTGCGGGTGTCTCTGCGCCACATCGATGATCCCCTCAACGCCTGTTCCGTCGCTCAACGGCATGACGGCGATCAGAAGGTCCGCCGGTGCCTGTGCCCCTGCTCCCGATACGCCCCGCCTGATCTGCTCGAGTGTGACGGCCTGTTGGATCCGGAGTTGTCCGGCGCCGGATACGCCTTTGAGAATCTGCCTGAGAAGCTGTATACTCTCCTCTTTCCCCGCCGCCGCAAGGATATAGCAGGTCTTACTTCTTCCCTTCATATACATACGCCTCCAGGCACGATTTGGGCACATGGCGTCTCACCAGTTCGCTCTCCATCGCGCATTGCGTCGCCTCCTGCCTGGATGCCGGAAGCTGTTCAAGGCCTCTCATCAGCGCAGGATCCTCTTTGTAAAGGTTTGCTTCTATGGACTGCGGCGGTGTCATATTCTGGCTCATTCCCTCCAGCCCCGCATAGATCAGCAGGGCAAAAGCCAGATACGGATTGGCCAGCGGGTCCGGAGAACGCAGTTCGATCCTTCTGCGTCCGGACGGGTCTGCCGGCACGCGGATCAGCTGGGACCTGTTCTGTACCGACCAGCTGATATAGCGCGGCGCCTCCATGCGGCCGAACCGCCAGTAAGACTGCTCTGACGGATTCAGAAACAGAGTGATCTCCCTGATATACTTAAGAACGCCTGCCATAAAGGCGTCCAGGTCTTCCTTCCTGTCTTCACCTTCGATGCGATGGACTGAGATGTTGAGATGCATTCCGCTGCCGGGCTTGTCCGCGATGGGCTTGGGCGAGAAATCCGCCGCATAGCCGTCCGCCGCGCAGATGCTGCGCACTGCCCACTTGAATGTGGAAGTATTATCGGCTGCTGTCAGAGGGTCGCCGTACCGGAAGTCGATTTCCATCTGGCCGGGTCCCTGCTCGTGATGGGAGGACTCGGGCGTGATCCCCATCTCCACAAGCGCATAGCAGATGTCCCTGCGCAGGTTCTCGCCTGAATCCAGGGGATCCACATCCATATAGCCCGCGTGATCGATGGGTTCGTCGGTCTTTCGGCCGCGCTCGTCCTGACGGAATACGTAGAACTCCACCTCGGGGCCGAATTTCACTTCAACCCCTCTTGACCGCGCTTCCTCCATCGCTATTTTGAGCATATAGCGGGTATCCCTTTCGAAAGGCGTACCGTCCGGATAGACGATATCGCAGAACATGCGGCAGACCCTGCCGTCCGCAGGTCTCCAGGGAACGATCGAGATGGTGGAAGGGTCGGGTCTTAAAAAGAGATCGCTGCGGATATCCGCGTCGAAGCCCGCGATGGCGGCTCCGTCGATGGAGATCCCGTATTTCATGGCTCTCTCCAGTTCCCCGGACATGATCGCGATGTTCTTCTGGGTTCCGAACACGTCAAAATATGCCAGCCTTATAAACTCGACGTCATTCTCTTCAATAAACTCACGGATCTGACTGTAACTCTGCATTTTATCTATTACCTCACTTTACTCTCCTGTTCACTGCCGCCATCACAAGTCCCGCAAAGAGCGGGTGCGCCCGGTTGGGCCTGGATTTGAACTCGGGATGTCCCTGTGTTCCAATATAATATGGATGGGCGTTCCATTCAATCATTTCTACGATCCTGCCGTCCGGAGATATCCCGGAGAAGGTCAGGCCTGCGGCAGCGAGCTGCTCCCTCATCTCGTTGTTTACTTCATAGCGGTGGCGGTGTCTCTCGGAAATCTTATCGCTGCCATAAAGGCTGTGTGCGAGTGATCCCCTTTTAAGCACACAAGGATACGCGCCCAGACGCATCGTTCCGCCAAGCTGCGTGACGCCTGCCTGCTCCGGCATAAGGTCGATGACCGGATGGAATGTTTCCGGATCAAGTTCCGAACTGTTCGCGTCTTTCCAGCCCACGACATTTCTTGCGAATTCGACCAGCGCCATCTGCATGCCGAGGCATATTCCGAGGAAGGGTATTCCGTTGATCCTGGCGTACTGCGCTGCCAGGATCATCCCCTCTGTGCCCCGGCTGCCAAAGCCTCCGGGGATGATCATTCCATCGATCTCTCCCAGTTTCTCGCCGATCCTTTCAGGTTCCTTTTCAAGTTTCTCCGAATCCACCCACTTGATACTCACCTCCGCGTCATTGGCAAATCCTCCGTGATGGAGCGCCTCCACGACGCTGAGATAGGAGTCGTGCAGCTGAGTGTATTTGCCCACCAGTGCTATTGTGACTTTGACCTTTGGATTCTGCATTGCATGCACGATCCTGCTCCAGTCGGACAGATCGGGCTCGGGACAAGGGAGCCGCAGACAGTCGCAGACCACTTCCGCCAGATGCTCATCTTCCATCATGAGCGGGACCTCATAAATTGAGGACGCGTTAAGATTCTGCAGGACATGGGTGACGGGAACGTTGCAAAACAGCGCGATCTTATCTTTCATCGCCTGCGGGATCTCATACTCGGACCTGCACACGATAATATCTGCCCTGATTCCCATCCTCTGAAGTTCCCGGACACTCGCCTGGGTCGGTTTGGTCTTGAGTTCTTCAGAACCGTGTAGATAAGGCATTAGTGTCACGTGGATCATGCAGCATGTTCCCTGCGGCTTCTCCTGCATGAACTGGCGGATCGCCTCGTAGATGGGCTGGGATTCAATATCTCCGACTGTTCCGCCCACTTCGATGATCGCGATGGTATCATCAGCGTCCCCTGCTCCCACATAGAACCTGCTCTTGATCTCATTTGTGACATGGGGGATGACCTGAACTGTGCCTCCGCCATAGTCGCCACGGCGCTCTTTGTTGAGGACGGACCAGTATATTTTGCCCGACGTGACGTTGCTGTTGTGGTCAAGGCTCTCGTCGATAAAGCGCTCGTAGTGGCCAAGATCGAGGTCTGTCTCCGTCCCGTCGTCTGTAACGAAGACTTCTCCGTGCTGGATCGGATTCATCGTTCCGGGATCAATGTTCAGGTAGGGGTCGAACTTCTGCATAGTCACCTTATAGCCGCGTGACTTCAGAAGACGCCCCAATGACGCCGCCGTGATTCCCTTTCCAAGCCCGGACACAACGCCGCCCGTCACAAACACATACTTATTCATTTGCGTTTCCTCTCTATTTCACAGCAAATGGGGTGCTGCGCCCTGGCAGCGCAATACCCCTGTTACTGATAAACGTTTTTATTTTTATTACTGCTCACGAAGCGACGTGTATCCCATCAGGAACTCGTCTACTTCCCTGGCGCAGCCGCGCCCTTCAACGATGTTCCAGACTACCAGAGACTGCCCTCTGTGCATATCTCCCGCAGTGAAGACTTTTGCAGCATTTGTCCTGTAGTGGTCAGGACCGTCCGCTGTCTCTACGACGCCCCTTCCGGTGAGCCGGACGCCGAATGCCTCTGCCGTATAGTTCTCGCAGCCGACAAAGCCCGCCGCTATGAGAAGCAGATCGCAGGGAATGGTTTTTTCGCTCCCCTCGACTTCTGTCAATTTTCCGCCCGCAAACTCCACTTCTACGGTTTGGATCTTCTTAAGTTTTCCATTTTTGGTGATCAGTTCTTTAACTGTCGTTCTGAACACGCGGGGGTCTCTTCCGAACCATGCAGCCGCCTCTTCATGGCCGTAATCGGTCTTGAGGACCCTGGGCCATTCCGGCCAGGGGTTGGAGGGTGCTCTCACCAGGGGAGGCGCCGGCATCATTTCCAGTGCGGTGACACTCTTGCAGCCCTGGCGCAGGACCGTTCCGATACAGTCATTTCCCGTATCGCCGCCTCCGACGATCACAACATGTTTTCCTTTGGCCGTTCCCCGCGTCTCTCTGTTCCCCGACAGAAGTCTTTTCGTGTTCTCAGTAAGAAAATCAACTGCAAAACGGACGCCGGGCACTTCATGCGCCGGCACGGGACCGGACGGTTCCCCTTGCGGATTTTCCGACATTTCCCTGACTTTAACCGACAGGGACCTCGCTTTTTTGGCGCCGCATGCCAGGATCACCGCGTCATATCCTTGAAGGATCGCATGCGCTCTCTCCGTGTCCACGTTCACTCCGGTGCGGAAAGTCACGCCTTCCGCCTCCATGAGTTTCTGCCTGCGCTCGATAACGGATTTATCAAGTTTCATATTCGGGATCCCGTACATCAAAAGTCCGCCGATCCGGTCCTCCCTCTCGAAGACGGTCACAAGGTGTCCCCTGTGGTTGAGCTGGTCCGCCGCCGCAAGGCCCGATGGACCGCTGCCGATGACAGCCACTTTTTTGCCGCTGCGCTTGGCGGGGATCCGAGGCTGCATCCAGCCGCTTTTGAAGGCTGTCTCTATGATATAGAGCTCGTTGTCGTGGATCGTGACGGGATCGTCATTCATCCCGCAGATGCAGGCCTTCTCGCACAGGGCCGGGCAAACGCGGCCGGTGAATTCCGGGAAGTTGCTGGTCTTAAGGAGCCTTGAAAGCGCGTGACGCATGTGGTCCGAGTAGATCTGGTCATTCCACTCCGGGATCATATTGTGGAGGGGACATCCTGTCACCATTCCGCTCAGCTTCATTGCGCTCTGGCAGAGCGGCACGCCGCAGTTCATGCAGCGCGCGCCCTGCTGTCTCCTCTCTTCGGAGCTTAAGGGGAGGTGGAATTCACAGTAATCCTGCAGCCGCTCCAGCGGTGCCCTGTCGATATTGTTCTGTCTGGTGTATTCCAGAAATCCTGTCGCTTTTCCCATGACTGCACCTCAGCTTCCCGTAACTTCCTTGAACGCTTCGAATACTGCCGTCTCATAAGGCATTCCCTGCTCCTCATTCCTGCTGATGGCTGTCAGCATCCGCTGATAGTCGTTAGGAACGACCTTTTTGAAGTAAGGAATGTACTGCTCGAAATCTTCAATGACCTTGCGGCCCAGTTTCGACCCGGTCTCTGACACGTAATCAGTCAAAATACCGCGCAGTTCCTCGATCTCGTATTTCTCCGTCAGTTCCTGGAGCGATACCATGTCTTTGTTCATCCTGCGGTAAAGGCTGTGATCGGTGTCGAGCACATAAGCGATGCCTCCGCTCATACCTGCCGCGAAGTTCTTGCCGGTCCGGCCCAGGATCACCGCTCTGCCTCCGGTCATGTACTCCAGACCGTGGTCACCGCAGCCCTCCGCCACAGCTATAGCGCCGGAGTTGCGCACACAGAAGCGCTCGCCGGCAATGCCGCAGATATAGGCTTTTCCGGCCGTCGCGCCGTAGAGCGCTACGTTGCCGAGAATAATGTTCTCACTAGCTTCAAACCTGCTCCGTTCGTCGGGCACCAGGATCAGCTTGCCGCCGGACAATCCTTTGCCGAATCCGTCATTGGCGTCGCCTGTGAGCCGGATCGTAAGGCCTCCGGGCAGGAATGCGCCAAAAGATTGTCCTCCGCCGCCTTCCGCATGGACCACAAAAGTGTCTTCCTGCAAAGTACTGCCGAACTTTTTCGTGATCTCCGACCCGAGGATCGTGCCGAAAGCGCGGTCCGTGGAGGAGACTTTTAGAGATTTCTCGTAATGGCCTATGCTGACGCTTCCTTCTGCCGCACCGGCCGCCGCCTCTTTGGCAAGCCCTTCGGCGAAGGCAGGCATGAGAACCGACATGTCCGGCGTCGCCTCCAGTTTGAAATCATAGAGATTTTTGGGAGCGTAGAGGCCGCACGCGCCGCTCTCTTCGCCCTGCGGCAGGACGGGCATGGGAGCCTCTCCCAATATTTCCCTCATGTCCACTTTGAAGGCCCTGTCGGTGATAAGTTCCCTGCGGACCCTCAGGCAGTCCGTCCTGCCTGTCATCTCCGCCATAGACCGAAATCCCATACGCGCCATGAGTTCGCGCACCTGCTCCGCGATAAAGAACATAAAGCGGGTCACATGTTCAGGGCGTCCGCAGAAGCGGTCTCTGAGTTTCCTGTTCTGGGTGGCGATACCGACCGGACATGTGTCCTTGGAACAGACACGCATCATCATGCAGCCAAGGCATACCAGAGGGGCTGTGGCGAAACCGAATTCCTCCGCTCCCAGAAGCGCCGCAATGGCAACATCTCTGCCGCTCATGAGTTTTCCGTCTGTCTCCAGGACGACTCTGTCGCGCAGGCCGTTCTGAGTCAGGCACCTGTGCGCCTCGGAGAGGCCCAGTTCCCAGGGAAGGCCCGCATTGTGTATGGAGCTTCCGGGTGCAGCGCCGGTCCCTCCGTCATAACCGGAGATCAGGATCACCTGTGCACCTGCCTTTGCCACACCAGATGCGATGGTGCCTACCCCTGCCTCCGATACAAGTTTGACGTTGATCCTGGCGTCCCTGTTGGCGTTTTTAAGATCGTAGATCAGCTGCGCCAGGTCCTCGATGGAATAAATGTCATGATGGGGCGGCGGCGAGATCAAAGCGACCCCGGGAGTCGAATAGCGGGTCTGCGCCACCCACGGATACACTTTTTTGCCCGGAAGATGTCCGCCCTCGCCCGGTTTCGCTCCCTGGGCCATCTTGATCTGGATCTCCTCCGCGCTGCACAGGTACGCGCTCGTGACACCGAAGCGTCCCGAAGCCACCTGCTTGATCTTACTGTTTTTATTCGTTCCGAAGCGGTCTGTCTTCTCTCCGCCCTCGCCCGTGTTGGAGCGGGCACCTATGGAGTTCATCGCGATCGCAAGAGTCTCGTGCGCCTCTTCCGACAGAGATCCGTAGCTCATCGCGCCTGTCTTAAAGCGCTTTACGATCTCAGACGCGGGTTCCACTTCCTCGATCGGAACAGGATCCCCCGCGGGGACGAATTCCAAAAGTCCGCGCAGTGTGTGGGGTCTCTTCGCGTCATCCACAAGGTCCGTGTATTCCCGGAATTTCTCATAGGAATCCGTTCGCACCGCTCTCTGCAGGGCGATGATCGTCTCAGGACTGTACATATGGTCTTCCTTGTCCCTGCCGCTGCGCAGGTAATGGAAACCCACGGAGTCCAGGGTTTCGTCCACGCCAAGTCCGAGCGGGTCAAAAGCGTGATCGTGCCGGAAAGCCACTCCCTCCTCTATTTCCTTGATGCCGATGCCGCCCACACGGCTGACTGTACCGGTGAAATAGCGGTCGATTACTTCTCTGCCAAGTCCGATGGCCTCGAAGATCCTGGCCGACTGATAGGACTGAAGGGTGGAAATTCCCATCTTGGCCGCTATTTTGACAACGCCGAATAAAAGGGCGTGGTTATAGTCCTCTACGGCTGTGTGATAATCCTTGTCCAAAATACCGAGTTCGATCAGTTCCCCGATGCACTCGTGCGCCAGATAAGGGTTGATCGCCCGGGCGCCAAAGCCCAGGAGCGTCGCGACCTGATGCACGTCTCTGGGCTCGCCGCTCTCCAGGATCAGGGATACGGCTGTGCGCTTTTTCGTGCGGACCAGATGCTCCTCCACGCTGGATACCGCCAGCAGGGAAGGGATGGCAACGTGGTTTTCGTCCACGCCGCGGTCCGAGAGGATGATGATGTTGGCGCCGGCAGCTGCGGCTCGGTCCACCGCGATATTGAGCTGGTCCAGGGCCCGCTCAAGAGAGGTGTTCTTGTAGTAAAGAAGCGGCACTGTCCTCGTGTGGAAGCCGGGCTTGTCCAGATTCCGGATCTTGAGAAGATCGACACCTGTGAGAATCGGGTTGTTGACTTCCAGGACCGTGCAGTTGGCGCTCTTCTCCTTAAGAAGATCGCCGTCCGAGCCGATGTATACGGTGGTATCCGTCACTATTTTCTCCCTGAGGGAGTCAATGGGCGGGTTAGTAACCTGGGCAAAGAGCTGCTTGAAATAGTTGAACAGCAGCTGATGCTCTTTGGAAAGCACTGCCAATGGAGCGTCGTGGCCCATGGACAGGGTCGGTTCCACTCCGTTTTCCGCCATGGGCAGGATCTCGTCCTTTACGTCCTCATAGGTATAGCCGAAAACCTTGTACAGCCTGTCGCGCATCTGCTGCGTGTGAACCGGGATCTTGCGGTTGGGGATCTCAAGGTTCGACAGATGGAGGAGATTGCGGTCCAGCCATTCCCCGTAGGGGCTTCTGCCGGCGTAGTAGGACTTGCACTCCTCGTCGGAGATGATCCTCTTCTGTTTCGTGTCCACCAGGAGGATCCTGCCGGGCTCGAGACGGGCTTTCTTGACGATGCGCTCAGGCTCGATGTCCAGAACGCCGACCTCTGAGGACAGGATCAGGCGGTCATCATCGGTTATGTAGTATCTGGAGGGGCGAAGCCCGTTTCGGTCCAATGTGGCGCCCAGCACTTCGCCGTCGGAGAAAAGGATCGCCGCCGGACCGTCCCAGGGCTCCATCATCGTGGCGTAGTAGTGGTAAAAGTCCTTCTTGTCCTCGCTCATGAAGGTGTTGTGCTTCCAAGGCTCGGGAATGATCACCATCATGGCCAGGGCCAGGGGCATTCCGTTCATATAGAGAAATTCCAGCGTATTGTCGAGCATAGCTGAATCGGAGCCGCTGCGGTCGACAACGGGGAATATTTTGTCAATGTCGCTGTCCATCAGGGGGCTGGTCATGGTCTCTTCCCTTGCCAGCATCCTGTCGATGTTGCCGCGGATGGTATTGATCTCGCCGTTGTGGGCGATCATGCGGTAGGGGTGAGCGCGGTGCCAGGACGGCATTGTATTGGTGGAAAAACGGGAGTGCACGATGGCAATGGCAGACTCGTAATCTTCCGACTGAAGGTCCTCATAAAACCTGCGGAGCTGCCCCACAAGGAACATGCCCTTGTAGACGATGGTCCTCGAGCTCAGGGAGCAGATGTAAGTGTCCTCGGAGGACTGCTCGAACTCGCGGCGGATCACATAGAGCCTTCTGTCGAAGTCAATGCCTTTCTCTATTTTGGCAGGCCTTTTGATGAAGCACTGCGCGATGTAAGGCATGCAGTCGACGGCGACCTTGCCGAGGATTTCCTCGTGAACCGGGACGTCGCGCCAGCCCAGGATCTCCATGCCGCTCTTATCGGCGATGACCTCGAACATGCGCATGGCAAAAGTGCGCTTCAAAGTCTCCTGCGGCAGGAAAAACATTCCGATGCCGTAGTCGCCCTCTCCGCCCAGCTTTATGCCGGCTTCCTGCGCCGCTTTCTTAAAGAACTTGTGTGAGATCTGGGTCAGGATGCCGACGCCGTCACCGACCTCGCCGGTGGCGTCCTTGCCGGCCCTGTGCTCCAGTTTCTCCACAATGTGCAGCGCATCGTCCAGAACCTTGTGGTCCTTCCTTCCGTCAATATTTACAATGCTTCCGATGCCGCAGGCATCGTGCTCCTGTTGGTACCACATTTTTTCAGCCTTTCTTGATCATGACCTCTGGGGTAGTTTTTCCACAAGTGTCTGCAAACTACCCCAGAGGTCGGTTGAACATCTTATCTGAGCGAGAACAGCATTCTCTCATAAGTCGGATACGGCAGATATTCATCCGGGATGATGGCCTCGGCACTGTCGGTCCAGCTGCGGAGCTCATCCATTTCTGCCAGGATCGTCTCATGATAGAACTTGGCCTGTTCCAGGATATCCCCGATCTGCTCAGCCTTGGCGGTATCCTCCGCCAGCTTGTTCATCGCGAATACGATCTGCTCACTTGTCTCATCCAGGGTCTTTAAGATCTCACTCTCATAAGTGCACTTGCTGCCCGGAAGGAGGTCTCTCTTCTTAAGCGCTTCAGTTGTCACATCCTTCATGTATCGCACCAGGCCGGTTGTGAAGTCCTTGCGAACCATCTCCATCAGCGTCAGCGCTTCGATGTGCACTGTCTTCGCGTAGTTCTCAAGCAGGATCTCATAGCGGGAATAGATCTCTTCTTTGGTAAAGATCCCGTATTTGGTGAAGAGGCCGATGCTCTTATCAGAGATAAAGCGAGGCATCGCATCCGGCAGGGAGACGAGGTTTGCAAGACCTCTGCGGCCGGCTTCCTCAACCCACTCGTCGGTGTATCCGTTTCCGTTGAAGAGGATCCTCTTGTGTCTGGTGAGCATCTCCTTGAGGACTGCGTGTACCTCGTCCTCCATGTGGGCGGGATCCACGTCACACAGTTTTTCATAGATCGCTGTCAGCTTATCCGCAACTGCCGTGTTCAGCACGATGTTGGGGTTTGCCACGGAAAGGGAGCTTCCGGGCATACGGAACTCAAACTTGTTTCCGGTGAATGCAAACGGTGAAGTGCGGTTTCTGTCTGTCGTGTCGCGGGTGATGTGCGGCAGGACGTGGGCGCCCATTCCCATCTGTGTTTTGCCGCCGCCCTTAATGGCCGTGCCTTTTTCAATAGAAGTGAGCACCTTCTCCAGCTCGTCTCCTACGAAAATAGAGATGATCGCGGGCGGAGCCTCGTTTCCTCCGAGTCTGTGGTCGTTTCCGGCTGTCGCTACGGAGATCCTGAGCACTTCCTGGTACTCATCCACTGCCGCGATTACCGCCACCAGAAATACCTGGAACCGCAGGTTCTCTCCGGGCTTCCTTCCGGGATCCAGCAGGTTAATGCCTGTGTCGGTGCCGATGGACCAGTTGTTGTGCTTGCCGGATCCGTTGATGCCCTCGAAAGGCTTCTCATGCAGCAGGCACGCATATCCGAACTTGTCCGCGACTTTCTTCATCACTTCCATGGTCAGCTGGTTGTGGTCCACCGCGACGTTGGCTGTCTCAAAGACCGGCGCCAGCTCGTGCTGGGACGGGGCGACCTCGTTGTGCTTGGTCTTGGCCGGAACGCCCAGCTCCCAGAGCTCTTTGTCCAGCTCATGCATATATTCGGACACCTTGGGCTTCAATACGCCAAAATAGTGATCCTCCATCTCCTGCCCCTTGGGCGCCGGCGCTCCCATCAGCGTGCGTCCTGTGAGGAGCAGGTCCTTTCTCTTCTTATAGAGATCCTTGTCGATCAGGAAATACTCCTGCTCGGAGCCTACAGTTGTGTCGACGTGGGTCACATCAGTGTCGCCCAGAAGGTGCAGTACTTTGACAGCTGCTTCTGAGAGAGCTTCCATGGACCGCAGCAGAGGGGTTTTCTTGTCCAGCGCTTCGCCGCCATAGGAGCAGAAAGCTGTCGGAATATAGAGCGATCCGTCCTTGACAAATGCAGGGGAACTGGGATCCCATGCGGTGTATCCGCGGGCTTCAAAAGTAGCCCTGAGGCCGCCTGACGGGAAGCTGGAGGCATCCGGCTCGCCCTTGACGAGCTCCTTGCCGGAGAAGTCCATGATCACCTGGCCGTCCTCGGTAGGGGAAATGAAACCGTCATGCTTCTCGGCGGTAAGGCCTGTCATGGGCTGGAACCAGTGCGTGAAATGGGTGGCGCCCTTCTCAATGGCCCATTCTTTCATGACAGCTGCCACGGTATTGGCCACGTCCAGCTCCAGGTGCGTGCCGTTCTTGCTGGTCTTGCGCACTGCCTTATATATATCCTTCGGGAGACGCTCCCGCATGACCTTGTCATTAAATACCATGCTTCCGTAGATTTCGGGGATGTTCATGATTTACCTCCTTTTTCGAACAACGAAAAAAGGTGCCTTAACAAGACGGTCGTCACCGTCTGTTAAGACACCCTTGCCTTTGAGTCATTATTATACATAGTGTGTAGTGAATGTCAACACTATTTTGTATACAATTATACTATTATTCCACATCCTGCAGCGCGTCGAAGTTTTCCTCGCCGGTCCTGACCTTCACAACTCTTGTCACATCGTACACAAAGATCTTGCCGTCGCCGATATGTCCTGTATACAAAGCCTTTTTCGCGGCGTCTATGACACTCTGCACGGAAATCCTGGATATGACAACTTCCACCTTTACCTTAGGAAGCAGTGTGGAGTCGACCACAGCGCCTCTGTATCTTTCTTCGGAACCCTTCTGGATGCCGCAGCCCATGACCTGCGACATGGTCATTCCGGTCACGCCCAGTTCATTGAGCGCATGCTTCAGTTCATCGAACTTGCTCATCCGGCATATGATGGAAACTCTGTGCATTCCGGTTGACGGTCTCAAAGCGGGAGTATCAGTCACTGCAGGTGTCTCCGCGACCTTGACCGCTGCGCTGATCTGCGCCTCAGAAGCCTTTGCATATTCGTCTTCGCCCAGATAAGTGTTCTCGTTGACATCCATGACCATGTTGGAGACATCACTGACAGAGAACCCGGAATAAGCGCTGGCCAGGCCATGTTCATGCATATCCAGTCCGTCGATCTCCACTTGTGCCGGAACGCGCAGCCCGATCACGCGGTCGATCAACTTGAACACGACAAACATTGCGACAACGACATAAACATCAATCGCGATTATGCCGAGCGTCTGTACGCCCAAAAGCCTGACGCCGCCTCCATAGAACAGGCCTTTCATAACGCCGTCCTCACCGGTGCTGAAGAGCCCGACCGCGATCGTACCCCAGATGCCGTTTACCATGTGTACAGAAACAGCGCCGACCGGATCATCGATCTTAGCCACGTTGTCGAAGAATTCAACTGACAGGACTACCAGAAATCCTGCAGCCACGCCGATCACGAACGCGCCAAAAGGTGATACGCAGTCACATCCGGCCGTGATGGCAACAAGCCCTGCCAGAGAGGCGTTGAGTGTCATGGAAACGTCGGGTTTGCCGTAGCGCAGCCAGGTAAAGATCATGGCCACTACAGTTGCCACTGCCGCCGCCAGGTTCGTGTTCATAAAAGCCAGCGATGCGTGGAAAGCATCTGCGCCGTCCGCCATGGAAGCAGTTGAGCCGCCGTTAAACCCGAACCAGCAGAACCACAGGATGAAAACGCCCAGCGCCACGGCCATCATGTTGTGCCCCGGGATCGCCCTTACTTTGCCGTCCCGGTCATATTTGCCGATGCGGGGTCCCAGCATCCAGGCACCCAGACAGGCGATCGCGCCGCCCACATTGTGGACCACCGCGCTTCCGGCAAAATCATGAAACCCAAGTCCTGACAGCCAGCCGCCGCCCCACGCCCAATGCCCTCCGATCGGATAGATCAAAAGAGAGATGGCCGCCGAGTACAGGCAGTAAGCCTTGAAGTTTGTGCGCTCCGCCATGGATCCCGAAACGATAGTCGCCGCTGTCGCGCAGAAAACAGTCTGGAAGATCACATAGCACCAGAGAGGCATCGTCTGCGGAACCACAGTATTTCCGGCGTCGTAGACCCCGCGGATCATGGGATCCAGCCGCCCGATGACCGGTGCCGTACTGCCAAACATGATCCCGAATCCGACCAGCCAGTAACATGGCGTGCCGATACAGAAGTCCATCAGGTTCTTCATCAAAATATTGCCTGTATTTTTTGCCCTGGTAAGACCCGCTTCACACAGCGCGAATCCCGCCTGCATGAAGTAGATCAGGGCGCTTGCTACCAATACCCATATCACAGTTGTCACATCGTAGTTCATAGTATTTCCTCCTTTTCTCCATCTCATATTCCGCATGACCGTGCACCCTGCCATACATAGAGAGAAGGAGCCCGAACCCTGCGGATCCGGACTCCTTTGCCCTGGTGAGATATTTATTAAATAGCAAAGGCGCCGCCGGAGATCCTCCTGCAGCGCCTTTGCTTCATGTCGCTTATTATACACGAACACATAGCAATGTCAAACTGTTTTTGTATACAATAATACAATTCTCATTTGGAAATCTTTGTGCAACCTATACAATCCCGCACACGGCATGATTCTTCACGGAATCCAGCCAGTAGAACAA
>CADBIU010000029.1 GCA_902794825.1 uncultured Lachnospiraceae bacterium
TCAGCCCGAACAGGGCGTCAAGGTCAGCAAGATCGTGAATCTTGCCAACGACATCAAACTCAGTCTCGCGGCGGTGGATATCCGTATCGAGGCGCCGATCCCCGGCAAACCTGCCATTGGCATAGAGGTGCCCAATAAGCATCCTTCCGTTGTCTCACTGCGGGATATCCTTGAGACCCAGGAGTTTCGGGGCGCCAAGAGCCGTCTGGCGTTTGCCGTCGGCAAGGACCTGGGCGGAAAAACCGTGGTCACGGACATTGCCAGGATGCCTCATCTTCTGATCGCCGGCGCCACGGGATCCGGTAAATCTGTATGCATCAACACGATCATCATGAGTATTCTGTACAAGGCGTCCCCCGATGAGGTGCAGTTGATCATGATCGATCCCAAGGTGGTAGAACTCAGTGTCTATAACGGCATCCCTCATCTGATGATCCCGGTCGTGACCGATGTCAAAAAAGCGTCAGCGGCCCTGAACTGGGCTGTCGCGGAGATGGAGCGCAGATACAAACTCTTTGCGGCGGCAGGCACCAGGGATCTTAACGGATATAATGCTATGGTACGCGCTAAGGGAAACGAAGCCGGAGAAAATGAGAAAGTTCTCTCAAGACTTGTAGTCATTGTCGACGAGCTGGCAGATCTTATGATGGTCGCCAAAAATGAAGTTGAGGCATCGATCTGCCGTCTGGCCCAACTCGCCAGAGCAGCCGGCATTCACCTGATCATCGCGACCCAGAGGCCTTCCGTTGACGTCATCACGGGTCTGATCAAGGCCAATATGCCCAGCCGCATCGCATTTTCAGTCACGAGCCAGGTGGATTCCAGAACGATCCTCGACATGGCGGGTGCAGAGAAACTGATCGGCAAGGGAGACATGCTGTTCTATCCTCAGAACTACCAGAAGCCTGCCCGTATTCAGGGCGCCTTCATTTCGGATGAGGAAGTGCAGAGCGTTGTCGATTACATAAAGACGAACAATGTAACGGATGACAGCGCGATGGCAAGTATATCCAGTGAGATCGATGGTATCGCGGCATCCGGAGAACAGGGTTCGGGCGCGGAACTCAGGGATAATTCGGGATATGACGAGCATTTCGCTGAGGCTGGAAGGTTCATTATTGAGAAGAATAAAGCTTCCATAGGCATGCTGCAGCGTGTGTTCAAGATCGGATTTAACAGAGCCGCCAGGATCATGGACCAGCTTGCGGACGCAGGTGTCGTCAGTGAAGACAACGGGACCAGGGCAAGACAGGTCCTGATGGATATGCCGACATTTGAACAGCTCCTGGAGGACATGTAATATGACGAAGAAACTGATGGCAGCGATCTTTCTTCTTCTCTTTGCCCTTGTCTTAGCAGCAGGTTTTTTCGGATATCGCAGAAAACTCGCTAATTCCAGAGAGGTACTTGCGGAGAAGGCGGCCGCGGAGGCAGAAGAGGGTGCCTACGCGGAGGCCTCGCGGTTGATCGACAGGGCACTGCAGTCTCCGGAGGACGGCTCTTTTACCGACGAGCAGCTCTATCTGAAAAAGGCTGAATATATGCAGCAGGCGGGGGATAACGATCAGGCTCTTAGTATTGCCATGCGGGTTGTAAAAGATACGCATGAGGGCCAGCAGGAATTTGACGACGCCTGGGAACGGATCGTATCGATCTGTACAGAAGAAGAGGAATTCGGAAAACTTGCGACCCTTCTGGAAGGAAGCGGCGTGGAGTCAGTAAAGAGCAGATATTACAACTATCTGGTATATGACCCGGTGTTCCGAGATCCGCCGGGGACCTATGAGGATAGTCTTGAACTGTATCTTGAGAGCCAGGGTGAGGGAGCGGTATTTTACACGCTTGACGGAACGGAGCCCACGGAGAAGAGTAATCTCTACAGCGGACCGATCACGCTAAGACCCGGAATATACACGATAAAGGCTTTTTTCATCAATCGTTACGGCTTAAAGAGCAATACGGTGACCGGAGCTTATAAGATCACGGAAGATTGAACTACAGCACATTTGATCGCATAAATCATAAACGCGCTATTGTGCTTTAACGGAAAGAAGTGCTATTATTAAGCGGATTTAGTTTATTAAATGCTGTTAAGCAGAACACATGGAGGTTTTTATGTTCAAGATCACCAAGAAGGAGAATCTGGCCCCCAACATTTACCTGATGGATGTCGAGGCTCCCAGAATAGCCAAGTATGCGCTTCCCGGACAATTTCTGATCGTCCGCGTGGACGAGGAAGGTGAAAGGATTCCTCTGACTATCTGTGATTATGACAGTGAGAAGGGACTTGTGCAGATCGTATTTCAGGTAATCGGCGGGGATACATACAGAATGTCATCCCTGGAAGTGGGGGACAGCTTTGCAGATATGGTCGGACCCTTAGGCAAACCTTCCGATCTGACGGAAATGCCCCTGGAAGAACTAAAAAAGATGAAGATCTGCTTTATTGCGGGCGGAGTCGGAACTGCTCCCGTATACTGCCAGCTCAAATGGCTTAAGAATCAGGGCGTCGAGGTTGACTGCATCCAGGGAGCAAGGACAAAAGATATCATTATCCTGGAAAAGGAGATGAGCGAAGTATCCAATCTTCACATATGTACGGATGACGGTTCCTATGGCATTCACGGAAATGTATGCGTGGCGCTTCAGAAACTCTGGGACGAAGGAATGCGTTTTGACAGAGTGATCGCTATCGGCCCCATGATCATGATGAAGTTCGTATGCCAGCTCACGAAGCAGCTCGGCGTCGAGACCATCGTATCCATGAACCCCATCATGGTGGACGGGACCGGAATGTGCGGCGCCTGCCGTCTCATGGTAGGCGGAAAAGTGAAATTCGCATGTGTCGACGGACCTGAGTTCGACGGACACCAGGTTGATTTTGCGCAGGCAATGCAGAGGATGAAACTCTACGCCACAGAAGAGGGACGTCTGTACCTCAGGGCCAAAGAGGGCGATACGCACCACGGCGGCTGCGGCAATTGCGGAAACTGACGGATTTATAGATCGTTCTAGAAAGGATACTGTTATGGATATGATGAAGAAAGTTCCTGTAAGGGAACAGGATCCCAAGGTAAGAGCCACGAATTTCGACGAGGTCTGCCTTGGCTATAATAAAGAAGAGGCTGAGGCTGAGGCACAGCGCTGCCTTAACTGCAAGAATCCCAGATGCGTACAGGGATGTCCCGTGAATATCGACATTCCCGGCTTTATCACAAAGCTCAAGGAAAGCGATGTCAAGGGCGCTTATGATGTGATCGGAAGATCTTCCTCCCTTCCCGCGATCTGCGGCCGCGTATGTCCCCAGGAGACGCAGTGCGAAGGCAAGTGTGTAAGAGGGATCAAGGGCGAGCCCGTTTCAATCGGTAAGCTTGAGAGATATGTTGCCGACACCGCGCGCGCAATGGGAGTTAAACCCCAGGGCGCGGAGAAGACTAACGGACACAAGGTCGCCGTCATCGGTTCAGGTCCTGCCGGCCTCACCTGCGCAGGCGATCTGGCTAAGATGGGCTATGAAGTCACTATTTTCGAAGCGCTGCACAAGGCAGGCGGCGTTCTCGTGTACGGTATTCCCGAGTTCCGTCTTCCCAAGGACGCGGTAGTGGAGAAAGAGATCGAGAATGTTAAGTCCCTCGGCGTCAAAATAGAGACGGACTGTGTTGTCGGCAAATCAGCCACCATCGACGATCTTATGAAGAATGAGGGCTATGAGGCTGTCTTCATCGGCTCCGGCGCGGGCCTTCCCAAGTTCATGGGAATCCCCGGAGAGCAGGCGATGGGCGTGTTCTCAGCCAATGAATATCTTACAAGAAGCAATCTTATGAAGGCGTTCAGCGATCAGTCCAGAACCCCTATCATGAGAGCAAAAAAAGCGGTCATTGTCGGCGGCGGCAACGTTGCTATGGATGCGGCCAGGACGGCTCTTCGTCTGGGCGCAGAGACCCATATCGTCTACAGAAGAAGTGAAGAGGAACTCCCTGCAAGACGCGAGGAAGTCCATCACGCCAAGGAAGAGGGAATCATCTTTAATCTTCTGACTAACCCCGTCGAGATCCACGCCGACGAGAACGGCTGGGTAAAAGGCATCACCTGCATCCGCATGGAACTGGGCGAGCCCGACGCATCCGGAAGACGCAGACCTGTGGAAGTTCCCGGTTCAGAGTTCTATATCGAGTGTGACGCAGTCATCATGTCCCTCGGCACATCTCCGAACCCGCTGATCTCTTCCACGACCGACGGCCTCGAAGCGAACCGCAGGGGATGCATCGTCGCTGACGAGGAGAAGGGACAGACATCCAAGGAAGGCGTATTCGCAGGCGGCGACGCTGTTACCGGCGCTGCTACCGTTATCCTTGCTATGGGTGCCGGAAAGGCTGCCGCTAAGGGTATTGACGAATATCTGTCAGCTAAGTAATTTGTAAGTGGCATTGCAACGGGAGCGTGCACCGCGCGAACAGCGGTATGCGCTCCCTTTTTGGAAAAAAGAGGAAAAATGACGGAAATTCTGGACTTAACTGCGCAGGAGCAGCGGGATATTTTTGGAAGCAAAGATCACTATGTAAGAAAGATAGAGAAAGATCTGGATGTGGCTGTGATCGCGCGGGACGGACCTGGCGGGACTTTCGAGAGCCGGGGGAGAGATCGAGGACCAGAGCGTGGATTACGCTATCGAAATGAAAGACGAGCCGGAATCCGGCAAGCTGGCGGATTTTGACAAAGATATCATCTGCCACACAGTCAGCGGAAAGCCGATCAAGCCCAAGACACTGGGACAGAAAAAGTACATAGATTCCATCAGGGACAACCTCATCGTATTCGCGAACGGACCTGCGGGAACAGGAAAGACTTTCCTTGCTATGGCGATGGCGATCACCGCGTTCCAGAACAAAGAGGTAGAGAGGATCATCATGACAAGACCCGCTATAGAAGCGGGCGAGAAACTCGGCTTTCTTCCCGGTGACCTTCAGAGTAAGGTAGATCCCTATCTGAGGCCTCTGTATGACGCGCTCTACCAGATCATGGGCGCGGAGAATTTCAGGAAGAACATGGAGAACGGCCTGATCGAGGTGGCGCCTCTCGCTTACATGAGAGGACGGACGCTCGACAACGCCTATATCATTCTCGACGAGGCCCAGAACACGACGCCGGAACAGATGAAGATGTTCCTGACAAGATTCGGTTTCGGGTCCCACGCCATCATAACCGGCGACGCCACTCAGAAGGACCTGGCGCCTAATACCAGGTCAGGGCTCGACGTAGCTATGAAGGTGCTTAAAAATGTGGATGGGATCAGCTTTATCAATCTTACCGCGAAGGATGTAGTCCGCCATCCGCTGGTGCAGAAGATCGTCAAGGCATATGAGGATTACGAAAAACATGGTCGTTTTGAACACAGATATCCAAACAGAAGAAAGGTTTGAATTTGACCCGGAAGAGATCGCGCTAAAGGTCTGTGAAGAAGTGCTGAAGCAAGAGTCGTTTCCTGAAGACGCCGAGATCTCCCTTGTCGTGACAGACGCGGAGGAGGTGCATCGTCTGAATCTTGAGTTTCGCGGGATCGACCGGACGACGGATGTTCTATCTTTTCCCGGACTGGATTTCGAGGAGCCTGCCGCATTTGAAGAGAGCATCGACGAGAGCTGCATCAACCCGGATAACGACTGTGTGATGCTGGGTGACATTGTCATCAATGCGCAGAAAGTGAAAGAGCAGGCGGCGGAATACGGTCACAGTAAGAAGCGGGAATTCGCTTTTCTTATAGCCCACAGCATACTCCATCTGTGCGGATATGATCATATGACGCCGGAGGAAGCGGAAGTGATGGAAGAGAGACAGGAGAAGGCTCTTCAGTCTCTGGGAATCACGAGGGAGTAACGACAGAAGGAGAGTGCACCGCATGGCAAAGAAAAAGAGCGCAGCCGGAAATGAGCTGATGACCGGTACCCGGGTCTATGACGTGGCAGTGATCGGAGGAGGAGCTTCCGGCTGCATGGCGGCTTGCGCGGCATCTGAAAATGGCGCTCGTACGCTGATCCTGGAAGCGAATGACAGGGTCGGCAGGAAAATCTGTGCCACCGGCAACGGACGCTGCAATCTTACAAATCTCCATGTGGATGAAAATTGTTATCATACAGGCGGAGGAGAGGACCTCTCCGCCTTTTTTGCGCGTTTTTCCGTACAGGATAATCTTCGTTTCTGGGAATCAAGGGGGATTTATCTCCACGACAGGAACGGATATGTTTACCCCAGGACAGACCAGGCGTCTACGATCGCGGATGCTTTTGACAAAATACTGCGCGCGGCGGGAACAGAGATCATTTCCGGAAGCAGGGTTACCGATGTAAAGCCGGAGGAGAGGAGCGGCAGGACCGCAGTATGGATGCGACGGAGGTCTCTACGGGATCGCCCGGAGCCTCGGACATACTGTGAAAAAACCGCTGCCGGCACTTGTGCCTCTCCTTTCAGATGATACAGATCTCAAAGCGGCCGCGGGGGTCCGCTGCGACGCGGGGATCAGACTGGTGTGCGGGGAAAGCACATTCCGGGCTGAACGCGGAGAACTGCAGATAACCGGAAAAGGAATCTCAGGGATCCCTGTGTTTCAGATCAGTTCAGAGGCGTCCAGAGCCCTTGATGAGGGAAGGAGAGTCTTTGCGGAAATTGACTTTCTGCCGGACTTTACGGAAGAAATGTGGGAGAAGGAAAAATCGAGAAGGCTTTCTGAGGACCGAAACTGTATGCTCGGAATCTTCTTCCTCGGCCTCGTTAACAGAAAGGTGCTGGATCTTCTCCTGAGAAAACAGGGTATACAGGCGGAAAAGAAGGCGTCAAAAGTTGACGAGGACACGCTGGTAAGCATTATGCGGGACATGCGAAGCTTCAAAGTGCGTGTTACCGGCACGGGAGGATTTGAACAGGCACAGGTGACAACAGGAGGGATCCCGCTGAGCCAGACTGACAAGGATCTGATGTCTGTCTTTTGCAGAGGGCTCTATATGTCCGGAGAGCTGTTAGACGTGGATGGAATCTGCGGAGGCTATAATCTGCAGTGGGCCTTTACCAGCGGATGGATCGCCGGAATGAGCGCGGCGGGGGAAAGGAGCGGCGGTAAATGATAAGGATCTCACAGTTAAAGCTCCCCTGTGGTCACAGCAGAGGGGACCTGGAGAACAGAGTAAGAAAAACGCTCCGGCTGGGAAGTGGAGAGCCTCTGAGAATTGTGATTCGCAAGCATTCCATCGACGCAAGGAAAAAACCTCAGCTTTTCGATATCTATACTGTGGACGCGGATCTCGGAATAGGACTGAACGCGGAAAAAAAGCGCATTGCGAAACTTCGCAGTAAAGACATTTCTGTAGTACAGCTGTCCGAATATAGTTTTCCTGAGGCGGGAAGCGTGAAGATGGAAAAGCGGCCTGTGGTGGTCGGAGCCGGGCCCGCCGGGCTTTTCTGCGCTCTGATGCTTGCAGAACACGGTTACAGGCCGATCCTGCTTGAGCGCGGCAGATCTGTAGAGGAGAGGAGCCGCGATATTGAGAAGTATTGGGAGACAGGCGTTCTGGATCCCTCATCCAATATCCAGTTCGGCGAGGGCGGCGCAGGCACTTTTTCAGACGGTAAGCTCAACACGCAGATCAACGACAAGACCGGAAGGAGCGCGGAGGTGCTGCGGATCTTCGTCGAGACCGGTGCGCCTTCTGATATCCTTTATGAGGGAAAACCTCATATCGGAACAGATAAGCTGAGAATTGTGATCCCCGCTATCCGGAAGCGGATCATTGCGGCGGGTGGAGAAGTACGGTTTGAGGCGCAGGTGACGGATCTGGTGATCCGCGACGGCGCGCTGCGCGCGGTCATCTTACAAAACGGGGAATCCATTGAGTCTGACATTGTGGTACTGGCTCCGGGGCACAGCGCCAGAGACACTATACGCGCGCTGTATGAGAGGGGAATCCCCATGCAGCAGAAGGACTTTGCAGTCGGACTGCGTGTATCCCATCCCCAGAGCCTGATCGACAGATCCCAGTACGGTGTATTTGAGAAAGAGGAGATGAAGAGATTAGGACTTACGGCAGCCAGTTACAAGCTGACGGCAAGAGCCTCCTCCGGAAGGGGAGTCTATTCCTTCTGCATGTGTCCGGGCGGCTATATTGTGGACGCATCATCGGAAGCCGGCAGGATCGCTGTAAACGGCATGAGCGAACACGCGAGAGACAGCGGGAGAGCCAACAGCGCGATCGTGTGCACCGTGGGGTCAGAGGAATTCGGAGGCACTCACCCTCTGCAGGGAATGCTGTTCCAGCAGGAACTGGAAGAGAAGGCTTTCCGGCTTGGAAACGGATCCGTTCCCGTACAGAGGTATCAGACTCTGAGGGACAGGTTCCTGCAGACTGAGAAATCCGGAGAGAACACAGACCGCGCTCCGTCAGATGGTGCTGAAGATGAGTATCTGAAGGCTCAGGATCTGTGCATCCGCGGTAAGTGGAGCGAGGCTGACCTGAGCGATCTTCTGCCTCGCGCGCTGACAAGGGACTTCATTGAAGGAATGGAATATTTTGACAGGAAGATCGAAGGATTTGCCGGACCCGAAGCGTTCTGTGCGGGAATGGAGACCCGCACTTCTTCTCCGGTGAGGATCCCCAGGGGCGAGGACCTGCAGGCGCAGGTCAAGGGGCTGTATCCCTGCGGGGAAGGCGCCGGATATGCCGGGGGCATCATGTCGGCGGCCATGGACGGGATCCGTGTGGCGGAAGCAATAAGAAAGCGCTTTTGCGTGCCGGAATAGACAAAAGGAAACTTGTGCATAAGGCGCGGATACGGCTATAATGTTGAAATATGAATTATGTAAAATATCGGTAACTGTTAATGAGTATAACGACCGGGACGAGGTGAACTATCGTGAGTATTGTAGAAGAACTTTGCAGAGCGGCGGCAGCAGTCAAATATGATGTTCAGAAGCTGAGCACGGATATCAAGAACAAAGCGCTGTATACAGCTTCTGATAAGCTGGTGGAACGGCAGGAAGGCATTCTTGCCGCTAACAGAGAAGACATCGCGGCTGGCAGGGCTGCGGGGATGAACGAGGGACTGATCGACAGACTGACCCTGACTGAAATCCGGATCGAACAGATCGCGGAGGGACTTCGCCAGGTCGCCCAGCTTCCCGATCCCGTCGGAGAGTTTATGGACGAGTTCACAAGGCCCAACGGCATGAAGATCCGCAAAGTCCGCGTTCCCATGGGCGTTATCGGCGTGATCTACGAATCAAGACCCAATGTTACCGCGGACGCGTTCGCACTCTGCTTCAAAGCGGGCAGCGCAGTGATCCTGAAGGGCGGAAGCGATGCCATCCATTCCAATATCGCGATCACGAATGTGCTTCGCGACTCTCTTGAGGAATGCGGGATCTGCCCCGACGCGGTCCAGCTGATCGCCACGACAGACAGGGCGGCCACAAGAGAACTGATGACAATGCGGCAGTATGTAGATCTTCTGATCCCCAGAGGCGGGGCAGGACTGATCAGGGCTGTCGTCGAGAACAGCAGGATCCCGGTCATCGAGACCGGCACAGGCAACTGCCACATTTATGTGGATAAAGACGCGGATCTGGATATGGCGATGAAGATCCTGATCAACGCGAAGACCCAGAGGATCGGCGTATGCAATGCGGCGGAGTCGCTTGTGGTACACAGAGATGTCCTGGACAGTTTTCTTCCCATGCTCGCGAAGACCATGGAAGAGTACAACGTGCTCCTGAGAGCGGACGAGGACTCCCGAGCGCTGCTTCCTCTGGCAGAGGCGGCGACTGAAGAGGACTTCGGAAAGGAGTACCTGGCTCTGATGCTGTCGGTGAAGACTGTTGACTCGGTAGAGGAGGCCATTGCCCATATCAACCGCCATCACACGGGACATTCCGACTGCATTGTGACCCGGAATCAGGAGGCCGCGGAGAAATTCCTGAGCGAAATTGATTCCGCCTGCGTATATGTCAATGTATCCACAAGGTTTACGGACGGATTTGAATTCGGATTCGGCGCGGAGATCGGAATCAGCACGCAGAAACTCCAGGCGAGAGGGCCTATGGGCCTTAGGGAGATCACTTCCTACAAATACCTGATCAGCGGCAGCGGGCAGGTCAGAGGTTAATCAGGGCAGAAAAAAACAGGGCTCCGGATGTACTGCAGCGGCAGTAAGCGGAGCCCTGTCTGCTTTTTGAACATCAGAACAGAGAACAATATTTCCCCAGCCTTTACTCGTCCCATCCCTCGTACAGGCGGACGATGACGCCGATGGTCCGGATGTGCTCATTCTCCCCCAGCGGAATGTCATCATAATCGGACACGGGAGGCATATCCAGAGTCTCCAGAAGTTCCGTCTGGATCCAGTCCCTGCACTCGGCGATCGCATCGTTTATGCAGTCATCCAGAGTATCTCCCTTGGCTGTGCACATGGCCAGGTCGGGGAAGTAGGCGGTATACTTGCCGTCATCGTTCTTTTGGAAAACTGCGGGATATTTAAATGTCATGTCTGCACCTCTCTTTTTGTTTAAAGATTCTACATCACTTACTCTACTCCATTACTGAGCAATTTACAAATGCAGAATTGACCGTCCGCTTCGAAATAGGTATTCTAAATATGGTTCGAAGACATTCAGTACAGGAGATCGATATGTCAGATAAGTTGATAGTAAAAGCAGTATTCAGTGATGTCGACGGGACACTTCTGAATTCTGTGCACAGGGTTACGCCGCGGACCGGAGAATGGATCCACAGGATTCTCGATAAGGACATACCGTTTGTCATTGTATCGGCCAGAAGTCCTTCGGGAATCTATCCGATCATGAAGAGAAACGGATTCGAGTGCGCGCTGATCTCTTACAGCGGAGCGCTGATCATGGACCGTGACAGGACTGTCCTTTACAGCAAGGAGATCGAGCGCGGTCTGGCGGAGCGGATCGAGCAGTTTTTTGTCAAAAAAGCGTATGACATGAGCTGGTGCATCTACTCAGGGGACGATTGGCTCAGCCCCGACAGGAGTGATCCCAGGATCCTGCGGGAGGAAAGTATTGTGGAGGCGCAGTCCAGAGAGGGCTCGGTGAAGGATCTCGCTCCCGGCAGGGGCGTCAACAAATTCCTGTGCATCTGCGCTCCGGGTACAATTCTGAGAATTGAAGAGGAAGTTAAGAGGGCGTTTCCCGAAGTCGCTGTGGTAAAATCCAGCGACATACTCCTGGAGATCATGGCGAAGGGAATTTCAAAGGCGGAAGCTGTTAAACGCTTCTGCGCACATCTTGGGATCTCACCCGATGAGACCATAGCTTTCGGCGATAATTTCAACGACGTCGAGATGCTCGAAGCCGTGGGGCGCAGCTATGTGATGGGAAACGCTCCTGAAGAGATCCTGGACCGCTTCCCTTATCACACGGCGGACAATGACCACGACGGGATCGCGGATGTCCTGGAGCAGATTTTCTAAAAACGAAAGCAGTAAGGAGATCAGAGGTTGAAAATACAGTATCGTACAATGTACAAGCTGATCATGGCTCTACTTGCCCTGTCCGCGGCTCTTTTGATCGCGGGATACTCTGTCCTGCGTCCGGACATTTCCGCCAATCAGAAGGAGGGGTCCAGGCTGATCGGCGCCAGCTATATGACGATGAACAATGAATTCTACGAGATCCTCAACGAACAGATCAGTCACAGAGTGGAGGCGGAAGGGGACAGGCTCATATTAAGGAATCCGGCCCTGAGCGTGTCCAGGCAGGTGGAACAGATCGGGAAGATGCTGGATGAGGGGATCAGTGTTTTGATCCTCACGCCGGTAGACTCGGACGGGCTGACGGATATTCTCAAAAAAGCCCGGCAGCAGGGTGTTAAGATCATTGTCGTGGACTCCAATGTAAGCGACGAACAGCTTGTGGACTGCACGATCGTTTCGGACAACTACAAGGCAGGATGCCTTTTGGGAGATTATCTTCTGCAGAACAAAGAGAATTCCAAAGTCGTTATTCTGACTCACGAAGCTGCCACGTCCGGACGGGAGAGGGTGCAGGGATTTCTTGATACGATCGGAGGACATGAGGGAATCGAAGTAGTGGAAAAGGTTCCCTGCGAGGGACAGCTTGAGATCGCGATGCCTCAGATGGAGAAGCTGATCGAGCAGGGCAAAGAATTTGACAGCGTATTCTGTCTCAACGATCCCTCCAGCCTCGGAGCGGCAGCAGCGCTTGAGACAAAAGGACTTCTCGATAAAGTGGATATATACGGTATCGACGCCTCTCCTGACGCCAAGCAGCTGATCTATGAGGGAAAAATGAGAGCAAGTGTCGCGCAGTTCCCCTCCAGGATCGGAGAAGAAGCCGCAAACGCCATCTATGATCTTCTCGATGGTAGAGAAGTGAAGTCTTATATATCAGTTCCCGTAGAACTGGTCACAAAGGAAAACGTGGAATACTATAATGTTGACCGCTGGCAGTAAAGGATGGATCAGCAATGTTAGAAAAAACAGCAGCCGTAAAAAGAGATCTTGAAAAAGTAGGTGAGATCCCGGAGCTTATGTTCCGGCTGCTTATCCTGCTGAATTTCCTGATCGTTCTGTTCGTTACCCTTATTTCTGCTCATGCGCTTTGGGGATACGTAAACGAGGGAACAGCACTCGATTTTCTGCTTAGCGCCGGGCGCATACCGCCGGCGAACTGGGTGCTTCCCGTGACGGGCATTATGCTGTTCGGATGCCTTGTGCTTCTTCTTACGGTGGAATGCAACAATCACCCTGAACTTGTGTGTAAACTGACCGTGGAGTTCGCCATAGCCATCGGGGTCAGCTATGTGACAGGATTCGGCTATACAGGGATGATCGTCCTTCTTCTGGCAGATATTATGCGTTATACCATAGACTGGAAGAAAAGGGCGCTGTATATTCTTGCCGTATCGACCTTTTACCTTTTCATAAACGGAAATGCCCTGCGGGACTGGCTGGGAGCGATTCCCCTTTCTGTTTCCTGGGAGTATTACAGAGCGGACCACTATGTGCGTTTTCTCAGTATCCTGAACATGCTGACTCTTATCAATATGTTTGTCTTTATCTTCTATATGGTGCTTCTGGTACTGGCGCAGACCAGCGAGAAAGAGAGCATTCTTAAGCTCAATCTGGAACTCAAGGAAGCAAATACCAAACTTGAAGAGTATGCAAGCGACTCTGCCAGGATGGCGGAGACCAGGGAGAGAAACCGCCTGGCAAGAGAGATCCATGATACGCTGGGACACTCTCTTACGGGAATCATAACGGGGATCGAGGCCTGTATCATGCTGATGGATATAGCACCGGAAGCCACTAAGGAAAAGCTTCGTGCTATAGCGGAGGTCGCAAGGAACGGGATCGTCGATGTGCGGCGCTCCGTAAAAGCGCTTCATCCCGATGCTCTTGAGAGCATGGATCTTGAGAACGCGCTGTACAAGATGATCGATACCACAAAGAGGTCCACAGGTGTAGAGATCACATACTATTTTGACGCGGATCTCAACCATTTCAATCAGGATGAAGAGGATGTGGTCTACCGTGTCGTTCAGGAGAGCATAACCAACGCGATCCGTCACGGACAGGCGACGAAGATCCGCATCGAGATCACCCGTGTCGACGGGGATCTTCACATTCTGATCTTTGACAATGGAAAGGGATGCGATAATATCGAGCCCGGGTTCGGTCTCCATCATATGCAGGAGAGGGTTGAGATGCTCGGAGGAGATCTGCAGTACAGGGGAGACAAGGGATTCATGATCCACGCCAGAATTCCGATCCGCTGGGGAACTGAGACCGATAATCGCTGAACAGTCATGCGCAAAAAGCGCGGGAACGGAGAAATAAATGATCAAGATTTTGATTGCTGACGATCAGGAACTTATCAGGCAGAGCCTTCTGATCATACTGGATAATATGCCGGATTTTCATGTCACGGATACAGCCGCTGACGGACAGGAAGTGATCCAGTGTGTCAAAAGAGAGAAACCGGACGTGATCCTTATGGATATCCGCATGCCCAAGATGGACGGCGTGATCTGTACACAGATCATCAAGGAGAATTATCCGGACATCAAGATCATCATCCTGACGACCTTTGACGACGACGAGTATGTCTTTAACGCGCTCAAATACGGAGCCAGCGGGTATCTGCTCAAAGGCATTTCCATGAAGGAACTCTCTGATGCGATCAGGAAGGTATACCAGGGCACAGCGATGATCAACGAAGACATCGCCTCCAAGGTCGTGAGGCTTTTCTCGAGGATGGCACAGACCAATCTGGCCATCTCTGTTGATGAGCAGCAGTCAAAAAGCCTCAAGAATAATGAGTGGCAGATCATTGTGCTTGTGGGGAGCGGTCTCTCCAATAAAGAGATCGCGGCCAAGCTCAATCTGTCAGAGGGGACTGTGAGAAACAGCCTGAGTAATATCCTTAGCAAACTCGGACTCCGTGACAGGACCCAGCTGGCAATATGGGCCGTTCAGACGGGTGCTGTGATCCGCAGCTTTGATGAAGAAGAGTGAGGAGCCAGATGAATTCGGAGTTTATTAAGAGCAGAAGGCTTCGTGTCGGGATAAGCATACTGATCGCAGCAGCAGCGCTTTTTATCATAACCGGCCAGGTGAGAAGGATCCGCAATTCAAAAGAGACAGTCCTTACTCTGGGCGTCTTCTCGGACAGTTACTGGGGTGTGCAGAGCGGTTATGCCAACAAGATCATCGATGATGCGATCAGCCGCTTCGAGGCGGAGCACTCGGACGTGAAGGTGCAGTATGAGAGCGGTATCATGAAGACGGACTACTCGGAGTGGCTGTCAGAACAGATGATGAAGGGCACTGAACCTGACGTTTTCTTTGTGCCTGAAGCCGATTTCAGTACTTTTGCGCAGATCAATGCTTTGAAAAATCTCAATGAACTGATAAAAGAAGACGATTCCTTTAATCCGGATACTTTCTACAGGACAGCCTACGAGTACGGAAAATTCGGAGGTAAACAGTATGCGCTGCCCATCGAGTGTGCGCCGAATATGATGTTTGTCAACAAATCGATCCTGGACCGGGAGAAGATCGATCTTCCCGCGGAAGACTGGACATGGGATGATTTTTACCGGATATGCAGGATAGTTACGAGAGACACCGACGGAACAGGGATCATAGATCAGTTTGGAACAGTGAATTACAGCTGGATCGACGCCTTTGACGCCAACGGAGTGGAACTCTTTGATGAGACGGGAAAGAGCTGCGACTTCACAGTCCGTGAGATTGGAGACGCAATCGCTTTTCTTGAAAAACTGAGTGCGCTTGGCAGCGGCAATTCTCTGTCCGAGAGGAATTTTTCCCAGGGAAACGTCGTCTTTCAGCCTATGCTCTTTTCGGAGTACCGGGCCTATAAGTCTCAGGAAATGAGTTTCAAGAAATACTCAGGTTTTGAATGGGACTGTGTGACGATGCCGGCCGGACCCTCCGGAGACAATTATTCGAGACTTGACACCCTGTCCATAGCCATGAGTGAGAACACCACACAGAAAGAGATGGCCTGGGAATTTATGAAACTTCTGACAACAGATCCTCAGATCCAGTCAGAGATCTTTGAGTATTCCGCGGGCATATCGGTCCTGCCGGAAGTGACGCAGTCGGAGGAGACACGCAGGAGGATCACGCAGAGCACAGGCACAGAGTTCAATCTGGACATTTTGGAGAGCGCGATGGAAAAGTCCGTAACAAGGACCAGATTCAGAGGATTTGACAACGCGCAGGAGGAAGTCGGTCTTGCGGTGCGCTCTATTTTGGAGAGCAATTCCAATATTCAGATGGAACAGATCATATGGAACAGAACGATCAATAATTACCTGAAGAATATGCAGCAGAGACAATAGTAATAGATGAATATGACAAATGTCATTGTAAAAGTGACATTTGTCTGAGCAAAACGGTGACACATGACAGATGCGCATGTGCCGCCGTTTTTATATACTTTTAATCAGAATTTATTAAAATTTAATATTCTGCGCGCAGTGGGTGCAGAAAGAAAGGAGGATACGCAGTTTTGAAATACGTAGTACTGGTCAGTCACGGTGAATTTGCTCCCGGTCTCCACACGGCGATCACTATGCTCGGCGGCGAAGACAGAGAGGACGTTCTCTCCACCAGCCTCAAGAACGGCATGGGCGCTGACGAGTTCGCAGACAATGTAAGAGAGCTTCTCTCTGTTGTCGGTGAAGATGATGAGATCATCATGTTCGCTGATATTGTCGGCGGATCTCCCCTCGCAACCGCAGCGAACGTCATTGCAGAGAAGGGCCTTCTCGCAAAGACAACAATGATCGGCGGAATGAACCTTCCCCTGGTCCTTACGGCAGTTCTCGGCAAAGACGACGTCGATACCGAGGAACTCAAGGAAGAGATCATTGAAGGCGCCAGAGAGCAGGTCAAGGAGTTCGTTGTCGCAGTTGAAGACGACGACGAAGAAGATCTGTGATCGGAATTTAAACATTAGTTTTTTCAGGAGGTAAAATATGATTTCTTTCGTACGTGTTGATGACAGAATGATCCACGGCCAGACCGTCACAAGATGGTCTCTGGAATATCCCTGCACAGGCCTGATCGCTGTTAACGATGCTGCTGCTAAGAACCCTGTTCTGAAGGGTGCTTACAAGAGCGCATCTGACAAGAAGACATTTGTTTGGGCAGTTGACGAGTTCATCGCTAAGGCTCCCAAGGTTCTTGAGTCCAAGGATAAATATTTCCTGATCACCAAGAACCCCATCGACATGAAGAAGATCCTTGTCGATGCAGGCATTGTTCCCAGTAATGTCAAGACCGTCATCATCGGCCCTTGCAACGATCGTCCCGGCGCAGTTAAGCTCGGCAACAACCAGTCCATCACACAGGAAGAGGCTGACGCGCTCGAAGCTATCACAAAGGCCGGCTACGAGGTCGAGTTCGCACTTCTTAAAGAGACCGCGATCGGCAACTGGAAGAAGTTCAGAGGCCAGTTCGGTTACACAGACTGATCGGATCTGCAAAATAGATACACGAAAAGGAGAAAGAAATGTCCATAAATTTATTTCAGGCAATTATTCTCGGATTATTCGCATCCCTTTCCAGTATGCCTGGTCTGGGCGGAACATCCATCGGTAACTACACGCTGGGCAGACCCCTCATCGGCGGTCTTGTCTGCGGCATAGTTCTTGGCGACATCCCCACCGGCATCATGGTCGGCGCTGCGATGCAGGTCGTTTACATTGCTCTGGTAACCCCCGGCGGAACCGTTTCCGCAGACGTTCGTGCCGTATCCTATATCGGCATCCCGCTGGCAATGATCGCTCTTAAGAGTTACGGCCTTGATCCCGCTTCCGCAGAAGGCACAGCGCTTGCTACTTCCTTCGGAACCATGGTCGGTACGATCGGTACTGTTCTGTTCTACGGCACAGCAACCATGAACCTGATCTGGCAGCACATGGGCTGGGCATGGGTAGATAAGAGAGAATACGACAAGCTTCCTCTCGTTGACTATGTTCTTCCCTGGATCTCTCACATCTGCTTCTCCCTGATCCCTACAGTGATCATGTGCATGGCAGGAGAGCCCGTTGTTAACCTGATCAAGGAAAAACTTCCCATGGACGGAATCCCGATGAAGACACTGTTCACCGTCGGCGCACTCCTTCCTTGCGTAGGTATTGCGATCCTGCTCAAGCAGATCGTCCGCAACGTTCTTGACTTTGTACCTTATCTGACAGGTTTCACACTGGCAGCTTCCATGGGAATCAACCTGGTTGCTTCCACTGTTATCGCAGGTATGTTCGCTATGATCATCTACAAACTGAAGATGCTCGAACTCAGAAAACCTGCAGCAGCAGCTTCCAGTGCAGCAGCTGAAAACGGATGGGATGATGATGAGGAGGATATCTAATCGTGGCTGAGAAAAAATTATCCAAAAAAGCGTTAAGTTCTGGTTTTCACAGATGGTATTATGGTAACCTGACATGCTTCTCTCAGGAGCACATGCAGACATTCGGTTACCTTTGCTCCATGCTCCCTCTCTGCAAAGAGCTGTATGCGGATGATCCCGACAAGATGGCAGAGTCCATGGACACATACAGAACATTCTTCAATACAGAGCCTCAGCTGGGCGCTATTATCGTAGGCGTTACAGCAGGTCTTGAAGAAGCAAGAGCAAACGGCGCGGAAGACGTCGACGGCGAGACCATCAACGGTCTTCGTGCAGGTCTTATGGGACCGATCGCAGGTATCGGTGACTCTCTGGTAGTCGGTACCGTGATCCCGATCCTTCTTGGTATCGCAATGGGTATGTCCGGCGGCGGATCACCCATGGGTGCTATTTTCTACATCATCGTATGGAACCTGTTCGCATACTTCGGAATGCGTTTCCTGTACTTCAAGGGCTATGACATGGGTACCAAGGCCGTCGAGTTCCTTGTCGGCGATATCGGTACTGCTATCCGTGAAGCAGTCACAACCCTTGGCGGTATCGTTATCGGTGCAGTTTCCGCTACATGGGTTTCCGTAAGAACAAGCTTTGCACTTTACAATGAAGCAGGCGAAGCTTACATGGTCCTTCAGGAAAAGCTTGACAGCGTATTCCCCGGACTTCTTACAGCAATCTTCGTTATCTTCTGCTGGTGGCTTATGGCCAAGAAGCGCTTCAGCCCTCTGAAAGTTATGGGACTTCTGGTTCTCATCGCATTCGTCGGCGTTCTGATCGGTTTCTTCAACCCCGGTCTGTCCTATTAATAATTCTGATCCGGAAGACCCCGGAAACTGAAAAACGAGAAGGGGGATTCATTAAAGAATCCCCCTTTTATGTGAATTGAATCTGTTTGTGAAAGGATGAAAAAATGGCCCAGCTCAGTAAGCAGGAACTGCTCGAAGAAGCAAAAAAGCAATCTGAAATGCTTGAGAGGATCAGCAGGTGGAGAACCTATTCCCTGGTCCTGTCCGCCATCGGCGTAGCTGTGGCCTATATGGGGTTCAAAGGCAGTTTTCACCCGATTGCCGTCGGAGTAACCGGCATAGTGATCATTGTGGCTGGCATGGCGTTTTCAATATTTTGTAATTTCGGTATTCGCACCGGCAGAGAGAATGTCGAGAGAATACTCAGGGCAGCAGAGAACAGCAAGTGATCTTACAGGATGTTTAGTCGGGGGGATATAGGCAATGGTAAGATTCCAGTGCGTATCCAGTCTCGAAAACGGATTGGATATCAAGAGAGCGGGAGAGTTTGTGAAGGAAGCGATCCACAGCGGCGGAAAAGTGACCGTACGCAATGGCGCGAGAAAAGGGGATGCCAAACTGATCTTCAATGTCATGAGCCTGAATATTAAAAAGGGAGATCTTCTTGAGTTTTCGATTGAAGGAGAAAATGAGAGAGAGGATGCGGTATCTCTGGAAAAATACGTGAGAGAAAATTTATGATCGAATGGATATTATGAAGATCGCTTTACCTTGTGGTGAAGCGATCTTTTTTGTCCTATTTTAGTGATTCTATGTTAAGATTTTTATATGTTGATATTGCGGGGTGAATATTATGCTTACTATGATCAGTGAAATATGCGGGAACAAAATCATACAGACGGGAGCCGTCGCTTGGGTGATATCGCAGATCCTCAAGACGATCCTTCATCTGATCGTCAATAAAAAGATTGTCTGGGAGCGCCTGTTTGGGGATGGAGGAATGCCGAGCAGCCACTCCGCTACTGTGACGTCGGTGGCTGCAGCAACCGGATTTACGGCGGGATGGGGATCGCCTGTTTTCGGAGTTGCAGTCTTTATGGCGATCATAGTCATGCATGACGCCAGAGGTGTACGCAGAGAGACCGGCAAGCAGGCCGTAGTCATCAATGACATGATCGAACTCTTTGAAAAAATGGGGGCCGGGAATCTAACGCCGGAACAGACGCTCAAGGAATTCGTGGGCCATACGCCAATGCAGGTGTTCGCCGGGGGAATACTGGGTCTTGTCATCGCGCTTATCATGCATATGTGATCGAAAAGGAGTTAAGATATACGTTATGATCCAGGATATTGCACCTCACAGAATGGATAATCAGTTTATGGCTGCCATAGAGGATCCCGAGACAGCCCGACTGCCGGGGAACCTTGTGCCTGTAGACAGCAGACGGCTTCGCCCGGATTTCTACTTCGGCGATGAAAACCGTCACATCATATTTGAAGCGTATACTGCGGGCCAGCTTGCCAGATGGTATCACGACAACAGATACTGCGGCACATGCGCGCACAAGACAGTCCCCTCAAAGACAGAAAGGGCGCTGTGCTGCCCTCAATGTGGGAGAACGATCTATCCCCGGATCCTTCCGGCGGTGATCATCGGCGTTACGGACGGGGACAGGATCCTTATGACAAAATATGCTGGGAGGAGCTATACTTTTTACGCGCTGGTAGCCGGGTTCAACGAAATCGGAGAGACTCTGGAGGAGACTGTTGCCAGGGAAGTCATGGAAGAAGTCGGGCTGAAGGTTAAGAATATCCGTTATTACAAATCCCAGCCGTGGGGCATAGTGGACGATCTTCTGGCCGGATTTTACTGCGATGTCGACGGCAGCACAGAGATCATACTGGACAGAAATGAACTCAAGGAGGCTGTCTGGGTCGAGAGGAAAGACGTTGAGGGTCAGCCTCATGACCTGAGCCTTACTAATGAGATGATGGTGGTATTCAGGGATGGAAGAGAACCGCTGGGATACAGATATGCCATGAGAGAATAATGTGTACCCTTGCCGGTTCGGCAAACAGGAACGGACCATGAAAGCGATGAACCTTTATCTCCTGTCAAGGGCAGCGGGCGGTGACAGATTCTCCAAACTGGCCAGAGAACTGACGGGAAGCGCGTATGAGATACAATATAGTGCACATGAGGCGGAATCCCTCCGCGCGCTGACAGATGGTGTAGCCGCGGTGCTTAATGAGAGAGCAGAGGAGGGGGAAGACTGGGTCTGTCATTTGGACGGCTTTTATTTTTCCTTTACGATCGCGCATATAAGCAAAGAATTTGATCTGCTCAAGATTTCCGAAGACGGGGATGCTGTCCTTAATATCGAACTCAAGAGTGAGAACGTCGAGGAGAGCAGGATCCAGAAGCAGTTATCCCAGAACAGATATTACCTCTCTCATATTTCGCGCACGATCTACTCTTTTACCTATGTGATGGAGACCGATACCGTATATAACCTCAATGACAGAGGACATATGCGCGTCTGCAGAATGGAGGATCTGGCGGATGTGCTTTGCCGTCCGGCATTCTCAGGGTATGTGGAAAAGGATCTGGACCAGTACTTCAGGGCATCAGATTACCTGATCTCACCGGCCGCGGAGCCTGACAGGTTCCTCAGCGGCAGTTATTTTCTCACTAATCAGCAGGCAGAATTCAAGCGAAAAATATTGGAAGTGTTCTCAGAGAGCAGTCCCGGTACGGCGTGCCCGGTCATTGCGGTTAAAGGCACTGCCGGAACCGGCAAAACGCTTCTTTTGTTTGACCTCGCCATGACTCTTTCCAAAAGGAAGAGAGTGCTTCTTCTTACAGGAGGAAATCTTCAGAAAGGGCACAAAGTCCTCGATGAAAGGCTTAAAAACGTCTTCATACGAACTGCCGACTGTTTCGCGGAAGGGGATGAATGGGACTATCTGTTCCTGGATGAAGCGAACAGGATCCCTGAAGATGTCATGAAACGGATCATTGAGTATGTCTGGAAGCTAGGAATCCCCTGTATCATGGCTTATGATCCCCATGTTCTTACTGACACTTACGGCAAACTTGCCGAGGCGGAGAAGAGGATCCTCAGATACAATACGCTCCTTCTTGAATTCACAGGCAATATCCGGATCAACCGGCCGATGTTCTCTTTTTTGCAGAATCTCTTCCACACAAAGGAAAAGGCCAGAAACGTGGACTACAGCTGCATCGATGTGCTCTATGCGGCAAACAGGGACGAGGCGGAGGCGATCCTGTCCTATTATAGAGAGAAGGGATACCGCAAGATCACCCTTCCCGGGGAAGGCGGGAATTTCTGCGCGGGACTTGGAGAAGAGGAGATCGTCGGAAACGAGTTTGACTGTATCCTGCTGATATTGGACAGCAGATTTTATTATGATAATGAGAAGAGGCTTCGCTGCAGAGGCGAGGCGGCGGATGAAGCGCTGAATCTCCTCTACGAGGGGATTTCCCGGACAAGAGAGAAGCTGTGTATTGTAGTGCTGGAGGATGAGAAACTGTTTGACAATATCCTCTCGGTCAGAGAACTCTGAGAGCGCCCGCTTATACGTTAAGTTTTGCAGATATATAGTACGGAAAATGAAGGAAACAGGAAGAGGACAAAAACAGTTTAAAAGTTCCGCATCCCTGGTCATGTATTTTCTTAAAGGGAGCACCGGCTTTTTTCTGCTTAGTATGGTGTTTGCTTCGGCGGTGTCCTTTTTGGACATGGTGCTGCCCGGAATGATCAGTTTTACAGTGGACAGTGTGATTGGTGACAAGACGCCGAATCTTCCGGCGTCTGTTTTGCTGTGGTTTGAAAACGCAGGAGGGGTGGAACTGCTCAGACGGCAGCCGGTCCTGATCGCCGTATCTGTCATCGCTGTAGCGCTGACAGGAGCAGTCTTTCGTTTTTGCTTCCGCTATTTCAATGAAGTGGCCGCGGAACGTTTCGTCAAGCGGATCAGGGATGAGTCGTTCGCAAAAATATTGAGGCTTCCTTATGCATGGCACGGCGCTAACAGCACCGGTGACATCATACAGCGCTGTACTTCGGATGTGGAGACTGTCAAGGTTTTCATCTCTGAACAGCTCACATCGCTGATCAGGGTCGTGGTCCTGATCGCGATGGCAATCCGTTTCATGTGGATGATCGATCCTTTCATGACGGGGATCGCTTCGATCTTTATCCCGGTCGTGATCGGCTACTCGCTTTTCTTCTATGCAAAGATAGGCGATGCTTTTGAAAAGGCAGACACGGAGGAAGGCCGCCTTTCAGCTATTGCGCAGGAGAATCTGACAGGTGTCAGAGTTGTACGCGCGTTTGGGAGAGAGCGCTTCGAGAGGGAGAGATTTGAGAAGCAGAACGATTATTACACAGGATTCTGGATCCGCCTGATGCGCATATTGTCTCTCAACTGGGTCACCGGGGATGTTATGACGGGACTGCAGTATCTGATCGTAAATATCATGGGAGCAGTGTTCTGTGTAAGAGGCACTATAACTGCGGGACAGTTCATTGCTTTTGTATCCTATAACAGTCTGCTGATATGGCCTGTCAGATCCCTTGGCCGTGTGATCTCGGAGATGAGCAAAGCCGGGATCTCCATAGAGAGAATACTCTATATCATGAACGCGGAAGAGGAGACTGAGCCGGAGGGAGCGCTGAGACCGCCCATGGACAGGGACATCCGCTTTGAACATGTCTCTTTTGGATACAGCGGAGATTCCGGGGAAGCGCTTACGGATGTTTCTCTTGAGATCCCTGCCGGGGCAACAGTCGGCATACTCGGAGGAACAGGTTCGGGAAAATCTACGCTCATGTATCTTTTGGAAAAACTGTATCCGCTGCAGGAGGGCTGCGGCCGGATCATGATCGGGGACGCAGACCTGTCAGATATCAGCAATTCTTATGTGCGTTCTCAGATCGGGATGGTCCTGCAGGAACCTTTTCTTTTTTCAAGGTCCATTGAAGACAATATCGCGATCACATCAAGGAACTACAGAAGAGAAGACGTTCGAAGGGCGTCGAAGACCGCGGACCTTCTGGAGGCAGTCGACAGATTCCCGTCAGGATTTGAGACATTCGTCGGCGAGCGCGGCGTAACTCTGTCCGGAGGCCAGAAGCAGAGGACAGCAATTGCGAGGATGCTCATCCGGAAATGCCCGGTCATGATCTTTGATGACTCTCTGTCAGCGGTTGACGCGGAGACCGACGCAAGGATCCGCGCGGCCCTGAGAAAGGATACCGGAGAAGCTACAGTGATCCTGATCTCGCACAGGATCACGACGATCATGCATGCGGACCGTATCGCCGTTATGGAAAAAGGCAGAGTCATGGAGACGGGGACACATGAGGAACTCCTTGCGCTTGGCGGCATCTACAGGCGGATTTATGATCTGCAGATGAATGAGACCGGAGAGGAGGTGCAGGATGAATAAAGAACGTGAAACTGCATCTCTCCCTCTGTTCGGCATTCCGCGCCTGATTCCTTATCTGCGTCCGTACAGAAAAAGGGTGATCAGAATGATCATTCTCGCGCTCGTCTGCAGCGTGATCGACGTCTCTTATCCTCTGTTCGGCCGCTATGCGCTGGATCACTTTGTCGCCGGAAAGACGCTCGAAGGCATGCCGCTGTTCATAGTCATCTATCTTTTGGTCCTGGCTTTTCAGTCTGTCATCAATGACAGGACAATGGTGGATTCCGGAACAGTGGAGATGAGCATCGACAGGGACCTCAGGAACAAAGCCTTTAACCACCTTCAGACTCTGTCCTTTTCCTATTTCAACCGCAACAGCGTCGGATATATCCACGCCAGGGTGATGAGCGATACGGGTAAGATCGGAGAAGCGGTATCCTGGCGAATGATGGACTGCATTTGGAACGGATCCTATATCCTTTTTGCCATCATTGTAATGATGATGACGGAGATGAGACTCGCGCTGTGGATGATCTTTCTTCTGGCAGCGGCGGGAGTACTGATCTGGCTGTTTCAGAACAGACTTGTCGCAGCAAACAGGCTTATCCGTGAAATAAACTCAAGGATCACGGGAAGCTTTAACGAGGGGATCATCGGAGCCCGGACGATCAAACTGCTAAGCATTGAAAAGAAGATGCAGCAGGAGTTCGAAGAGGTGACGGAGGATTTCAGAAGGGAGTCGGTGCATGCGGTGAGATACTCCGCGATGCTCATTTCCACAGTGACCCTGATGTCTTCCGCGGCGCTCGCCGTCGTCCTCTGGCAGGGAGGGGCGCTGACCAGAGAAGGGCTTCTGAAGATCGGAACCCTCTCCGTATTTGTCTCCTATGCAGTGGGAATGGTTGAGCCGCTTCAGTTCATCATTCAGAATATATCCGGTTTTATCGCTATTCAGGTCAATATTGAGAGACTTACAGATCTTCTGGCTGAACCCGCGGATGTCGCGGACTCACCGGAGGTGATCGAACGCTACGGCGACAGTTTCAACCCTGAATATGAGAACTGGGAGGAACTGCTCGGAGATATTGAATTCAGAGACGTGACTTTCCGCTACCCTGACGGAGAGGAGAACGTGCTTGAGCATTTCAGCCTCAAGGTTCCGCGCGGTCAAAACATAGCGATCGTCGGGGAGACCGGAGCAGGGAAATCCACTCTGGTAAATCTTGTATGCCGTTTTTACGAGCCAACGGAAGGGACTCTTTTGATCGACGGAAGGGACGCGAGGGAGAGGTCCCAACTGTGGCTTCACAGCCATCTGGGCTATGTGCTTCAATCCCCGCATCTCTTTTCCGGATCGGTCAGGGAAAATCTCAGATACGGAAGGCCCGACGCGACGGACGAAGAGATCCTTAGTGCTCTCGATATGGTGTCTGCAAGAGATATTGTGGAGAGGATGGGAGGCCTTGACAGCGAAGTGGGAGAAGGCGGAAGCCGCCTTTCAACAGGTGAGAAGCAGCTTCTGTCTTTTGCAAGGGCCATGCTTGCCGATCCCAGGCTTCTGATCCTGGACGAGGCAACTTCTTCCATCGATACTTTGACAGAAAAAGCGATTCAGCAGGCGATCTCAGTGGTGACCAAAGGGAGGACCTGTTTTGTCATCGCCCACAGGTTGTCTACGATCACGAACGCGGATCTGATCCTGGCGGTCAGGGACGGCAAAATAGAGGAGAGAGGAACGCATTCCGAACTCATGAAGAAAAAAGGGTATTATTACTCCTTATACAGCAGACAGTATGAGGAGAGCATTTTGGGGTGAAAAAACTGCCGCCTGTGTGAGCGGCAGTTTTTTGATCTCATCTGTTTGAGGGTGCGGCTTTTTCCCTGAGAGGAGGAAGAAGAGTATCCGGAACATACAGGCGGCCGTATCCGGCACCAAGGTCAAGGCCTTTCTTGCGGCTTCCGTGAAAGTCGCTTCCCCCGCTGGGCAAAAGACTGAACTTATCAGCCAGCCGGGAAAGATACGCAGTGTCCGCGGGCTTATAACCGGAGTAGTAGACCTCGATCCCCGAAAGGCCGTATCCGCTGAGAGAGGCGAGCAGTTCGCATAACTGATCGTCGCTCATCTTGTATTGAAGCGGGTGGGCCAGAACCGGGACAGCCCCGTACTGCAGAAGAAAGCGTACTCCGTCCTGAGGCGATATTTTCTCTCTCGGAACAAAGAAGGGGCAGTCATCGCCGATCAGCTTGCGGAATGCCTCATCAATTGAAGAAATATAGCCCTTTTCCAACATATACTGGGCAAAATGGGCTCGGGTTATGACGGTATCGGGAAAGGACGACTGAAGTTCCTCATAGTTTACAGGATAGCCTCCCTCAGTCAAAAGGCGGCACATCTTCTGATTTCTGTAGATCCTTGCGTCTGCGAATTCCCTGAGCTTACTGATGAAACCGCAGTTCTTCCAGTCGATGAACAGTCCGACGACATGGATGTCTCTGCCCCTGTACTCTGTTGAGAGCTCGACGCCCGGTATGACTTCAGGAACGATGGGCAAGCTGCTGCCCGATAGCTTATTCACTTCTTCCCTGAGTTTTCGGGCGGTCAAAAGCGCTTCTTCTATTCCGTCCGCTGTGTCGTGGTCGGTCAGGGCGACAGCAGAAAGCCCTTTTGCCTGAGCATAGCGGATCAGCTCTTCGGGAGAAAAAGTGCCGTCGGACTTTGTGGAGTGAGTATGAAGATCTATGGGGCTCATAGCAAAACCTCTTTATGACGGGGATGAATAAACAGCCGGCTGAATATTACAGCCGGCTGTTTCGATCATATTATCAGATCAGTTGCTGTCCTCTTCACGGGACGCTTCATAGACAGTTCTCTTTCTCGCGTCGGCATTGTTCTCAAGGTAATCGTCATATGTGGTCACCTTGTCGATGATGCTGCCGTCGGGCAGGATCTCGATGATGCGGTTCGCGGTGGTCTGTACGACCTGATGGTCGCGGCAAGCGATCAGTTCGACGCCGGGGAACTTGATCATTCCTTCGTTGAGGGCGGAGATGGACTCCATATCCAGATGGTTTGTGGGCTCATCGAAGATCAGGCAGTTAGCTCCGCTGATCATCATCTTTGAGAGCTGGCAGCGGACCTTCTCGCCCCCGGAGAGGACGCCGATCTTTTTAACGCCGTCGTCGCCTGCGAAAAGCATTCTTCCGAGGAAGCCCCTGACATAGGTCACGTCCTTGATGGGAGAGTAGCCTGTAAGCCATTCTGTGATGGTGCGCTCGCCCCTGAACTCCTTGGAGTTGTCTTTCTGGAAATAAGCCTGGGAAGTTGTCACGCCCCACTTGTAGGTCCCCTCGTCAGGCTCCATGTTGCCCATGAGGATCTCAAACAGAGTGGTCTTGGCGAGTTCCTGGCTTCCGACGAAAGCGATCTTGTCGTCGTGTCCCATGACGAATGAGACATTGTCGAGAACTTTCACGCCGTTAATGGTCTTGCTGATGCCGCTGACAGTGAGCACTTCATTCCCGATCTCTCTGTCGGGACGGAAGTCGATATAGGGATACTTGCGGCTGGAGGGCTTGATCTCATCCAGCTGTATTTTCTCCAATGCGCGCTTACGGCTGGTAGCCTGCTTGGATTTGGAAGCGTTGGCGGAGAAGCGGGAGATGAACTCCTTGAGTTCCTTGATCTTCTCTTCCTTTTTCTTGTTCGCTTCCTTCATCTGGCGGATCAGAAGACGGGAGGACTCATACCAGAAATC
>CADBIU010000030.1 GCA_902794825.1 uncultured Lachnospiraceae bacterium
GCTTCGTGCCGCTTACGCGGTCACAGGGCAGACACCTGCCCGCTGTCCCGTTTGACCGGGATTACTTTTCTTTCTTCTGCGGCTGGCACACAGGATATCTTTATAGGTTATGGCTTTCACTGTTCCGTACAGATACCCGCAGTCCATTCCTCCTGGGATAATCCGCTTGTTATATTTCCTTCCGGTATTGGCAGCTCCGTTGATATCGGCGTTCATGACCTTCCCGTTATCCTGACGGTACAGGCCCCGCTTTACCCTCTTTCCGGTGAAGGATATGTTTTCCGCATCTCCTGTTCCGTATGTCGGGATATAGTCCCTGTTCCCGAAGCAGGCCTTGGAAGTATAGCTCTCTTCCTGAAGGATGACCCGGATCCCGTACCGCACACAGACTGCCTGCAGGATACGGCGGAACCTCGCGAAGGGGACCTGCACGAAGGACTGGTTTGTCTTTTTCTTCAGGTTTATCCCCTGCTTCTGGCCTTTGTTGTAGCCGACGATGAGGTAGGAAAGGCCCCTCTCCTCCATCGTCCGGCAGATATAGTGGGCATACTTGTAGAATGTATCCCGCAGGAAAGCGTCACGCTTCCTGGAGATCCGCTCCATCTGCCTTGTCACCGGAGGATGGTAAGTCTTCGGGTCATGCCCCTTCATCTGTTCGGACCGCAGGAATGCCTATGTCTTCGGGTCATGTCCCTTCATCTGTTCAGAACGCAGGAACGCCATCCTCTTGTTATACCACTGGTTGCAGGCCTTTATCGCTCCGCCCTTGACAACAATGGGTGTGTTCCCCTTGTTGTCTGCCATGGCTGCGAAGTTATCAAGGCCTGGGTCCAGCATCATGTCCCCGGAAGTGTTCCCGTCAGCACCGATGATATCTTTTTCCTTCGGGAGCAGGTCGTCTTCCAGGATGCCGTCATCCGTGACGATCTGGACCTGGTATGCACCGAAGTACGGGACTGCCCGCACCTCGATGAGTTTCTCTTCTGATCCGCGTTCTGCCTTTGAAGCATGCGGGAGCCTTGAAACATCAAGGCCGGGGCGCACCCTTTTCTTCCCTTCTTCAACAACGGCGTAAGGAAAGAACAGACTCCCGTTCTTAATACTGCAGGCCAGGTTTGAAAAGACAGCGGTGCTCTTTCCCCCAGACTTCCTGTATCCCGGGATCCTCGGCTTCCCTGTATGGCCGGACGCATCAGTATAAGCTTTCCTGCTCTCAAAGTATCCTTTCCACGCCTCACAGCAGTCGCTTATGGCGTTCTGGATGACATGGGAATGGAAGGACCGGTAATCCGTATTCTCCGTATGCCGGAACACAGCATCGAGGAGCCCGTAGGAAGCGAACCACTTTTCCGCCGTCGGCATGGAAAACTGAATGTATTTCACTCTCGAAAGCTTAGTCTTGCGTAAGGCTGCAGAAAGACTCCTGTCCAGGAAGACCCTGAAGATCTTTACGAAGTGCTTCATCCTTAAGGAGAAGTTGATCCCGGGGATGGATCCGGCAAAAGTCCTTATGACTGACCTCTCGTTCTCCGTACGGAGGGAAATATCTTTCTTCAGGCCGGTCATGAGGTTGCGGATATGGAAGTTGGCGACATTGTACATGTTATTGGCACACAGGCATGCCCTGTCAATGTACAGGTACATCTTATCTGTTTTATGAATGTCAATGCATTCGACGTGATACATGTATGTACTCCATTCCATCCGTTTTTTCCCGTACATAGGAATACCATGAAGCAACAGCTTCATATATACATTATATCATCTAGAACGTGTGTTTACAAACATACGTTCTGCTCCCGTGTTTTTCCTTACTCACATCGAAGATGTGGAACGCTCAAAAATAGGGAAGGTACATGTGCAGGCAATTCATCCCCTCCCTGTTCACTCGCAGGAACCTTAATTCCGACCGATCAACTGTTGAGCTTGTGAACTGAGGAAGGGGTCTTCTTGCTATTACTGCGGGTATTCTACAGTAGAAGAAAGGATCTTCTATGAATTCGGAGGTTTTAATATGTGCAAGACTCATACAGACAGCAGGATCTTCCTGATCGCGGACACCCACTTCGGAGATGATAATATAAGACTTTATGAAGAGCGGCCGTTTCCTGATACTGATACAATGGATCTGGAAATGATCAGGCGCTGGAACTCGGTCGTGGGCGATCATGACCTTGTGTATCACCTCGGCGATTTCTGCTCCGGCGGCCAGGAGCGATGCAGGGAACTTCTCTCCCGTCTGAAGGGACGCAAGTTTCTTGTGATGGGCAACCACGACTCTTATCTGTCTCCGCAGCAGTGGCGGGATCTTGGCTTTGAGGAGTGTTATGATCTTCCGGTCATATTAAAAGATTTTTTTATCCTCTCCCATACGCCTCTTTATGTCACTCGCAACATGCCCTATGCAAATCTCTACGGTCATGTACACAGCAGTCCCACCTATCGGTCCGTCAGCAGCCGCAGCGCCTGCGTCAGTGTGGAGCGCATTTACTACACGCCGATCCTTCTTGAAACACTGCGGGATCAGATGCTTGAAGAGGAATAATCGTTACTTCAGATACAAGTTATTGCTTTTTGCACGGTTCTGACGTCTTGATTCATTTCTGCCCTTTAAGTGCCGCTGGATACCTTCCGGCGGCACTTTAACGGCAATTCCAACCATTTTGATCATTTCTGCCCTTTGAATGCTGCTGGATATCCTCCAGCGGCACTTTAACGGCAATATCAACTGTTTTGAACGTTTCTGCCCTTTGAATGCCGCTGGATATCCTCCGGCGGCACTTAAAGGGCAGTCGGCCTAATTTTTAAAAAAAGCCTGCTGCCACTGCACACAAAACACCCCCGGATTTGAACCACTTCAAATCCGGGGGCTTTCTTTACTGCGCTGCCGCCAGCAGCTGCTTCGTATACTCTTCCTTTGGATGATCGTAGACTTCATCCACTGTTCCCTGCTCCACAATTCTTCCCTTTTTCATGACAAGGACTCTGTCGCAGAGCTGATACACGACGTTGAGATCGTGTGAAATGAACAGATAGCTCAGGTCCAGTTCTTCCCGCAGGTCGCGAAGAAGCTGTAGGATCTGGGCCTGGATCGTTACGTCCAGTGCGGAGACCGGCTCGTCCGCGATGATAAAGCGTGGTCTTCTGATCAGGGCTGCTGCAATGCTGACTCGCTGCCTCTGGCCGCCGGACAACTCCGAAGGCCTTGCATTCAGAAGCTCCTGAGGGAGCTCTACTTTGGCGAGCATATCGCGGACGCGGCGCTTTCTTTCCGCCTCGTCGTATTTTCCGAATACGCGGAGGGGCTCCTCCAGCGACCACTCCACCGTGTATGCGGGGTTCAGCGAGCTGTAAGGATCCTGGAAAATGATCTGCGGGCGCTTTGTGTAGTGCACAATGCTTCCCTCCTCAGGCTCGAGCATTCCGAGGATCATTCTGGCCAGGGTAGACTTGCCGGTTCCGCTCTCTCCTACAAGCCCCATGATCTCGCCGTGGCGAATGTTGAAATCCACATCGTAGAGGACCTGCTGGTACTTGCCTTTGCCGAAGAGTCCTGGCGTGCGGTACCCGCCGCTCACATGATTTACCTCGAGTACAAGCTGCTTTTGGGCTTCAGTCACCGCCTCAGCGGCGGGATCGGCGCCGAATCCTGTCATCGATGTGATCGTGTTCAGAATACTGTCAGCCATTGCGATCACCTCCTGTCTGCCCGGAGTCTGCGGACGCGGCATTCCCGGAATCCGCTGACACGGTTTGTCCGCCCTCTGCAGGCTGCATCTGTCCGGTTTCTTCCGCTTCTTCCTCCGCATGCTTTCTCGCGATCACTTTCACTCTGGCGGGAATGCACTCGATCAGGTGCTGTGTATAGGGATGCTGGGGATTAAAAAAGACATTTCGTGTCGAGCCTTCTTCCACGATCACTCCCCTCTGCATGACGGCAACACGTTTGCAGAGTTTTCGCACAACGTTGAGGTTGTGAGAGATGAAGAGCATGGACATCCCGTGTTTTCTGTTCAGTTTTTTCAAAAGTTCCAGGATCTGCGCCTGGATCGTCACATCCAATGCAGTCGTGGGCTCGTCCAAAAGGAGCAGGCTGGGACGCGCCACGATAGCCGCGGCGATCATGGATCTCTGAAGCATTCCGCCGGAGAGCTCGTGAGGATACTTGTTGTACACTTCCTCGGGATCAGGCAGTTCTACGTCCTCAAGAGCCTGGATCGCTCTCTTTTTGCGTTCCTCGGGACTGAGGTCCGTGTGAATGTCCAGGACTTCTTCCACCTGTCTGCCGACCTTCATCAGAGGGTCCATAGCGCTCATAGGCTCCTGGAAAACGACGCCGATCTTATTTCCCTGCACCTTGCGAAGGAGTGCCCTGTTTGCGTGGAGCATATCTTCGCCGTCCACAAGGACGTCGCCCCTGTAATCACATTTTTTGCGGGGAAGGAGGCCGGCGATGCTCATCGCCGTGACGGATTTTCCGGAGCCGGACTCTCCCACAAGGCCCAGGATCTCCCCGTCCTTAAGGGTGAAGCTCACGCCTGCCACCGCTTCTCTGTCTCTGTTATGAAACTTTACATGGAGATCTCTGACTTCCAGCATCAGTCCACCTCCTTATTCATGATCTGCAGTCCTTCTCCGATCAGGCTGACGCCGAACACAAGGAGCGCGATCACGCCGCCTACGCTGAGCGCGTACCAGGGCGCTGAGCGGAACATTCCCTGTGCTTCGGAAAGCATATAACCCATTGACACGTCCGGAGGCGTCACGCCGATGCCGAGAAAGCTCATGCTTGCCTCCGCGAGGACTGCGTTATTAAAACCGATCGTCAGCGCCGGGAGCAGCACATGCAGCGTATTGGGCAGCATGTGGATCAAAAGGATCCTCAGGTTCGACGCTCCCATCAGCCTCGCGCTGATAATATAATTCACGTCTCTCTGCGCAGCGAAAGCAGTTCTCATCATGCGCGCGTAACTGGGGACAAAAACGATCCCCAGAGCAATGATCACATTATACTTGCCCGGTCCCAGAATACTGATGATGACCAGCGCAAGAAGAATGCTCGGAAATGCCGTCAGAGCGTCATTAAGGCGCATCAGCACTTCGTCCACAATGCCGCCGAAATATCCGGTCACAGCTCCGACTACTGTTCCGACCCCTGCGCCGATCAGGATCGTCAGCGCCGCGATCATCAGTGTCGTTCCCGATCCCTGCATGACACGGCTGAAAATATCGCGGCCGAACTTGTCCGTCCCGAACAGATGCGCCGCTGACGGTGCCTGAAGCTTTGCGGAACTCATCTTGGTGGGGGGATAAGGAGTGTAAAAGTGTCCGACGAGGATCCACAGGACGATGATTCCTGTTATGATACACCCGGCAATAAGATATCTGTTCAATTTTTTCTTCATCATGCGCGGCCTCCCAGTTTAAGGCGCGGATCTATTTTTTGATTGATCAGATCCGCAACGGTTCCCGAGAGAATGACCCAAAACGCAAGAATGACGACAAGCGCCTCTACGACCGGATAATCTCTGTTGGAGATCGACGCGACAAGAAATCTTCCCATTCCCGGGATTCCGAAGACCTGCTCGACGACTATGCTGCCGCCCACGATCTCCGCCATTGTCTGGCCCAGAAACGTGATCGTCGGAACAAGGGAGTTCTTCATGACGTGCTTTTTCAGGACTTCCACCCTGTCGTTGCCTCTCGAGATCGCCGTCCGCACATAGTCCTTCTCCATCTCCTCAATGAGCGTGCTCTTGAGCATTCTCACAGCCATCGCGATCCTCGGGATCGCAATGCACACTGCTGCAAAAAATAGATACCGGATCGCCCCGAACAGATCTCTTTCCATTTTCGGGAAATCCCCGGGAGTAAAAACCTTCAGAATGATCCCGAATACATACGAGACCAGAATGCTCAGAAAGAAGGCTGGCACAGCCATGCACAGCTGATTGATCGTCGTCCCGATCCATTCAAAGCGGCTGCCGGATTTCTGCGCGGCGCGAAGCCCCAGAGGAAGAGAAAGAATGACAATGATCACAAAGCTGATCAGGACCATTACCAGAGTCACCTTCAGTTTGGGAATGATCAGGGAAGCTACCGGCTGCCGGTAGCTGTAGGATATCCCCAGATTTCCGGAGAAAAATCCCAGTAACCAGTTAAAATATTGCACAAGGAAAGGCTTATCCAGTCCCAGTTCATGCCGCATCATCTCAAGCTGTTTCTCTGTGGCGTTCATCCCCAGGATCGCTCGGGCCGGGTCTCCCGAGATGATGTGGAAAGCAGCAAAAGCCAGAAATGATACCAGTATCATGGTAATAAATAATGCCAGAATTCGGCGGGCTGCATACTTCAAAGTAAGTATCTCCTTCTATCGGGTCAGTCCGATTAGTTGCCGGTCCGGTCAGCCCGGTCCGGTCAAATTAAAATGCGCAGCAATAAGAACACCCTATTGCTGCGCACATGATCGCTAAGTCAGATTCCGTTTTCCGTCATCATTCCCACTTCAGTGTGGAGACATCCAGCACGTACAGAGGATAGAAGGTAAGTCCGGTCAGACCCTTGCGCACCGCGACCATATCCGCCATGTCCTGAATATAGACACTTGCGGCGTGCTCGGTCAGATTCTTTTCCATCTCTTTGTATAATTTAACCTGCTCCGCGTCGTCATAGCATTTGACTGCCTGTTCGAAGAGAGCGTCATAGTCCGCGTTGTTGTAGTTGATGAAGTTATTTCCGCGGTTTCCTTCCGCGTCAGCTACGCGCTGGCCTGTAGTGAATCTCTCCAGAAGGCTTCTGGCCGTCAGAGGATCAGCGGTGAGGCCAATCACCGTGGACTGGAAGTTTCTTCCGGCGTAAGTATCCGCTTTCCAGGTCTCCCACTCCACGCGGTCCAGCGTCGCGTTAATACCGACTTCCTTAAGCTGCTCAGCGATGACCTCAGCGGTGTCGCAATGAGGCTGATAGTTGGAGGGGACTGTGATGGTCATGTCGAAGCCATTGGGATAGCCTGCCTGTGCGAGAAGATCCTTAGCCTTGGCGACATCGTGCTCATAGTAGTTAACCAGGCTCTCGTCATAATACTTTGTGAACGCAGGGAACACGTTGGATCCGATGGGGAAACCATAACCGTCAAAAGCCATGTCCAGAATGCCCTGTCTGTCTACTGCGTAGCACAGAGCCTGACGAACGAGTTCGTTGTCAAAAGGCGCCGTTTCATTGTTGAGGTAGAGCGCCTGAACCAGGTTCATCTCGCCCTGCTCGATATTGAAATTGTCCTTGTTGAGTTCAGCCACCTGAGTGCTGCTCAAGTGGGATACAAGATCCAGCGCGCCGCTCTCAAGACCCATTACCAGGCCTTCTACTTTCTCGTTGATCTTATATGTGACCTTGTCGATATTGCCGGGAGTTCCCCAGTAATCCGCAAACTTCTCAAGTTCGACGGATTCCTGCGCTGTACGGCCAACATATTTATAAGGTCCTGTACCTACCGGCGCGGTGTCCTGTTTGTCATAGTCAGCGGGAAGAATAGCCAGCGTCAGAAGAGACATCAATTCTGTGTTGGGCTCACTGAGCGTCATCACGAGTTTGTTGTCCCCGTCCTTCTCAAGGCTCTCAATGCACTGAAGTCCTGTGGAAGTCTGCGGATTGACCTTGGGATCATCCTTGCAGCGCTGGATAGAATAGATCACGTCGTCAAGATCCACCGTATCACCGTTGTGGAACTTCACGCCGTCGCGAAGTGTAAAAGTATATACAAGACCGTCATCGGAAATCTGAACATCCGACGCCACTGCGGGGACAGTATTTCCATTAGAGTCATACTTTACAAGTCCCTCAAAGACATTGAACATTACTTCCTTGGTTCCGGCCGCTACTGCGTAGTGCGGATCGAGGCTCTGGTCGAGATCCTGCGCGATACCGATCACGATCTCATTGGCCTTCGCTCTCTCAGTCGCTTCCTGCGTTCCGGCAGCGCCTGTGTTCTGTGCTGTTCCTTTGCCGCAGCCTCCGAGGATCGCTCCCACCATGCTTACAGCAAGGATCCCTGCCAGTAGTTTTTTCTTCATTAGTTCTCCTTTCATCACTGCTCTCCTTCATCGAGAGTCAATGTGGGGCATTACGCCCATTTGCTTGCCGTGAACATTGTATGATATTGACAAATTTTTTACAAGCGATTAGCGCATTTGAGAGCGAAATAATTGTATAAAATACTGTGCTGCAATAAACTGCGGCGGCAGGTTCGCGTTCTGCGCACAGCTCCGAATTGTGCAAAAAAAAAGGAACCGAGATCTTCGGTTCCCTGAGAGCGATAGACGAGGCTCGAACTCGCGACCTCCACCTTGGCAAGGTGGCGTACTACCAACTGTACTACTATCGCATTTATTAAACTGTTTGGCAACCCGCGTTGCCGAGAGCGATAGACGAGGCTCGAACTCGCGACCTCCACCTTGGCAAGGTGGCGTACTACCAACTGTACTACTATCGCATTTACAACCGTTTTTCAGCGGTGGACATGAATTAATATACCTCAGCGTCCACCGCGTGTCAACAGTTTTTTTCGTTTTATTCAGATTGGCTTTTCCACTCTCAGATTATGGTATCCGTATTGGAATACTGTCTGATCGCGTTGATCGCGAAGATGTCGACGATAATGACAAATCCAAGCCATATATAAGTAAATACGTCGCTTCCGATCGAGGCGGCGAAGTCGTAAAAGCCGTGGATCACGACAGGGATCACGATGCTCAGAGTCCTCATATTCTTGGCAAGTCCGGTCATTCCGGTCACTGTATACTTCTTCTCAAGCCCATAGAAGTGGCCCATGAACACCCCGCAGATCGCGTGGAGCGGCACAGCGGCAAGTCCTCTTATCACCGCGACCTCCATTCCGAAGCCGGAGATATACAGAACATTCTCAAGACCCGCGAAACCCAGCGCCACGCAGACGCCGTAGACAACGCCGTCAAATACATAGTTGAAGGCCGGGTTCTTCCAGCTTCCCTTGCGCAGCATGAATTTCTTGCACCCTTCCTCCGCCAGCGCTACGACGAGGAAATTTTCGATCAAAATGAAAAGATAGCTTGTCTCTTCCAGACCGATCGCCGTTAGGATATTCGTTCCCACCATTTCCAATATCATCGCCGGGATCGTGGATAAGCATCCCAGAAGGATCAGTTTGGCCAAAAGTCCCGCGGGCTCCTTCTCAATCTTATCTTTTTTATTGATATACCAAAGCAAAACTACACAGGGCACTACCCCCGCAACCAATACCATAGTCATTTCAGACCTCTTTCCAGCTTTTGTCGCCTAAATTTAATAAAATTACAGACATTATATCATATTATGCCGGCCACATAATATCCGAATTCCGGCGCCGCGTCACTTCTCCATCTTCCAGAAAGCAGCGCTGTAAGCCGGAAGCCTGCTGCCGCCGCCGAAGTCATGCTTCTTTCCGGTGATCAGGTCCACGGCTGTTCCGCATCCCGCGTCGAAATGCGCGACATACTCGCTGTCATCCGCGTTGATAGCCACCAGGACTCTCTCGCCCGCCGCCTTTCTCTCGAAAATGCACTGTTTGTTGGTCAGCACAACACTGCGGAAGTCGCCGTAGCAAAGTGCTTCCGACGATTTTTTGGCAGCTGAGAGTTTGCTGATCCACTCTGTCAGCTCATTCCACTCAGGCTTCTCAATGCGGGGTCTCAGGGCCGGATCACCCTGTCTCTTCTCTCCAAGGACGCCCCACTCGCTGCCGTAGTAGATGCTGGGAATACCCGGCATACCGAAAGCCAGCGCATAGATCAGAGGCAGGTGCTTCTTGTTAGTAAGGACGCTGGCCACCCTGGTCACATCGTGGTTGTCCACGAAGGACAGCAGGTGATACCCTCTGTACAGGCACCAGGGATCAGAGCCGAACTGGCGCATGAGGGAATGGACGATCTCAAACATGTTCATGCTGTTGAAACTGGAGAACAGTCCTTTGTAGCACTCGTAGTTGGTCGCGCTGTGCAGTTTCCCCTCGCCCATGACGGTCTTGTAGTCGCCGCCCAGGATCTCGCCGATCAGATAGAAATTATCCTTCAGAGAATCCGTATAGCCCCGGAGCCTTCTGATGAAATCCCTGTCGAGGCAGTAGGCGACGTCCAGCCGCAGTCCGTCTATGTCAAAATAGTCCACCCAGTATCTGATCGCGTCGAAGATATGCGCGATGACTTCCTCGTTTCTGAGATTGAGCTTGACCAGGTCGTAATTGCCCTCCCAGCCCTCGTACCAGAGGCCGTCGTTGTAAGGGGAATTTCCGTCGAAGCTGATATTGAACCAATCCTTGTAGGGGGATTCCCATCTTCTTATGAGGACATCCTGGAACTGCGAGAATCCGCGGCCGACATGGTTGAACACTCCGTCCAGGATCACGCGGATCCCCGCTGCGTGGAGGTTTTCACAGACTTCCTTGAAATCCTCGTTGGTGCCCAGCCTGCAGTCGATCTTTTTATAGTCCCTCGTGTTATAACCGTGCGTATCCGACTCAAATACGGGACAAAAATAGACTGCGGTGATCCCCAGTTTTGTAAGATGAGGGATCCATTCCTTTACTTCCAGGATCCTGTGTGCCTGCACGCCGTCGTTTTCATAGGGCGCTCCGCACATGCCCAGAGGGTAAATCTGATAAATTACACTTTCTTCTGCCCACATAATAAATCCTCCTTATCTTGAACGGGATCCTCAAATACCATATTTTTATCTATTTTGCAATAGGTAAACTCTATTATCTTAGAAGAAATCCACACTGTCCACAAAGTTATCCACATTTTATAGCCATTCGTCCCAAAATCTCGATATTTTATCCCCAATTCCAAGGCTGTCTGTGACCCTGTTTCCGCTCCATTCCGCGGGGAAAATCCTCCTGTAAGAGCTCGTCTTAAACCGCTCATCCATAAGCACTACAAGGCCCACATCGTCAGCCGTACGGATCACTCTTCCCGCCGCCTGAAGCACTTTGTTCATGCCCGGATACCGATACGCGTAATCGAACCCGTTCTCTCCCCTGCCGTCAAAATATCGCTTGAGGATCTCCCGCTCCACGCACACCTGGGGAAATCCCGTCCCCACGATGACCGCTCCGATCAGCCTGTCCCGGCGCAGATCGATCCCCTCGCTGAAGATCCCTCCCAGCACGCAGAAGCCCAACAGACTTTTATCATCTCTTACTTCTTCGAATCGGTCAAGAAAATCTTTGCGCTCCTCCTCTGTCATCTGCGGTCTCTGGACCGCGAAAGACGTCTCCTCATCCTCCGGATACAGCATCGTATACTGCTCCAGCACCTGCTCCATGAAGCTGTAGGAAGGGAAGAAGATCATATAATTGCCGTGCCTTCTCGATACCGAGTTGTAGATGCAGGACGCTATTTTGCCATACTGATCCGCGCCCCTCATCCTATATCGGCTTGTCACGTCGCCGGCTATGAACAGGCCGAGCCTTTCCGGGTCGAAAGACGACCTGGCGTATACCTCGTAATCCTCGTCCGTTCCGCCCAAAAGCCTCTTGTAGTAGCGGATCGGCAGAAAAGTCGCGGAGAACAGCACACTCGCCGCTCCTTTGTTCAGGCACTCCGCCAGTTTGCCGGAAGGGTCTACGCAGAAAAGCCGCGCCTCAAGGTCCCTGCCGTACTTCTGTATATAGATCTGGTACTCGCCGTCCATGCCCTCGTAAGCCGTCAGGAATCGGGACAGGGCAAAGTAGGCGTTCATGAAATTCTCCTGAACCTGCTGCGCCGCGGCTGATTCCGCCGCTGCTGTTCCCCGCCGCTGCTCCTGCAGTATGGACTGCATCTCCTCCATGACTTTGTACGAGGCGTCAGCCAGGGCATCGATCTCCTCCACAAGCAGCACGTGTTCCCTGCCGCCCGGCGTCTGCATAAACTGCATTCCAGCCGTCCCGGGCTCCGCTTCGGGGATAAATCCGGTTTCCGCCCCCGCTTCAAAAGCTTCCTTATAGGGCCTGAAGGCGCTGACCAGCTTTCCGAGTTTCTTCCACAGAGCCGGATAGAGCGCTCTCACCTCGCTCCTGAAGCTCTTCATCTCCTCGCTCGAGAGCGAAGCGCTGAACATCTCCCGCCCGCGGTCCACCAGATTGTGCGCCTCGTCGATCAGGAAAAGATATCTGTACTTCCCTTTTCCCTCAGCAAAAAAGCGCTTCAGTTTCGCCCTTGGATCAAACAGGTAGTTGTAGTCTCCCACTATAGCATCCGCAAAGAGGGAGGCGTCGAGCCCCAGCTCAAAGGGGCACACATTGTACTGCTCCCCGAATTTCTCCAGCGTAGACCTTCGGATATCCTCCTTAAGTGTCAAAAGATCGAACAGCGCCGTGTTGACCCTGTCATAATGTCCTTTCGCCCGCGGGCACTCGTCCGGGTTGCAGGCCCTTTTCTCCATCGGACAGATCCTGTCCTTCGCAGTCAGCTGCACGCTCTTGAGGCGCAGTCCGTTCCCCCGCAGGATCGAGAAAGTCTCCAGCGCGACCTGCCCGGTGACAGTCTTCGCCGTAAAATAAAAAAGCCTGTCCGCTTTTCCCTCTCCTATCGCCTTCAGTGTCGGAAATACCGCGGAGATTGTCTTTCCGGTGCCGGTGGGCGCCTCCAGGAACAGTTTCCTTCCATGGCAGATCGTGTGATAGACGTGCACCGCGAGTTCTCTCTGTCCCTCCCTGTAAGAAAAAGGGAAGGTAAGCGCTGACAGCGACTGATTTCTCACTTTTTCCCAGCGGATCTCCATTCCGGCCCATCTGGAATACTCCTTCATCAGGCCCTCAAACCACTCTGTGATCTGCTGCGCCGTATACTCCTGCGTAAAACGCCTGATCTCCTGCGTCACAAGACTGCAGTAAGTCATCCTGACCCGCACTGTGTCCAGCTGATTCTGAACACAGTATATATACGCATAACACTTGGCCTGAGCCAGGTGCACCGGTTCAGGCTCCTTCATTTTGCTGAGCTTTCTGTATGTTGTTTTGATCTCATCAACAGTCCAGGCCTCTCCGAAAATAGGATTTTCCGGATCACAGCCGAGGAAAATACCGTCCGCCCTGCCTTCCACAAGAACAAAAGCGTCTCCGTCTTCCCCGCATTCCGAAAGCGGGTAATAAACGGAGAGCGGCACTTCCGCCATATAATCGGGGCCCTCTTCTCTCTGGAGTTTCCTGTGCATCCGCGCCCCTTCGAGCATGACATCCTCGGGAGCGCCTGCCGATCTCTCGTCCAGATCCCCCGCCCGCATCACGAATTCCATGAGATCCCGGACCGATATTCTTATCTCTTTGCCCATACTATGCAGTATAGCATCCCTTTCTTCATTCGTTATTGCATTTTTTTCAGATTTGCGATTAAATATTGAAAGTTCATTTATGATATTCTAATTATTAAATGCAGGCCGCGTTCCTTTCGCGGCCGGCGGAAAGGCTGCTATGGAAAAACTAATTATCCCCGAGCAATACCAGTCATCTTTGGATCTTCATGAGACCCAGATCGCCATCAAGACTGTCAAGGACTTCTTTCAGAATCTCCTTGCCGAGCGGCTGAATCTCCGCCGTGTCTCCGCCCCTCTCTTTGTCCGCCCCGAATCGGGACTCAATGACAACCTCAACGGAGTGGAGCGCCCGGTATCTTTTGACATAAAGGAATCCGGACAGATGGCAGAGGTCGTCCACTCCCTTGCGAAATGGAAACGCTATGCCCTGGGCAAGTACGGTTTCAGCATCGGAGAGGGGCTTTACACCGACATGGTAGCTATCCGCCGCGACGAGGACACAGATAACATTCATTCTATCTATGTGGACCAATGGGACTGGGAGAAGATCATCACCAGAGAGGACCGCACGATCGAAACCCTTAAGACCGTCGTTCAGAACGTCTACAGAGTTCTTCGAAAGACTGAGAAATACATGGCGATCCGCTATGACTATATCGAGGAGATCCTTCCCCATGATATCTTCTTCATCACCAGCTCCGAGCTGGAAGCTCTCTACCCCGACAAAACGCGGAAAGAGCGCGAGTATCTGATCTGCCGCGACAAAGGCGCTGTATGCCTGATGCAGATCGGCGACAAGCTTGCGGACGGAGAGCCCCACGACGGCCGCGCCCCCGACTACGACGACTGGAAGCTCAACGCGGACATTCTGGTCTACTACCCCGTTCTGGACATCGCGCTGGAACTTTCTTCCATGGGAATCCGAGTCGACGCTGATGCCCTTCGCGAGCAGCTCGACAAAGTGGGTTGTCCCGAGCGCGCGGCGCTTCCCTTCCAGAAGGCAGTCCTGGAGGACAGACTTCCTCTGACGATCGGAGGCGGAATCGGCCAGTCCCGAATCTGCATGTTCTTCCTCAGAAAGGCCCATATCGGTGAAGTTCACAGTTCCATCTGGCCCGACGATGTCGTGGAAGCCTGCGAGAAGGCCGGCGTCGCTCTTCTGTAATAAATGATGATTCCGGGTGTCTGCCCCCTTTTTCAGAGGCCAGGCACCTTTTTTTCGTTTTCGTCATTCTGCCCATTTAAAGCGCTAAATTGCCCAAATCCCGATTATTGTATTCTTGTATACAATAATTATTGTAGAATATAGACAATAATTATAGCCGATTTAGTATTTTGCTTCTCTATTTTGCCATATTGCACATGACTATTGGGCGTTTTATAATAGCAAAAAAGAGAAAGCAGTGGCCGCTTTGTTGATTATGCCCAATGGCATTTTACAACCAAAGCGTTCCTTTATGCCAAGGATTGTATACAATAATACTTACATTCCGTTATTCGTATTCAGTCCCCCGCATTTACATGCTGCAGGAAATCAACCCACAAGGAGGAAACGAAAATGTCATATGTTGATGAAATCCTGGAGAGAGTGATTGCGCAGAACCCCGCACAGCCCGAGTTCCATCAGGCAGTCAAGGAAGTCCTTGAGTCCCTTCGCGTCGTGATCGAAGCCGACGAGGACAAGTACAGAAAAGAAGCTCTGCTTGAGCGTCTCACAACTCCCGAGCGCCAGATCCTGTTCCGTGTACCGTGGGTAGACGACAAAGGTCAGGTTCAGGTTAACAACGGTTACCGCATCCAGTTTAACAGCGCTATCGGCCCTTACAAGGGAGGCCTTCGCTTCCATCCTTCCGTAAACCTCGGCATCATCAAGTTCCTCGGCTTCGAGCAGGTCTTCAAGAACTCCCTGACCGGCCTTCCCATCGGCGGCGGCAAGGGCGGCTCCGACTTCGATCCCAAGGGCAAATCCGACAGAGAAGTTATGGCGTTCTGCCAGAGCTTCATGACTGAGCTCTACAGACACATCGGCGCTGACACAGACGTACCCGCAGGCGACATCGGCGTAGGCGGACGTGAGATCGGCTTCCTGTACGGCCAGTACAAGAGAATCCGCAACATCTATGAAGGCGTTCTGACCGGTAAGGGCCTCACTTACGGCGGATCCCTGGCAAGAACCCAGGCTACCGGCTACGGCCTCGTATATCTGACTCAGGAACTTCTTAAGTGCCACGATATGGATCTCGCAGGCAAGACCGTCGCTGTATCCGGTGCCGGCAACGTCGCTATCTATGCGATCGAAAAGGCTCAGCAGCTGGGCGCCAAGGTTGTCACCTGCTCCGATTCCACCGGCTGGATCTATGATCCCGAGGGAATCGACGTAGCCCTCCTCAAGGAAGTCAAAGAAGTCAAGCGCGCAAGACTGACCGAGTACAAGGCTGCAAGACCTTCCGCAGAGTATCACGAAGGCCGCGGCGTATGGTCCATCAAGGTTGATGTCGCACTGCCCTGCGCAACCCAGAACGAGCTGCACCTCGACGACGCTAAGGCACTTGTTGCCAACGGCGTAACAGCAGTTTGTGAAGGCGCTAACATGCCCACAACCCTCGACGCGACCCAGTACCTGCAGGACAGCGGCGTTCTCTTCGTACCCGGCAAAGCTTCCAACGCAGGCGGCGTAGCAACCTCCGCTCTGGAAATGAGCCAGAACTCCGAGAGACTGAGCTGGACCTTCGAAGAAGTCGACGCCAAGCTCAAGACCATCATGGTCAACATCTACCACAACATCGACGAAGCTTCCAAGAAGTACGGCATGGAAGGCAACTACGTAGCAGGCGCTAACATCGCCGGCTTCCTGAAGGTGCTTAATGCGATGGAGGCTCAGGGTATCGTATAATTGCGGGATAACGCTCTGCTCATGAGCATATACCCTGTCTTTCACTCCGGTTTCAAGGACGGGCTGATCAGACGTGTTCACGTGAGTATACAGCCTGTCATTCACTCCGGTTTCACGGACGTGGAAGTTTAGATTTATCAACAAAAACAGAGATGCACAGTTGTGTCATCTCTGTTTTTTATTGTTATGGTACTTCCACGTCCGCGAAAAGTCGTTACTGACAGGCTGTATACTCACGTATAAAGGTTGTTCCCCGTCCTTGAAAAGTCGTTCATGACAGGGTATATGCTCATGGGCGAAGGTTGTCCCATGCTTGTGAAGAAGGTATTGCTGGCAGGGTGTATGCTCTAAGGCCCCGGTTACAGCAGTCGGCAAACCATTGCACAGCTTGTGCAAGCTGCCGGCTTTTCGTTACCCTCGCTCTTGCGCAAAGGCGCCCGCACAGTTATGATGATTACTGACAAAGCAAGAAACATCACCAATATACGGAGAATACTGATGTCCCAATACGAACTGATCGTTCCCTGCCACTTCGGCATGGAGAGCGTACTGAAAAATGAAATATATGACATTGGATACGAGATCACGGAGGTGAGCGACGGCCGGGTGACGATGCTCGGAGACGAGGAGGCCATCGCGCGCGCCAACATTTGCATCCGCACCGGAGAGCGAGTTCTTCTCAAGGTAGGCTCTTTTCACGCCGAGACCTTTGAAGAATTGTTCCAGGGAACGCTCGCTCTGCCCTGGGAGGAGTTCCTGCCCGCAGACGCCCGCTTCTGGGTGACCAAAGCGGCCAGCGTCAAGAGCAAGCTTTTCTCCCCTTCAGATATCCAGTCCATCATGAAAAAGGCGATGGTGGAGCGCATGAAGCGCAAATACAGGATGGAACAATTTCCCGAGACCGGGGACTCCTATCCCGTCCGCGTTTTTCTCATGAAAGACGAGGTGACGGTCGCCCTTGATACTACCGGGGAGTCGCTGCATAAGCGCGGCTACCGCAAGTACAAGGTCACGGCTCCGATCGCCGAGAACCTCGCCGCAGGGCTCCTTGCTCTCACGCCGTGGAGGCCCGGCAGGATCCTTGTGGATCCTTTCTGCGGCAGTGGAACCTTCCCCATTGAGGCAGCTATGATCTCGGCCAATATCGCTCCCGGAGTAAACCGCACATTTACAGCCGAAGCCTGGAAGCATCTTGTTCCCGCGTCTGTCTGGAAGGACAGCCGCGACGAAGCGCTGGATCTTGAGACGCCGAAAGTCGAGACTGATCTGCAGGGCTATGATATCGATCCGGATGCCATCGCTGCAGCGAGAGCTAACGCCAAACTTGCCGGTGTGGACCATCTGATCCACTTCCAGACAAGACCTGTGTCCAAACTCTCCCACCCCAGGAAATATGGTTTTCTGATCACGAATCCGCCTTACGGAGAGCGCCTGACAGGTGCCGAGGAGGATTCCATAAGAAAACTATACGGTGAGCTCGGTGACGCCTACAGACGGCTTGATTCCTGGTCTATGTACCTGATCACATCTTTTGCCGGATGCGAGGAGGCGCTGGGACTCAAAGCCGCCAAAAACCGCAAGATCTACAACGGCATGCTCAAGACATATTTCTACATGTTTCCGGGGCCCAAGCCGCAGAGAAGAAGTAAATGACCGGGCTAAAAGCCCCAGAGGAAAAGCAAATGAAACAACTGATCATATTCGCCACAGGCAACAAAGGTAAGATCCGGGAGATCCGCGACATCATCACAGATCCCGACACAGAAGTGCTCTCCATGAAGGAAGCGGGCGTCGCTGCAGATCCGGATGAATCCGGCGCCACTTTTGAGGAAAATGCCCTTATCAAAGCCAGAGCAGTAGCAAAGCTGGTCCGCCAAAAGATTGAGGACGGCACCTTCTTTTTTGACGGTGCGGATGGCACACGCTCTTTTGACACGGATGATATACAGATCACTGTGATGAGCGACGATTCGGGACTCGTGATCGACGCGCTGAACGGGGAACCCGGCATATATTCTGCCCGCTATCTCGGTCATGACACCGACTACAACTATAAGATGACACAGATCATGAAGCGCATGGAGAATGTGCCGGATGAGGAAAGGACCGCCAGATTCGTGGCAGCTGTAGCAGCAGTATTTCCCGACGGCAGCGAACATGTCGTTCGCGGCGCTATGGAAGGTGTGATCGCGCACGGGATCTACGGTAAGAACGGCTTCGGATATGATCCTTTCTTCTATCTTCCCGAGTATGGAAAGACCAGCGCCGAGATCACTGAGGAGGAGAAAAACGCGATCAGCCACCGCGGAAAAGCGCTCCGGGCGATGCTCAAAGTCCTCGATGAATGGCGCAGCACAAAAAACAGCAGTGCAAAGAGTTGAGAAACTAACGGTGAACTTTCATGAGAGTATTGATCCTCGGAGATACACACGCGCAGGACGATATTTTCCTACGGATCCTTGCCGCGGAAAAAGAATACGACGCTGTTTTGCACACAGGGGACTTCGAGGGAAGTGAGTTCGTCTATCGCGAGCTCTCGGACGCGCCCCTTTATGCTATTGCGGGAAATAATGATTTTTTTACGGACGCTCCCTATGAGAGAGTCGTAGAACTGGAAGGGTGCCGGATCTTCATGACCCACGGGCACCGCTACGGTCTGGAAAAAGGATACATGGGCGTCTTCCGCGAGGCGCACAGAAGAAACGCATCCATTGCGGTATTCGGGCACTCCCATCTGCCGGTGGCGGAATACTGCCGGGGCGTTCTGATGCTCAATCCCGGGAGCACTTCATGGCCCAGACAGGAGAACAGGACTCCTTCCTACATTGTGCTCAATCTGGAGGGCGGCCGGGTCCTCTCCTTCGGGATCCGCTATCTCGACTAAAAAAGTTTAAAAACTGTGTTGACAATCGGTGTGCTTCAAATTATAATAACACTTGCATTTGAGATTGGTTCCGGGGTGTTGCTCAGCTTGGCAGAGCGCCTGGTTTGGGACCAGGAGGTCGCAGGTTCGAATCCTGTCACCCCGATTCAAATGAGACAATTTATAATCCTTCATTACTTATGCGGGTGTAGTTCAATGGTAGAACACTAGCCTTCCAAGCTAGATACGTGGGTTCGATTCCCATCACCCGCTTTAACAATTGCCTTTTTTAGACAGTTGACGGCAGGCACGATCTGCTGCCGGGATTATGTGTCCGTAGCTCAGCTGGATAGAGCACCGGCCTTCTAAGCCGGGTGTCGGGGGTTCGAGTCCCTTCGGGCATACTTCCGATAGAAATTCGGAATAAGGTTTTATGGTGGGTATGGCGTAGTTGGCTAACGCGCCAGATTGTGGTTCTGGAGACCGTGGGTTCGAGTCCCATTACCCACCTTTTTTTAATGCCATTGGGCTATCGCCAAGTGGTAAGGCACAGCACTTTGACTGCTGCATGCGTTGGTTCGAATCCAACTAGCCCAGCTGCGGGACATTAGCTCAGTTGGTAGAGCACTTGACTTTTAATCAAGTTGTCGGGGGTTCGATCCCCCCATGTCTCATCTGTAACTCTTCAGCCGATCTCTTGATTGCGGCTGTTTTTTGTTATTAGAGGAAATGATGATCCGGGCTTTCCTTGTTTGATCAGAATCATTTCCCCTCTCTTTGATCTGCGGATATGGCGAAACTGGCAGACGCGCCAGATTTAGGTTCTGGTGGGACCCCCCGTGCAGGTTCGAGTCCTGTTATCCGCACTGCTGACCGGCAGGATTTCTCCTGCTGGTCTTTTTTTGCGCATTTTCGTGTTTTTCTGTGATTGCGAAATGTTTTTCGTGCGGATTTTCCGCCGAAGTCATCCTCCGGCGTTTACCTTACGTTAAGGTCATTCACTGTCTTCCCAACCGCTATACTGCCCTCGAGAGAGACTCTCTCCCCGATGTCTGTCTCAGGATGATCCAATATTTTGACCAGTTTGCGGACCGCTTCTCTTCCCAGCTCCGAAGGCGCGTTTGACAGACATGTGATCCCGTCCTCTCCACTCCCCCATTCTTCCCTGTCTGTCTGCAGGACGACTGCGGACATATCCTCAGGAATCGTAAGGCCGCTTTTCTCCCATTCTCTGATCCTGCAGGCAGCTTCCCTGCGGGATGTAAAAAAAACGCATGTAACCTTCGCCTCCGCGGACAATTTCAGTACATTTTCCGCAGACAGCGCCGATAGATCCGTCTTAAGACAATCCATATCCAGTTTGCCCGCCTCTTCCGCGAGTATGGAAGCATATTTTCTGTATCCGATACTCTGATCCCCGGGAAAAACAGTGATCCGGTGCCCCTTCTTTCTCAGGTACCCCAGTATAGCCGCCGCATTCTTTCTGAAATCCCTGCAGATGCTGGTATGTCCCGTAACTTCATTTTCGACGCTGATGAGCGGAATATTGCTCTCGAGAAGTTCCGCGAACCGCCCCCTATAGAGGTCCTCTCTGCTCGCCAGAAGGCAGACCCCGTCAACTCTTCGGGCCGCCACCCTTCCGACCCAGCTCATATGCTGTTCCGCGCAGTCTTCCCCCATAATGAGAAGATCTCTGCGGCGCTCAGCCGCCTCTCCCGCCATGCCGCACAGCATTTCCCTGTAATATGGCGACTTCACCAGATCCGCGGATCCAGGTGCCAGGATCCCGATAGTTCCCGACATCATCCGCGAGCGTCTTTCCCCTTCTCCGTACTTGTAATCCAGTTCCTCCGCAGTCTTCAACACCTTCCTTTTTGTCTCTTCGCTGATGTCGGGATATCCTTTCAACGCCTTACTGACTGTCGAAACAGATAGTCCCAGCACCGCCGAAATATCCTTTTGATATGCCATATTAGTTTCCTCCCTGCATTTATCCTATCTATCGCAGAGAAAAAACCGCAAGTTTTTTCTTCCCGGCACCGTCTCCCCGTCATTGTCAAAATATAGTTTTTCGCTGTTTATCGTAAAACACGAAATTTTTTCTCTTATTTTTCCTAAATTATCAATATAATAATTATCTCATTTCACAATTTCGGAATTCTCTTCGAAAATGACTGCGAAAATATTGTTTTCTTTCCGTGCTGGTCCTTATGATAAATGATATTCCGACAATCAGTTTTCTTCAGGCAGCGCGAGTATCCACTGCCTCTCAAATTTCTAAATTTTATTATTGACAAAACACGCTTTTTTTTATAGAATACTTGTGTTGCGTAAGTGTAGCTCAGCTGGATAGAGCGTCTGGCTACGGACCAGAAGGTCGCGAGTTCGAATCTTGTCACTTACACGCAGAAAGGCTGTTGCGATTGCAACAGCCTTTTTCTTTGTCCAAATTGTTGTATTCATGAATTGAGCCGGAGGACAGCCTTTTCACTGTCATCCGGCTCTTTTGGTCAATCATATAGCCTTTCTAAGGCTTTGGCCTCACTTTAATGGACTTTTAGATCAGTCTCTCTCAATGATAGCCGCGCAGCCCATGCCGCCGCCTACGCAAAGCGTAGCAAGGCCCTTCTTGGCGTCTCTCTTCTCCATCTCATGGATGAGCGTTACGAGAATACGAGTGCCGGAGCAGCCTACGGGGTGTCCGAGAGCGATCGCGCCGCCATTGACATTGAGCTTATCCATATCAAATCCAAGGTCATGTCCAACTGCAACAGACTGTGCCGCAAACGCCTCGTTCGCCTCGATCAGGTCGAAATCGCCGATCGTGTAGCCGCACTTCTCCATGGTCTTGCGGGTAGCCGCGACAGGACCGATTCCCATGATGCGGGGCTCTACGCCTGCCAGCTCGCCGGCGATCCATGTGGCCTGAGGCTTCACGCCGAGTTCCTTGGCTTTCTCTTCGCTCATTACGATGATAGCAGCTGCCGCATCATTGATACCGGAGGAGTTTGCTGCTGTGACAACGCCGTCTTTCTTGAATGCAGGGCGAAGCAGGGCCTTCGTCTGTATCGACAACGACTGTCTTCTTCTTCATCTTAACTTCTACAGGGAAGATCTCATCTTTGAATTTGCCTTCCTCAATTGCCTTGGAAGCCTTCTGCTGGGACCATGCCGCAAACTCGTCGAGCTGCTCTCTGGTAAGTCCCCACTCCTCAGCGATATTCTCTGCAGTAATACCCATGTGATAGCCGCCGAAAGCGTCTGTAAGGGCGTCTCTGATCATGGAATCCTCGAGAGGAGCATTGCCCATGCGATAGCCGAAACGGCCCTGCTGTACAAGATAAGGAGCTCTGGACATGCTCTCCATACCGCCTGCTACTACGATGTCGGCGTTGCCGTTCTCGATAAGCTTGGCAGCCAGGTTTACGCAGTGAAGTCCGGATCCGCAGAGAACGTTTATGGTGATAGCGGGAACTTCTACAGGAATGCCTGCGTTGATGGCAGCCTGTCTTGCGGGGTTCTGTCCGAGACCTGCCTGGATAACGTTGCCCATATAGACCTCATCGACCTGCTCGGGCTTAACGCCTGCTCTCTTAAGAGCTTCCTTGATCGCCAAAGCGCCCAGATCGGGAGCCGGAATGGAGCTGAGCTGTCCGCCCATTGTTCCGATCGCTGTTCTGCAGGCACCTGCCAGGACTACTTTTCTCTTACTCATGGATTTCTTCCTCCTGAAATGTGATTATTCAAAGACCGCCCCCGGATTTTATGTCCAGGGGCGGTATTTACAGTCTTTACAAAGTTATCAGTCTCTCTCTACGATGGTAGCGCAGCCCATGCCGCCGCCGATGCACAGAGTAGCAAGGCCCCTCTTGGCATCTCTCTTGACCATCTCGTGAAGTTACAAGGATACGGCATCCGGAAGCTCCTACAGGGTGTCCGAGAGCGATCGCGCCGCCGTTGACATTGAGTTTGGAAAGATCGAAGCCGAGGTCTTTTCCTACTGCTACGGACTGAGCCGCGAAAGCTTCGTTTGCTTCATACAGATCAAACTGGTCGATCGTAAGGCCGGTTCTTGCAAGAACCTTCTTGGTAGCTGCTACAGGTCCAACGCCCATGATGGAGGGATCTACGCCGCCGAGCGCGCCTGCTACCCATGTTGCCATAGGGGTAACGCCCAGCTCTTTCGCCTTCTCTTCGCTCATGACTACGACACAAGCTGCGCCGTCGTTAATTCCGGAAGCATTGCCTGCTGTTGTAACGCCGCCTGCATTGATTGCGCGAAGCTTAGCAAGACCTTCGGGAGTTGTGCCGGGACGAGGGCCCTCGTCAGTGTCAACGATGACAGTCTGCTTCTTCATCTTGACTTCTACAGGAACGATCTCATCCTTGAACTTGCCGGCTTCCATAGCTGCGCATGCCTTATTCTGGCTGTTTGCTGCGAATACGTCGAGTTCTTCTCTTGTAAGGCCCCACTGCTCTGCTACGTTGTCAGCGGTCTTGATCATGTGATAGTCGTTGAATGCATCCCAAAGAGCATCCTTGATCATGGTGTCAACCAGAACGCCGTTGTTCATTCTGTAACCATAACGGCCCTGCATAACTGCATAAGGAGCGAGGGACATGTTCTCCATGCCGCCTGCGATAACGATGTCAGCAGTACCTGCGATGATCTTCTCAGCCGCCATATTGACGCAGTTCAGACCGGAACCGCATACTACGTTGATGGTGACTGCGGGAACTTCTACAGGAAGTCCTGCGCCAATGGAAGCCTGTCTTGCCACGTTCTGGCCCTGGCCTGCCTGGATAACACAGCCCATGAGAACTTCATCAACCTGGTCTGCAGGAACGCCGGTGCGCTTAAGAGCTTCCTTGATCACGATAGAACCAAGATCTGCAGCCTTAACTGTGCTGAGCTGTCCGCCCATCTTGCCGATTGCTGTACGGCATGCGCCCGCCAAAACAACTTTCTTTGCCATTTCTTTCCTCCAATTTTCCTTAAATAATATGTTTCACTCCTTGCTCCGGTGACAGCCGCAAGCACTAAATATGCGTCCATACACGGCTTTTATATCACCTTATTTATTATATCACAGCAAAATATAATTGTGAATAAAATATCAATATTTTTATATTATTTCAGCACTCCCTGAAAAGTATTTGGGGCCTGAGGTGCTGAAATTACATTAACTAAAGGCCGCATGAACCAAACGGTCCATGCGGCCTCTCATATTGTCCCAAGTATTTAACTTATGCCTCTTTCAGCTTCTTGATCTCAGCAGTAAGTGCAGGAACTACTTCATACAGATCGCCAACTACGCCGTAATCAGCAATGTTGAAGATGTTGGCATCCTCATCCTTGTTGATAGCGACGATGCAGTCAGAGCTGCTCATGCCTGCTACGTGCTGGATAGCGCCGGAGATACCGCAAGCGATGTAAAGCTTAGGTCCAACGGTCTTGCCGGTCTGGCCTACCTGGTGAGCATGTGCGATCCAGCCGCTGTCAACAGCTGCACGGGAAGCGCCAACTACGCCGCCAAGCAGATCAGCGAGGGGCTTAAGTGTGGTATTGAATCCTTCGGGGCCGCCCATTCCGCGTCCGCCGGATACGATGATGTCAGCGCCTTCGAGATCGACCATCTCGCCTGCTGCATCTTCGATAGTCTCAAGGATGCATGTGCGGATGTCTTCGGGAGCGACATGATAATCTTCTCTGATGATCTCAGCCTTGTTCTCGCCGGCTTCGGGTTTCTTGAAGACGCCGGGACGAACAGTACCGCACTGAGGGCGGTGGTCAGGGCACATGATGGTAGCCATCAGGTTGCCGCCGAATGCAGGACGTGTCCATGCGACATTGCCAGTCTCTTCGTCGATGTCAAGGCTTGTGCAGTCTGCAGTAAGGCCTGTTCTGAGTCTGGAGGAGAAGCGGGGGCCAAGGTCACGGCCGTTCGGTGTAGCACCGATCATGACTGTGGTGGGCGCATACTTCTCAACGGCATATGTAAGAGCGTTTACATATGCATCGGTCGTGAACTGCTGGTACTCAGGTCCCTCGATTACGATAACCTGGTCTGCGCCGTAGATGCCGGCCTGCTCAACAGCTTCCGCAACGTTGTTGCCGATAACAACGCCAACCAGCTTTCCGCCCTGCTTGGTTGCAAGGTCACGGCCGGGATTCAGGAGCTCCAAACCGACTTTCTTCGGGGAACCATCCTCGTTAGTTTCAATAAATACCCAAAGGTCTTTTGTCTTAGCTTCCATTGTTATCCCTCCTGTCAGATAATTCCATTATCAGTCAGAATCTTAGCTAACTTAGCTGCGGACTCTGCGCCGGTCTCTTCTTTGATCTTAATTCCGCCCTGCTTTACGGGAGGAGTAAAGGACTTCTTAACGTGTGTAGGAGATCCTGCGAGACCATAGTGAGCCTTATCCATAGTGGAATCGAAGTCATCGCCCAGCTGCTCGAATTTTGCTCTGTTGGCAGCCAGTTTACGCTTGATAGTAGGATAACGGGGATCGAAAGAAGGCTTTGTGAATGTAACAAGGCAAGGGAACTTGATGCCGATGATCTGCTTGCCGTTCTCAGCTTCTTTCTGGACCTTCAGGCCGCCCTCTACTGCTTCGCACTCGAGTCCATAGGTAACCTGGGGAAGTCCCAGCCACTCAGCGATCTCGGGACCAACCTGAGCAGTATCACCATCGATTGCCTGTTTGCCGCAGAAGATAGCGTCGAAAGCGCCTTCGGTCTCTTCGATCTTCTTGATGGCATGGGAAAGGATATAGGAAGTAGCAAGAGTATCGGATCCGCCGAATGTACGGCCGGTTACGAGATAGCCCTTGTCAGCCGCGATAGCGACGCACTCCTTCAGGACTGCGACTGCCTGCGGCGGTCCCATGGTGACTACTACGATCTTGGTATCGGGATTTTTGTCCTTAATGCGGGCTGCTGCCTCAAGTGCATAGCCGTCGAAAGGATTCAGAATAGCCGGGACACCCTCACGGATCAGGGTGTGCTTGACCGGATCGATCTTAATCTGAGTCGTATCCGGAACCTGTTTTACGCAAACAAGAATGTTCATATTGTCCTCCTCCTGGGATGTTATTTCGTATACCCGGCCTTCGCGGTCATCTGCATCAGCTGCCGGATATACAATTCTATTCCAAATATACCATGTGTTTATACAGCACGCTCACCGCTTTTTCGAATTAAGTCATTCAAAAATCGAATGTTCTAAGCTGTTAATACTCTGCAGGAATATAAGCGTATTCCTGCAGAGATCACAAGTATACTCTGGTCTAAAGTATGAAACAGTTCGAATTACTTCTTATCTGTGGGCACCTTATTGCGAGGGCCGTTGGAATAGTCATAGAAACCGATGCCGGTCTTGACGCCGAGTCTCTTGCCGCGGACCATCTTGCGAAGCAGAGGGCTTGCCGCATACTTGTTGTCGTGAGTTTCCTCAAAGAGGACATCCATGATCGCCAGGCAGATATCCAGACCGATGAAGTCGCCGAGTTCCAGCGGGCCCATGGGGTGGTTGCAGCCGAGCTTCATGCCGTTGTCGATGCCTTCGATATCAGCTGTGCCGGTGTAATATACGTTGATCGCTTCATTGATCATGGGAACAAGGATTCTGTTGACTGCGAAGCCTGCAGCCTCATTGACCTGTACCGGAACCTTGCCGAGCTGCTTGGAGATCTCGATGACCTTCTCAACAGTCTCCGCGGGGGTATTGATACCTGCAATAACCTCAACCAGCTTCATAACAGGAGCGGGATTGAAGAAGTGCATGCCGATGATGGGCTTGGAAAGGCCTGCGCCGATCTGTGTGATGGATAAGGAAGAAGTATTGGACGCATAGATGCAGTCGGGATTCTGGACGATCTCATCCTGCAGCTTTCTGAAGCAATCCTGTTTGATTTCCATTACTTCAAGAGCCGCCTCAACTACGAGGTCAGGATCTACAGCGATATCGCTAAGGCCGGTAACGATCTTGCCGGTAATAGCGTCTGCGGCCGCCTGCTCCATTTTGCCCTTGCCGACCAGTCTGTCAAGGCCCTTCTTGATCTTATTAAGACCGCCGTCAGCGAATTCCTGCTTGATATCGCAGAGATAGACTTTCTCAACAGCGTCACACTGTGCGAATGTCTGAGCAATTCCGGATCCCATTGCGCCAGCGCCGATAACAGCAACTTTCATTTTAGTTTCCTCCTTTGATAACTATAAAATATTGCAACTATTGCATTTGCCTTAATTAGATGATACTGCGGACGATCACTCGTTCTTAAAAGCGACCTTTCTGACCTTCTTCGGGTCATCTTTCTTGCGAAGGAAGTTCGCCATTCCTTCTCTCTGGTCATAGCTCTCGAAGCAGCTTCCGAAAAGCTCTTCCTCAATTGCAACGCCTTCGTCGATGCTGACCTGGAGGCCTTCGTTGATGGCTTTCTTGCATGCGCGTACAGCGATCGGAGCATTGCCGGCAATTCCGGCAGCCATCTTCTTAGCTGCAGGCATAAGATCCGCAAGAGGATAAACCTCGTTCACAAGGCCGATTCTCTTAGCCTCAGCGGCATCAATGTTACGTGCGGTATAGATAAGCTGTTTTGCCATTCCTGCGCCTACAAGACGTGCAAGTCTCTGTGTGCCGCCGAAACCGGGGGTGATTCCAAGGCCCACCTCGGGCTGTCCGAAAAGCGCGTTCTCGGAGCAGATGCGGATATCACAGGACATGGAGATCTCGCAGCCGCCGCCCAGAGCAAATCCGTTGATCGCAGCAATTACGGGAATAGGGAACTTCTCGATCTTAAGGAAAATATCATTTCCCTTCTTACCGAAAGCAGCGCCCTCTGCCTTGGTCATGGTGCTCATAGCACCGATGTCTGCGCCTGCAACGAACGACTTCTCGCCTGCGCCGGTAAGGATCAGGCAGCGAACAACGCTGAGATCTACGGCGTCAAAAGCCTGCTCCAGCTCGTTAAGAACATCTTCGTTGAGAGCGTTGAGTGCCTTGTTGAGTGCCTTAGGACGGTTGATGGTAATAATACCAACGGCTCCATCCACTTCATAATCAATGAATCCCATTTTTAGTGTCCTCCCATCTAACTTGATATTTATAATCATGGCAGCCGCGTACGGCGCGGCTGCCGTGTTACCGATTTATCAAATGCTTCTTAATTATATATGATCGGCATCAGTTCTCGGGTTCGATCAGACCGTAAGCTCCGTCCTTTCTCTTATATACTACGTTGATCTCTTCCGACTCAGCGTTGCGGAATACGTAGAAGCCGTGTCCGAGAAGTTCCATCTGTACGCATGCATCCTCGGGATACATGGGTTTCATCTCGAACTGTTTGTTTCTCACAATGCGGATCTCTTCGTCTGAAGCATACGGCTCCTCGAGATACTCTCTCTTGAAAGCAGCCTGCGCTTTGTGCTTCTTGACGATCTTGCTCTTATACTTCTTGAGCTGTTTCTCGATCACTTCCTCTGCCTGATCAACGGTGGTGTACATATCATTGCTGCTCTGTTCGCAGCGGATCACGCCTCCCTTGGTGGGAATAGTCACCTCCATGATATGCCGCCCGTGATTGACTTCAAGAGTGACATGCGCAGTGGTGTCCTCGGCAAAGAATTTCTCAAGTTTGCCGAGCTTGTCCTTCACAGATTTTTCCAGTGAAGGAGATACTTCCATGTTCTTTCCAACGATGACATACTTCATAGACACCTCTTTCTGCAGTCCACAGACTGCTGTTTTTTCGATGCCGGATGTCCGGTTAGATAATTATATCACAATCTTTGTATGCTTGAACAGAATGGATAGGGTTTTACTCCGCAATTAATACAAATTTTATGAATTCCCTCTTCCGCCCGCGCGCAAAAAAAAATGCTGCAGGCTCCGGGAAATCCCATTGCCTGCAGCAATATTATCATCATTGATTCAGATTTGCTGTCTCCTCATTATGAGGATGATACATTTCATTATTAATAGAAGATTCTTCTGATCGCCGCGATCGGGCGGTAGTCCGCTTTGGAAATCTTGATGCCGTCCCTTGCGTTGGACGCGTGCACCATCATTCCGTCCCCGATATAGATGCCGACATGGCCGTAGAAGCAGATCAGGTCGCCCGGTCTTGCATCGCTGATGGAGTCAATACCGATTCCGTATCCTCTCTGGGATGCATCGTAATGCGGAAGACCTACGCCAAAGTTCGAATACACTGCCATTGTAAAACCACTGCAATCAGTGCCGTGTGTAAGACTTGAGCCGCCCCACACGTACGGATTTCCTACAAACTGGAGCGCAAAGTCTGCGACAGCCTGGCCGGTCTCTGCTCCGTGGTTGAGCATCTCTTCCTTTGCTGTTTCAGCGGTTACCTTCGTGTTGTCCGCAGCTGTCTGCGCCTTTTCAGCGACTGCAAGCGCGGTTACCGCAGCCTTTTCCTCTGCCTTTGTGGGCTCGGCGTCCTCTTTCTCAACGAGGCTGGCTGCCTCTTCAGCTTTCTGGGCCGCTGCCTGCGCGACTTCTGAAGCCTTATCAGCCTTCTTCTGCGCGTCGTCGGCGATATCCTTTACCGTAGCGTTCTCGATACGCTCCTGCTGTTCCTCGGCGGTCTCCGCGACAGGATAGGAATCTGTAACGCTAACGTCTTCCATCTTGACGTAGCCCTTGCCGTTCTCAGTGGCGACCTCGATCCATCCGTCGTTTTCCTCTTCCATATTCTCCCTGACTTCGATCTGCTCGCCCTGGGAGACGGTCATAATGACGTTTTTCTCGCTCTTATTCTTGTGAACCTTAACTTCGTTCTCACTGTTGTCGACCACTGCGACATTTTTCTTAACCAGTTCGGACAGAAGTTCCGCTTCATCTCCCTTGACCAGATATTCACCGAGAACATAGCCTACGAGAGATCCGGATTTGATCTTCACCCAGTCGCCGCCGTTGTCCTGAAGGATCTTGGCGACATCGTTACTGTATAGTTTTCCGATCACTTCGCTTCCGAGCGAAGCATCCGTGTGAATGTTCAAGTATACATTGGGCGCTGCTACAGCAAGTTCAATCTTCTCTTCCTGTTTCAGACTGCTCTTTTCGGTGGCAGCGTCAATGACAGCTTTCTTCTCGCTGCTGTCTTTCTTGACATTGATCTTCTGCCCCGGACCCACAATTGATAAAACCGCATCTGCGACCAATTCAGCCTGTGCATTTCCCGGTGTGATAACATTGCCCGTGATCGGGTTCAGATCCGCAGCGGCGTCGAGCCTCGCGGAGTATCCCATCGCCTTGACCGGTGCACTCATTACGGCTGCCGCCATAGAAAATGTGACCAGTCCTGTCAGTACCTTAGATCTTGTAAAAAACATGCTTCCTCCTGATTTTATTACCAGTTTTTTGCCGGGCGGCAGCTCGGCATTAGTCTGTATCAGGCTGTAAAAACCTCGTAAATAAACTGTTTATCAGCCTTCGGTACTATAGCAGAAGGATTTTTTACTGTCAAGAAATCTACAGTTTCTTAACGATATTTAGGATTTTTTTAGAAAGTTTCGGCCATTCCTGTTACAAAGTCAGAAGTTTGACGTTTTTTACCAAAATATTTATGAAATATTTATTTAATAAAATTTCAATCAAAATATCCGCATTTTTCTATATTTTGTCACATCAGAAATACGCGTGAAACAATTAACAAAATCGATCATCTGAGCCGACTTTTTTCACGACTGCCTCAAAATGCTCTGCACGCCCGTGAAAGCGATCTGGCTCACCTTATCTCCCAGTTCTTCCATACTGCATGGAATCTCATCCCTGAGCCATCGCTGATAGACATACATGGCGCCCGCGACAAAAAAGCTCACCTGGATCTTCAGTTCGCTCTCGGGAAGTCTTGAATGTCTGGCATAGATCTCTGAAAGAATATCCACCGTCACGTTCTGTACCTCGTTCCAAAAGAATCCCAGACTGGGATTTCCGGCGACCATCCGGCAGAATTCCAGGTGCTCAGCCAGCATCGAATTTACTTCCTTCGCGAATATCTTTCTGTCAAAAGACAGCGAGAAAAAACTCCTGATCGTCAGACGGGTCAGAAGCTCCCTCGTCTTCTCTTCCGCATATTCCCTGATGATATCCTCCGTCGAATCATAGTGCAGATAGAAAGTCTTTCTGTCGATATCCGCTTCTCTTGCAATATCCGAGATCGTGATCTTCTCAGTCCCTTTCTGCCTGAGCAGGTTCAGATACGCGTTCTGTATTGATTTTCTGGTCTTGGTAATTCTTCTGTCTTTCATTTTTTCCCCACTTTGCGCCAAAATGTGTATTATTCCCTAATATAAACCAAACTGGCAATTGCCAAAATATTCAATAAATATCATAATACCCCATGTGTGGATAATTCAATACCTGCGCATTATCATGTTTTATATGCTAGAATAGAGACGCACGATTTGTCATTTCACAGCAGCTTAACAGCTGCTGCCAGGATCAGATAATAATAAGGAGGAGCCTATGAGCAATTACGAACTGGATCACAAACTGGAACATGTCTATTCTCTGGCCGCCTACGCGGAAGTAGAAAAAAAGCCCGTAAATTCCAAGAACTACAAGAGAATCCTTGAAAAGCAGAACAAGGGCGTTCACGAACTTATGAAAGCCGCTTACGAGATTCCTTTCTATCGCGCACGCTTTGAGCAGAGCGGAACAACCCCGGACGACTATCACTGCGCCGAGGACCTCTATAAATTCCCGCTTCTCACTAAGGATCAGCTCCGCGACTGGATGGACGAGGAAGCAGCCAGAGATCCCGAGAAGTACAAATGCTGGCATGTCTCTCCTACATCCGGTTCCACCGGCAGGCCTCTGCGCGTCCTGATCTCCCCCAAGGAGTACGCATACGTAACGGCTAACTGGCTGCGCACCATGGGATACGGCGGATTCAATCCTTTCACCGGAAAGACCATGTGCCGTCCCAATTCCCTGCACGGACCGGTCAAGGAATATGACTCCCCCGTTCAGAAACTCGGCATTCTCCGCCGCACTTATATGTCCGACACGATCAAGCAGCGTGTAGACACCCAGACCCTCGTGGATGAGATCAACGCATACAAGCCCGACTATCTCTACAACCACAAGAACCTGCTGATGCGCATTGCCAAATATGTCAAGGAAAATGACCTGTACATCCATCAGCCCAGCTTCTACACTCCTTTCGGCGAGATGCTCGACGATCCTTCCAGAGCGCTTCTGATGGACGTTTTCGGCCCCGGCCTCATCGACGCCTACGGAATGGGCGAGACCGGCTCCTGCGTCATCAGGATCCCCGGTAAGAAATACTATCAGGTGAACAGCGACCTCTTTGTCGTAAACGTCTATAACCAGGATCTGACCGGCCCCGCCCTGAAGGGCATGATGGTCATCACTCCTCTTTATAAGACTGAGCTCCCTCTGATCAACTATACTTCCTATGATCAGGCTGACAGCTACATGAAGAAGGGCCTTCGCTTTGTCAGAGGCGTCCAGGGCCGTATGAACGACGTCATTCACCACAGAGACGGAAGTGTTACCGAGTGGGGCAATATCTCCGGCGTAGTCAATTACATCCCCGAGATCATCTCCTACAGAATGGTGCAGGAGACTTATGAGGATCTGACTCTGATGATGGTAAGAAATCCTGAAACTCCCGTGGAAAAGCAGGAAGAGATCGAAAAGGTCCTCGATGAGAAACTCATGGCCATGTTCAAGGATCCTTCCATCAAGATCACATATCAGTGGCTCGATGAGATCCCCGTGGATCCCAACGGAAAACTGAGAGTTATCATCAGCAAGGTCAAGACCGGAGCCATCGGTGAGCCCGAGCACGCAGGCGAGGACGTCGGAAGCGCCGATATCAAGCCCGACGCAGCCACTGAGGAATGATCAGTTAATATGTATATTCGGAAACTGCCGCTGATGCGGCAGTTTCTTTGTTATGTGCGCAGATTTACAACGCTTTCAATTTGGTGTATATTCCTATTTATGAATACGAAAACACAGGAATTAACTTTTGGAGCTATGATCGTCGCTGTCTTCGGCGTTCTGCTTCTGCTCAACCGGCAGACAGGCGGAATGTTCGAGGGTTTCTTTATGTTTATTTTTCCCATCCCCATGGTGGCCTTCTCCGCCAAATACGGGTGGAAGGACAGCCTGCCTGTCTTTATATGCACGATCCTGATCTCATTTCTGTTCGGCACTTTCACCGGCATGTTTTATGCGGTGGGCATGTCCTTTGTCGGCATGGTATACGGTTCCTGCATTAAATCCGACAGGGACATGAACCGCACGCTCATACTGGTTATGATCCTCTCAGCGGCCATTGAACTTCTGTGTACCGTGGCGCTCGCCACTTTTGCCGGCCTTGATCTCAACGCCGATATTATGGCAATGCAGGAGTCTATGAACACAATGCTGGCACAGGCAGGCGTCGATACCTCTACCGGCATTCTGTCCTTTGACTATCTCCGCCGCATGTACATTATCACTACGGGATTTGTGGGCGCCATGGAGGGTCTGATCGTCTACTATCTCAGCTACGCGATCCTCAAAAAGCTCCGCTATCCCATCAGAAAGCCGCAGCCGCTCACCAATTACTATCCGTCCAGGATCTCCGGCGTCATCGCGCTGGTCCTGGTCTTTGTCTATGCCTATACCATCGCGAAGCCTTTCTCCAACGCCGCGGTCCAGAATGTCCTTCAGTCCGCCGGTATGTGCGGCGTGATCTACCTGATCTTCTTCGGTTACATCGCCCTGCTCATGGTCTGCAGTGTTTACCTTCACCTCCCCAGGATCCTGGGAATGATCATCTCTCTTTTCCTTACCATGTCCATATCCTATATCCCTATGCTTGCCGGCTATCTCTATATCAGCGGCAGTCTTCACAGGGCTTTGGATGACCGGATGTCAGAAAAGACTCAGAACTTGTCAAAATAGTCCTTGTACGCCAAACTCAATAGTATTAACATACATTGCAACCACAAGCCTGACAGTGAAAGGAGGTTTCACTGCTATGGGTAAAGAAAATGGTGTAATGTTTCAATATTTTGAATGGTATCTGCCGGCAGATGCCTCGCTCTGGAAGACAGTATCCGCGAATGCGCAGGAGCTCTCCGACAAGGGCGTCACTTCAGTGTGGCTGCCGCCCGCTTACAAGGGACAGGCAGGAATAGACGATACCGGCTACGGGGTCTACGATCTGTACGATCTCGGAGAATTCGATCAGAAGAAAACGGTTCCTACCAAATACGGAACCAAAGACGAATATATAGATGCAGTTAATAAATTACAGGCTTGCGGTATTGATGTCTATGCGGACATTGTCTTAAACCACCGCATGGGCGCGGACGAGACAGAAACCGTTCAGGCTGTCAAGGTAAAAGAGGAAAACCGTACAGAAACGGTCTCCGATCCCAAGACGATCGGGGCCTGGACCAAGTTCACATTGCCTGGACCAAGTTCACATTCCCCGGAAGAGACGGCAGGTATTCCGACTTTGTCTGGGACCATACCTGCTTCAACGGTGTCGATTATGACGAGCTCAAAGAGAAATCCGCGATCTACAAATTTAAAGGTGTCCAGTGGAACCACGGGGTAGACCGCGAAAACGTTAATTACGATTATCTGATGGGCGCCAACGTCGATTTCAGTGTCCCGAAGGTACGTGAAGAGCTGACCCGATGGGGGCAGTGGTATCTCGATACCACCGGTGTGCACGGCTTCCGTCTAGACGCAGTCAAGCACATTGAAAAGAACTTCTTCCCCGAATGGCTGGGAAAACTTCGGACCAACAATCACAAAGAATTGTTTGCCGTCGGTGAGTACTGGAACTCGGAGATCGATATCCTGATGGATTACCTTAAAAGCTGCGGCGGCTGCATGTCGCTGTTCGACGTGCCGCTCCACTTCCACTTCTTCGAAGCCAGCAACAGCGGCGGTGAATATGACATGCGGGGACTCCTTAAGGATACTCTGGTGCAGCGCGATCCCACTCACGCAGTCACATTCGTGGACAACCACGACACGCAGACAGGACAGGCCCTGGAGAGCGCGATCCAGCCCTGGTTTGTCCCGCTGGCTTACTCAGTGATCCTGCTGCGCCCCCTCGGATACCCTTGCGTATTCTACGGTAATTACTACGGCGTAAAATCCAAGAATGGCCCGTCCTTCCACAGGGAGATCGATCTGATGATGGATCTGCGCCAGACACACGTATACGGCGCACAGCATGACTATTTTGACGATCCGGACGTAGTCGGCTGGACAATGGAAGGCGATGAAGCTCATGGCGGAAACGGCCTGGCAGTAGTCCTCACAAACAGGACCGGAGACGACAAGTCAATGTACGTCGGAACGCAGCACGCCGGCGAGACCTGGATCGATACTCTCGGCAATCTCAAGCACGAGGTCTCTATCGATGAGGAGGGATACGGTGTATTCAGCTGCGCAGACGGATCACTGAGCATCTGGATAAAAAAGCAATAATTTTACAGTATAAAAAAGATATGCCTTATCAGAATACTATCTGACAAGGCACATCTTTTTTTGATTTCAGTCCAGATCTTCTCCTCCGGATCCGATCACTTTCTTATACCAATAGAAAGAATCCTTGCGGCTTCTGGAAAAATCTCCGGATCCGTCATCATGTCTGTCCACATATATAAATCCATATCTCTTCGCGTACTGGCCGGTTCCGGCGGAGACCAGATCGATGGGACCCCAGCTGGTGTATCCGATCAGAGGTACGCCGTCCTCAAGAGCCTCTCCCATCGCCCTGATGTGCTCCCTGAAATAGGCGATCCTGTAGGGATCGTGGATCGATCCGTCCTCTTCCACTTTGTCAAAAGCGCCGAATCCGTTTTCAACGACCATCAGAGGAATCTTCGGATATCTGTCGTGCAAGTATATAAGTGTATAGCGAAGTCCGTCCGGATCTATCTGCCAGCCCCAGTCTGAGGCCTTCAGATAGGGGTTTTTCGCGTTTTTGACCATATTTCCTGCTGTCAATTCCGCTTCAGGATCCTCTGTGATGCAGCCCGACTGGTAATAAGAGAAGGTGTACATATCCACCGTTCCCTCCCGCAGGATGTCAGCGTCTCCTTCTAATATGAAGGAAGGTTCGATCCCGTTGTCTTTGAAAAACTTAAACGCGAAATCCGGATACTCGCCGCGCACCTGCACATCGCCGCACAGATTGTTCTTAAAATTGTCCTCCCACTGCGCCGCGAGAACATCCTTGGGATTGGGCGTCAGCGGATAGACTGTCACGTGCGCGATCATATTGCCGATCACGAAATCAGGGTTGATCTCGTGCCCCAGCTTCACGGCGAGGGCCGAAGCGACAAACTCGTGGTGCAGCGCCGTAAATGTCTTTTGCATGTCGCTCTTGAGTTCATTCAGAGGAATCCTGTGGTCGGCGTTAATATCGCTCTCATCCATCAGTCCGAGGCCGTACAGGTTGCCGATCCCTCCCTCTCCCATGCACGGAATATTGATCTCATTAAATGTAAGCCAATATTTGACCTTGTCCTTATAACGGCGGAAAACAGTCTCAGCGTATCGGACAAAGAGTCCGATGGTCTCTCTGGAATAGAAGCCGTTGTATTTTTTGACAATACTCCAGGGGATCTCGTAATGGCAGAGCGTCACCAGCGGCTCAATGCCGTACTTTGCGCATTCGTCGAATACCTTGTCGTAGAAAGCCAGCCCCGCTTCATTGGGCTCCTCGTCGTCTCCGTTCGGGAAGATCCTCCCCCAGTTGATGGACAGACGGAAGCAGGTAAATCCCATCTCCGCGAACAGTGCGATATCCTCTTTGTAGCGATGATAAAAATCGATCGCCTCATGGCTGGGATAAAACGCCGCCGGATCTGTCTGAGGAAGAAAAGTCCTGGGAGTATTCACATCTCCTCCAAGCAGCATGTCCGGAACGCTGAGTCCCTTGCCATCCTCCAGGTAAGCCCCCTCGCACTGGTTGGCCGCCACAGCTCCTCCCCACAAAAAGTTCTCAGGAAATCTCATTGTCTCCTCCTTTTCATTTTCTTTCATTTGTTATCGGCAAACCATTCGCTTACCGTCCCGCATATTCCGTCCAGATCACCGAAGGCCGAATAGTCCAGGACTTCCATCTCTTCTCCCGTGAACTCGTTGGCTTCCTTCTTCGTCCCGATCTCAAGCTGTAAGTCCGGCGTAACTCCCGCCTCAAGATCCGAGCCGCTGTTGTCCGTGAGTTTGAACTTGCTGCCGGAAATGCTGATCTCGAATCCTTCGCTCAGGACAGCCTTCTGTACGCTGCAGGATCCTCCTCCGGACCTGTCTCCGATCACCATTCCGCCCTCTTCCCTGACAAGGAAAGGGAACAGATTTCCGCAGGAGAAAGATGCGCCGCTGGTCATCACCGCATAGTTGAAATCGTAGCTGACCTCGTCATCCTCATCATTGATCTCCCCGTCCAGATTCCTGTCTATGTCAAAATATACATTGAAGTACTGTTTACTGAGCTCATCATATCCGCGAAGATAGTCTCTGCCGGTCATCAGCGACAGGACACCTGCAACAGAATCCGAATACCCGCCGGGATTTGTAGAAAGGTCAAAGACGATATTCTTTACTCCTCCCTCCTTCGAAGCTCTCATAAGCCCCATTGCCGCTGTTCCCATAGTATCATCGGGAATCTCGCCCTGACCGCTGAAATACGCGTACCATCCGTCCTCGTCAACAGAGAACGAGCGCAGAAGGATGACCGCAGTGTCCCCATATCTGTGATACCCGGAGCTCATATACTCCTCAGTGCGCACACTGTAAATGCCCTGGTTGGCAATGCTGATCTTATTTACAAAATCCGAGACCCCGAAACTGTCGAATTTGGACCAGGTATACTCCCGAAAAGCATTGTACTTCTCCTGTTCGGCATCAAGCACTCCTATTGAAAGCGATGTATTGTTGTGTCCGTCTTCAAGAGGCCCTTCAGAGAGCCGGTACATGCCGAACCAGAACTCCCTGAAATCTTTCGACATCAGTTGCTTTCGGATTTCCTTAACTGTATTGTCTGAAGCCGCCAGAGCGGCATCCAGCCCTTCCTCTCTCAGGATCTCAGGATCAAGCTGTGTTCTTCCCGGATATCCGTACATATATTGGAAGATAAATCCCAGATCCCCGTAACTGTACTGCGTCAGATCCTGCGCCCTTTCCTCTCCGCTAAGTATGCCGTCGTAATACTTAGTATTGTAATAACTATTATCCATTTCGTAAGGCGACTTGTCGCAGCAGACATACAGCTTTTTACCATTATACAAAACCCTGTTCTGCGCAATATCCGTCAGCCAGGATGACAGTATAGAAACCGGGAGCCACACATCATTTGCGTCACCGCGTATTTCAATTCCCAATTTTCCAAGGTTAAACTCAACTTTTTCGGGTTCTCCCTCATAGACCACTTCTCTGAGTTTGAGATAAGGCGCCGGGCTGTCCTTAAAAGAACTCGGCGTTCCCTCTTTTGCCGCATCATAATAATTCACAAACGCCGGCAAATTCTCCGATACAACAGTGTCCCTCCCGATATCCACACTTGCCTGAGCTCCAGCCGCATTAGTCAGCGTATAGGTTCCGTCCCCATGGTCCTGTACACTCAGGCCGCCCCCAAGCATAAGGTCAAAATATTCCGTAATTCCCATATACGCGACATTCGGTGCGTCCTTATAGAATCTGAGCTGCGCTGTTTCACCCGTAGACTCCTCTCGGATAACATTCACCGTCCTCTGGATGTACTCGTTGGTCACCGTCTCTTCTACAGGAGGCACCTCAGCTGTTGCTGTCGTTCCCAGAGAATTCTCAGGGGCTTCCTCCGATCCCCCCGCTTCTTTCTCAGCATCTCCGGAGACCTCACCAGTTGTCTCCATTTCACTTTGCACTTCTCCGGAGACTTCACTTCCGCTAAGCTCTTGTTTATTGGAGGCATGCGCTCCGCTGCAGCCGGTTGACATAACCGTCGCTGCACATAATACTGCCAGAATGGCTTTTGCGGTAGATTTCCTTTTTTCTATCATATTGTTCCTCTGTGTATGATCATTTGAGCTCTGCCATCATGGCAGCTTTGTTAATCAAAATGTTGTGCCTTCTGTATATTCTATCACATTGCAAGTAAATACTACGACAACAAAAAAGCTGCTGCATAAATGCAACAGCTCCTCCACTGCCGGCAGCGGGGGTCGAACCCGCACTCCCTTGCGGGAACGGGATTTTAAGTCCCGCGCGTCTGCCAATTCCGCCATGCCGGCCGGCTATATATTAAGACCGTCTCTGAAACGATCTTCTTTATGTGTTCAGCGGCGGTCATATAACCGCCGCTTTCAGTGCCTGTTAAGGCTAAATGGACCCTCGGGGACTCGAACCCAGGACCGACCGGTTATGAGCCGGGAGCTCTAACCAACTGAGCTAAGGGTCCATATCAGATATAAGAAAACGATCAAATCGTCTCCTTACTATTATGAACAGTTCCCAATATGAAAACTGTCTGATGACTCCGACGGGAATCGAACCCGTGTTACCGCCGTGAAAGGGCGATGTCTTGACCGCTTGACCACGGAGCCTTGGTTGCTTTCATAGCCTACATAGTATAGCAGAATTAAAAGCCATAAGCAACTGAATTTTAATCAGTCGACTTCCTTTGTAAAAGAAAAGACAGCAGATTAACTGCTGTCTCTAGCGCCCCGAGCAGGGCTCGAACCTGCAACACCGCGGTTAACAGCCGCGTGCTCTACCATTGAGCTATCAAGGCGTATTTTCTGTACCTTCAAAACTGAACACCGAAGGAACTTTTCGTTCCATCCAAGAACTTAAGGATAAGCTTCCGACCGATTAGTACGTGTCAGCTGAATGCATTACTG